>JAIPJX010000202.1 GCA_021733945.1 Verrucomicrobiota bacterium | reverse complement strand
CTGAGGGCTCTAACTTATCGCACAATTCAAATGTCAATGAACATTCAGAGCTACCCAGCTCCAGAAATCCTCCCCTTCCAGGGGACAAAAAACCTGAGTGCCGCTTGATCTACGACATCTCAGATATCTAGTTTCGAACAAAGCCAACTTACCGAATTCCGTTGAGCTGTCAACCGTTTTTTTTCTGACCCGCTCTCGTTCGCTTCGTTGTTCCTAAGCTGGCTAGAAAGTAGCCATCTCCAGAATTAGCGCAAGCGTTTTTTTAAATCTTTTTGCACTTTTTTTAACGACCTCCCATTTGTCCGCTCCGTCCCCCAGATCCGGCAGCTCCACAATCGGGTCCGGCTTCAAAAAACCCTGCAAAACATGGGCATTCGTTCGGGTCGCAAGGGTTCTGGACTTCGTTCCCATCAGGACAAATACCCGCTTGCGAATCCCCGATTCCGCCAGGCATCGCGCGCTCAGAAGCATATGATTGATGATTCCGAGACGGTTTCTTCCGGAACAGATCACGGGGCATTGCAGGTGTTCGATGAGGTCCCGCACAAAATAGTCTCCCAGCAACGGCACCATCAATCCGCCACAGCCCTCGACCAGCAACACGTCACAGCCTGCCTGCAGTTCCCGGATGGAGCGCTCCAGCTCCGAGGGTCGCCAGTTCGGCCTGTCATGCTTCGCAAGAGCCGCCGGCGCGACGGGTTGCGGAATATACCAGGGATTGATTTGTTCGATCGGGATCTCGTGCTCCTGAAGCCTGTCGATCAACCGGGCGTCTGCACGCGATCCGCAGCAGACCGGCTTCATGGCGAGCGCGTGCACGCCCCGGGCACGCAGGGAGGCCAGAAGCATGGCCGTGAGAACGGTCTTGCCAGCTCCGGTGTCGGTTCCCGTGATGAAGATGAGAGATCCCATACAAAGGTCGCAGTCCCGCGCCCATCGGACGAACGGTTCCCGGCGAGGCGCGCGCAACCCGCTGACGCCGCGCCCGCCTCCAAGCGGCATCAATCCCAGTGAAAGGTCATTGTTTCCAACTCCCCGGGCCGGGTGGGATCACGTCTTACGAGCGCCGAATACCGCCGAACGTAGTTGTTGATTTTCACTTCCACAAACACTTCATAAATGAGGCTGCGGGTCTTGAGCACGCCGCTCAACTGCTGAACAAACTGCGGAACCATGCCTGGCACGTTGATCAATTCGCCCGCCGACCGGTATGGAACGTCGTCCTCGGTTCCATCCACCCCATCCCAACCAGCCCGCATCAGCACGATCCCCTCGGCGAGATTCGCGTCGAGTCCCGGCAGCAACTGCAGCACCTGGGAGGACGCGGTGTTGATGTTGATCCCGCCGGATGAAAGAACGGTAAAGAGGTCGCACAGGCTCGAACCGCCGCTCATCGGAACCGGCCCCGAGGAGGGTGCCCCGGGCATTGAAATCCGGCACATTTCGGGCGTCACACCCCGGATAAAGAGCAATTCCCCCAGTTCATCGATCATTCCATTTTTGGCAAAATGGGCGGTCATCCCGGGATTCGGACGGCTGATGTAATCGTCCGATTCGGCACCCATGAAGTGAATGTTGTCGTCGCGATCGACCCAGTCGAGGAACGCATCCCGAATGCCTGGAATCTCGGCAGGGTCCGCGCCCGCCATGCTGAGGGCTTTCTCGATGATGTAGGCGTTTGCGTCGGTGATTCCGTTGATATTGAATTTCCGTTCCTGGTCAATGATCCGAACCGAGAAGACTCCGGGGCCGAGTTTGTTGTTCTCCAGGGAGATCAGCTCCAGAACCTCGTTCGTTCCCATCGGGCCCCCGGCCCATTTCTGATTGAGCGAATCCCACGGCTCGTTCCGCACGTTCATATGTTCGGCCAACACATAACGGGCAAACTCGACGCCGGATCTGCCGATCCACTCCATGTCGTTTTCGAAACTGCTGTTGCTGGCCAGTTTGGTCTCGATGCGCATCGCGGTGGCAAATCCACCGGCAATCACACCAAGCACCGTGATCACAACGAGGACCATGATCAGCGCGAAGCCACGGGGATTGGATCGTGCAACAAGTTTCATGGGGCGATCGATTGGGGTGCCAACGGCTGCTGCTGGAGGGGCGGTCCGGGCAGACGCCCCCTCACCGAAGGTCTCTGAAGCTGGGGCGGCACTGCGGCTGCCGCAAGATACACGGTTTCCGTGGACACCTCTTCCGGCCGGAGGGACCCGGCCTTGCCATCACCGAAGCTCAGGGAGATTTTGACAACCTTTGGCAACTGATTGGTCAGCGGCCATTCCTCCACCCATTCCACCTGGGTGGGGTCAAAGAAAAGCAGGTTGAACATTCGAACGTCCGGTGCCAGAACAATCGTGTAGGGCTTCACCCCCTCATCGTTCCATTCCAGCAACGGGGTCTGCTGCAGAACCAATTTGTTTTCCTCGACAAAAAAGCGGACCCGGCGAATTGCCTGCTGACCAAACAGACCGCTCCCGGGGAAGGAACCCGGCAGATGGGACACGAAATTCAGGTCGGCGAACTCGCCACTGGTGTCCGCTGAAAACCAGTAATACTGCAGATTCCCCAGAAACAACTGGGCCGAGCCGAGGGCTTCATCGAGCGCCCGGAGGGTCATCCGGGTGCGTTGCGCTTCAGCGGCCGCCTTGAGTCCAACCTGGGAACTTCTCAAAATGGCCGTCCAGCTGGAGTAAATGCCAGCCAACACGATCGCGAAAATCGTGATCGCGATCATGATCTCGATCAGGGTGAAAGCGCGGCTCCTCACGGCCATTCTTCGGACGCGACCCTGCTCACCTCCAGGGTCAGTCGGCACTCCCGATTCCATGGGAAGTTTCATCGCGGGATGGTGCTCCTCAGGCGGCCTGCCGCGGCCCCACCGGCGGGCGGACGGAACAGGAGCATGCTCAAGGTCGATGCCGCCACCCGTTTGTCCTTGATGCTGTATATCTCGAAATCAACCTGAAAAAGCCCATTGGAGGATACCTCCGTGATGTTTCCACGACAGGCGTACTCCGGGTTGGCTTCTTCGAACGGCAGGATGATTTCGCGGGGCACAGGCCCTTCCTCCACCTGATTGGTGAGTGACATCATCGCCCCCAGCATGCCGACGTCGACATTCGATCTCTGCAGGTGCCGGGCTGCCTTCACCGAATTCGCTGTCATATCGAGAATCGCAAACATGGCGATGAAGAAGATCGATACCGCAATCAGCACTTCCAGGAGTGTGAAGGCGACGCCGTCCCTCCCTGGGATGGGCGGATTCGGACGATGCCGGCACTCGGACAACGTTCTCACCGTATCACCTCCACCTCGGACAGACCGGTGACCACATCGAGGGATATCAATTTCTCCCCCTCTTCCAGCGAAATCAGCATGATCTTAAACTCGTCGCACGTGCCATTGGGGTAGAAGCGCACCCGGGCTTCGGGCAGATCGAGCAGAGGCTTTGTATTGACCCACAGTTCGCTGACAAGCACACCATCCGGAAAATGCCGGGAAAAGGGGGGGACCGTTTTTGCCGGGGCCTGCGTCTGGACCACACTCTCGGCCACCGACACGGGTGGTGCCGTCGGGCCCGTTGAAAACCCGGCGGCCGGACGCACCATCAGACTAAAATCTTCGGCCCGAATCACGAATTCCATTGGAACACCCCGCAGGATCGCCTGGGATCGGGCATGACTGCAGCCTTCCACCACATCGTTGACCGCCTTTCGCAGCCCTTGTTTGTCCAATGCCCGCACAAAAGCAGGAATTCCAACGGTCATCACCACCATCATGATGCTGATCACAATCATGATTTCGATGAGCGTAAATCCCCTGCGGCAGCCCCGCCCAATTCTGGAGAGGGGCACCCCGTGGTCCCGCCGGGCACCCAGGGGGCCGGGCGGCTGGATTCTCGCAATGGACAGGGCGGCAGACATCAGCGGGCGATGTTTGAGGTAATGGCAAACATGGCGGAAAGCACACTGAACAGAAGGAATCCTACCCCGAGCGCCATGGCAATGATCATGGCCGGTTCGATCAGGTTGGTCATGACCCGCAGGGCAATGCTCAGTTCATTTTCGTAGGTATTGGCCACATTCTCCAAGGCCCCGGGCACATCCCCCGTGTCCTCTCCGATTTTCAGGAGATCGATCATGAGCTGGGGGAAGATTTTGCTGCGAGCCAACGGCTGCGCAATGGTTTTTCCATCGGTCACATCCTCGCGGGTTTTGGCAATGGCCTCCTTAAAAATGCGGTTGGGAATGATCTGCTCGGTGATTTTCAGTGCGGTGAGCACCGGCACGCCGTTCTTGAGCAACGTGGCCAGAGTGCGCGCGAATTGGCCGTGAAGATTCAGTTTGACGACCTTGCCCAGGATCGGCATTCGGATCTTCCATCCGTCGATCGTCCTTTTTCCGGTGTCCGTCGACTGAAATCGTTTAAACACCACTCCGGCGGCAAGCACGAGCAAGGCCATGAGCCACCAATACCCGCTGAACAGGTTGCTGATGCCGATCAGGAACCGGGTCGCCCCAGGGAGCTGCACGCTCATGCCTTCAAAGATCTCCATAAACTTCGGAAGCATGTAGGTCATGAAGAAAAACATGATCAGAACGCCCACACACCCCACGATCGAGGGATAGATCAGCGCCGAGGTGAATTTTTGCTGCACCTCCGCGAACCGTTCGTAGTGGGTGGACAAACGCTCCAGCACATCCACCAGCGCCCCGCTCTGTTCGCCCGCACGCACCATGTTGACATACAGATCCGAAAAAATAATCGGCTGCTTGACCATCGCGTCGGACAGGCTCTTGCCCTCCATCACATCCTGCTTCAACTGACGACTAACCTGGGCGGAAATCCCCCTGGACTCCAAATGCGTCATGCTGTTGAGAGCGACGGTGAGGGGCATTCCTGATTTGAGCAGGTTTGCAAGCTGTTGGGTGAATGTGGCCAATTCCTGAAGCTTGGGCTTGCGTTGGCGGGTCATCAAGTCGCGCAGCACGGCGGGCAACACAACCGTCTTGGGTCGGTCGCGGCCCACCGCACTGTCGAACTTGGCGCTCCCGCCACCCTTGGAAGCCTCCACCTTCACCGGAAAAAGTCCCAAACGCTCAATCTGCACGACCGCGTCCGATCGATCCGAAACGTCCAGCACTCCGGTAACCACCTCGCCGGACTTACGCCGCGCTTTATATAAAAACTGTGCCATAGCAGCAAAACCACTCTACATTAAACCGGCAATCCACGAAAGTTTCCCCACCTGAGACTCCGCGAACCTTTCCGACACACCGCAATCCCCAACAATCGCAACCAAAACCAAAGCCCACCATCAACGCCTTCGATGGTATTCATTGTTTAAGTACTTGTCGTGCAACAACCCAGCAATTTTCCCCATCATCTCCGACCCAATCCTCCACTCACCCCATTCCGCCGGCCCCACCGCCGGGGCGTTTCTTTTCATCGCCTCTCTCCAGGCCTCCCGGGCCACACCGTCCAGCCCTTCCGGATGCACCGACCCCTGGATCAACAAACCAGTTCGGCTCCGCCGCTGCGCTGCGCCCGCGATCTTTCGTCCTGCGCATAGCAGGTCGGAAGGCTCCGCTCGAGCAAAACATTGGCCGGCCAGTCCGGTCGATGGCTGCACCGCCAACTCGGTCGTCACGCCGATCGACTCGAAGGCGGACCGAATCCAGGCGTGCATACGACAGTAACTCTCCGAGGCTCCGAGCCTGTACCACCCATGCTCGCGCGGGATGATCAGGCTGTAGGTCCAGTCCGAACCATGCAACACCAATCCTCCGCCCGTCGGCCGCCTCACCAGGGGCCGCACGTTGGTCCAGGTGGACACCTCCTCGTACTTTTGAGAATATCCGAACGAGGCGGCCGGAGCCGACCATTCGTAGAAGCGAAGCACCGGACACCCAATCTTCGACACCCCGTCCAGAAGCGCCTCATCAACCGCCATGTTCTCCCCGGCATCGGCAGCCCCGGATTTGAGCACCATCCACCGTTCCCCTTGACCGCCCATGAGAGCGTTTTGCATCCGGCTCTATTCGCCCCAGGGATTCACGCTGTTGTCGACCCAGAGGGTCAATTCAGGAGATTTGAACCCGAATCGTTCCGCACCACCCCCTTCGATTTTCCGGATTTCGAGTTTCTCCGTGCGCTCCACCTTGGGCGGTGTGAGCACGCACTCCAGGCCCGCATTGCAGAGATTCGATTTAAAATTCCCAACCACCATCGTCACCACTTCACCCACGGCATCGTCAATCGCATCCGCTTCCAGTGGCTCCGCAGGATCGATCCCCATCACCCGGGTGGCCATCAACCGGGCGGACCGTTCACTAAACCTCAGTTGCACCCTCCCGGTTGCCCGACCGGAGAACTCGGCATACCCGGTCACGTGCAATCCGCTGAGCGGGGACAGGTTTTTCACGTCCACCTGTTCCAACTGGATGGACAAAGCGCTGCTGAATGTTTTCCGAACCGCCCTGACCAGCGGATCACAGGTGGCAACCAGCACGCCAAAACTGAGCCCGGTACGGTTCAGTGCCGCGGAAACCTCCTCAATGCTGTATTGCGGCTTCTCGATATGACGGGGATTTGCTGCGGAAAGCAGCCTGATGGTCAAACCTCGGTCCTGACAGATCGCTTCGGCAATCGAACTGAGCGAAGCGTCCCGGGAAGCGAGAATTCGCGTGAGTCGCAGGATGCTCTCCGGAACGGATTCAAGCCCGTAACGGGCGGCGAGTTGATCGTATTGGCTGCTACCGTCCCTGGGCACCAAACTCACGATCCGATTGACTTTCTCGAGTAGTTTCTCTGCCTGAAAGGGTTTGGAAAGATAATCGCTGACGCCCAGGTTCGAAGCCTCCACCACGCTCTCCCTGCCCGATTCGGCAGTCAGCATGATCACCGGAATGGATTGGGATTGCGGGTTCCCACGCAATTCCCGAAGCATCGTCAATCCATCCATGACCGGCATGGTCACGTCCAGCACCAGCAGGTCAGGGGGCGTCTCCCCGACGATCCTCAGGGCTTCTTCACCGTTCCCCGCCTCAATGATCTGGCAATCGAAGGGCGCAAACGCCCGGGCAATCAACATCCGCACGGTGCGGCTGTCATCTACGCAAAGTATCTTGAGTGACATGGAATATCAAAAAATGTGAAACCAAATTAGCCCAAACCTCTGCCCCCAGAAAGGAAAAACAACCCGCGACCTGTCCCCCGCCGCCCACGAGTTTTTTCAGAGACGTCTATCGCCCCGAGTCCGGTCCGGAACGCCACGCCCGTTGAAACCTGAGATCCGATTCGCGGGCGCGCCGCCGCAGGTCCCTCAACAGAGCCCTCCAATACGGCGCGAGAAAACGCGGATGCCGCAGGCTCTCTTCAGCATATTTCCCGGTCGCCTGCGCCAGGTCCAGATCCGCGACAACCACGGTTTCGCTCCGGTTGTCCGCCAGCTTCAACACCGAACCATCCGGGGCCACCACCTTGGAGTCTCCGGCGGACCACTTGCCCGCACCCTGCGGCCCCACCGAATTCGCGAACACGTAGAAGACAGCGTTTTCGAAGGCCCGCACCGCCATGCCATCCCGGCCGTTCCGTTTGGTGCGTGAAACCCGCAGCGCATCCATTCCGGCGTTCGGGTGGAACACGATCCGGGCACCGGCCATGACCGGCAGTCGCACCAGTTCCGGATAGCGGCGTTCGTGGCAGATGATGGAGGTGGCCGGAACGCCGTCGATCGAAAATAGAGACAGTCCGTTGCCAGGCGTAAACCACTGCAGATCCGACTCCACGAGCTGACACTTGGCGTACACATGCGCAAGGCGTCCGCTGCGATCAAAAACAACCAATGCGTTGTACAACCTGCGCCCCGCAAAAATCGGACTTCCCACAAGCAGGTTCACCCCATACCGCGCGGCCATGGAAGCAACCGCCTGAAGAGCCGACCGCACCTCCGCCGGCTTCAGCGCGCCAAAGGCACAGGCGTATCCGGTCGTGGCGCACTCGGGAAACAGGATGACCTCCGCACCCCGCCGCTGCGCCGCTGCCACGGCGCGTTCGATCTTCTCCAGATTACCCGGAATCGAGTCCGCAAATATCATCTGGACCGCCGCCACTCGGAGGCGGGCGGGCGCGGTGCTGGGCAAGGAAGGTGACCGGTTCATGCTTTTCAAGGCTCTTCGGACTCAGCGTATGTCCAGGGAGCCCTGAAAACAACCCAATTGCCCACAACGGCACGGCCCGG
>JAIPJX010000016.1 GCA_021733945.1 Verrucomicrobiota bacterium | reverse complement strand
GGACACCCGCGTGTTGACCAAGGAGGATCTCGTGGCAGCCACGAAGTACCTGCTCCGGCTCAAGAAGGGCGAGGGTTCTCTGGATGACATTGATCATTTGGGCAGTCGGCGCATCCGGACCGTGGGTGAGTTGCTCGCGAACCAATGCCGGGTGGGCTTGGCCCGGACCGAGCGTCTGGTGAAGGAGCGGATGACCCTGTTCGATCAGGGTGCCGACACCATGACCCCGCAGAAGCTGATCAACCCCAAGGCGTTGTCCGCAGTGGTGCGCGACTTTTTCGGGCGGAGCCAGCTTTCGCAGTTCATGGATCAAATCAACCCGCTCGCGGAGTTGACGCACAAACGCCGTTTATCGGCGCTTGGGCCAGGCGGTCTCTCGCGAGATCGTGCCGGGTTTGAGGTTCGAGATGTGCATCCGTCCCATTATGGGCGGATCTGCCCGGTGGAAACACCCGAAGGACCGAACATTGGTTTGATTGCATCCCTGGCGACCTTTGCGCGGGTGAATGAATTCGGATTCATCGAAACTCCCTATCGCCGTGTCGACAAGGGGCGTGTGACGACGCACATCGATTATCTGACGGCCGATCGTGAAGAAACCTTCATTGTGGCCCAGGCCAATGCCGTGATCGACGAGAAGGGCCAGTTTCTGACGCCCAAGGTGATGTGCCGGAGCAAGGGCGACTTTATCGATGTGGAACCGGCGCGTGTCGATTACATGGATGTTTCGCCGAAACAGCTTGTATCGGTGGCCGCGGGATTGATTCCGTTCCTTGAACATGACGATGCGAATCGTGCGTTGATGGGGTCCAACATGCAACGGCAGGCCGTTCCGTTGTTGGTGACCGAAGCGCCCTTGGTGGCGACCGGACTTGAGGAGCGGGTGGCCCGCGATTCACGGGCCGTGATCGTTTCCGAAGAAGCCGGGAAGGTGGCTTCCGTCACGGGCAATCAGATTGTGATTACCGCGGATGGCAAGATGCCTGAAGGGAAAAAGAAGCTGAAGACCGATGCCGGCGAGGGAGTTCACGTATACAACGTGCGCAAATTCATGCGATCCAATGCCGCGACGTGCATCAACCAGAAGATCCTGGTTGCCAAGGGGGATACCGTCAAGAAGGGGCAGGCGATTGCCGACGGACCGTGCACGGAAGGTGGAGAGTTGGCGTTGGGGCGGAATGTGCTTTGCGCATTCATGCCCTGGAATGGATACAACTTCGAGGACGCGATCCTGATCAGTCGGCGCATTGTCAAGGACGACGTGTTCACCTCGATTCACATCGATGAATTCGAAGTCGGAGCGCGGGACACAAAACTGGGGCCTGAAGAAATCACGCGGGACATTCCCAATCTGGGAGAAGAAGCTCTTAAGAATCTGGGCAGCGACGGTGTGATTCGAATTGGTGCGGAGGTCAAGCCGGGCGACATTCTCGTGGGCAAGATCACGCCGAAGAGCGAGACGGAGTTGGCACCTGAGGAGCGCTTGCTGAGGGCGATCTTCGGTGAAAAAGCCGCCGACGTTAAGGATACTTCGCTGAAGGTTCCATCGGGAACCTACGGCATCGTGATGGACGTGAAGGTTTCCTCCAAGAAAGAGGTCGACCGCGGTGTCCGGGTGTCGTCCACGGAAGCGAAGAAACATGCCAAGCAGGTCGAGGAAGAATACCGCACCAAGATGGATGAGTTGCGGGAACAATTGACCGAGGCGTTGAGCAACATTCTTCTGGGAGAAAAGATCCCGCTGGATGTGGTCAATTCCGAGACCGGAGAGATCATCATTCCGGCCAATCGCAAGATCACCAAGACGCTGTTGCGGAAGCTGGCCAGTGTTTACGACCGGATTGAAATCGATCCGTCGCCGATCCGGAACAAGATCAACGAGATCATCGGAAACTTCAAAAAACGCTTCGACGATCTGCAGATGCAGCACGACGAAGAGTTGGAGCGGGCCGAGGCAGGCGATGAGGTTGATCCCGGGATCATCAAGTCGGTGAAGGTTTACATCGCCTCCAAGCGCAAGCTTTCCGTTGGAGACAAGATGGCCGGACGGCATGGGAACAAGGGTGTGGTGGCCAAGATCGTGCCTGAAGAGGACATGCCGTTTGTGGAAGATGGCACGCCTGTGGACATTGTGCTGAACCCGCTGGGGGTTCCCTCGCGCATGAACGTCGGTCAGGTGTTGGAGACTCATCTGGGTTGGGCGGCTCGAATCCTCGGCATGCGATTTGCGACTCCGGTGTTTGACGGTATCAAGGAGAAGGATATCCGCGGATACCTGAAGGATGCCAAGCTTCCAGAACACGGCAAGGTACTGCTGACCGACGGGCGAACCGGCGACAAGTTCGATCAGGAGATCGTGGTTGGCTACATTTACATGATGAAACTGGGGCATTTGGTGGCGGACAAGATTCACGCCCGCGCGGTGGGCCCCTACTCGCTGGTGACCCAGCAACCGCTTGGAGGCAAGGCCCAGTATGGAGGGCAACGCTTCGGAGAGATGGAAGTCTGGGCGATGGAGGCCTACGGAGCGGCCTACACCCTGCAGGAACTGCTCACCGTCAAATCGGACGATGTGCAGGGACGGACACGCATTTACGAAAGCATCGTGAAGGGCGACAATGCGCTGGAAGCCGGGGTTCCCGAGTCGTTCAACGTGTTGGTCAAGGAAATGCAATCACTGGGACTGGATGTAAAGGTTGGTTACACCAATCCCATCGATCAACCCGCGCAACCGCCCTCGCTGGCGGCTTTCAACTGAGGATCAGCTGCCGATAAACCGGAGTAATATCAATAGAAAGTATGATAAGTACCAAAGAAACGGCCCGCGAGTTGCTTGGCTTGGAAAAGGTGAATCTGGTGGACTACGTCTCGATCTCGGTGGCTTCTCCCGAGGCGGTTCGTTCGTGGTCAAAAGGCGAGGTCAAGAATCCGGAAACGATCAACTATCGCACGTTTAAACCCGAGAAGGGGGGATTGTTTTGCGAGAGGATCTTCGGTCCAGTCAAGGACTGGGAGTGTTCCTGCGGCAAGTACAAACGGATCAAACACCGGGGAGTGGTTTGTGATCGTTGCGGTGTCGAGGTAACCCTGTCGCGGGTTCGGCGGGAGCGCATGGGGCACATCGAATTGGCCGTGCCGGTTTCGCACATCTGGTTTTTTAAATGCATGCCTTCGCGGATCGGTCTGATGCTCGACATGACCGCGCGGAACCTGGAACGTGTCATCTACTACGAGGATTACCTCGTGATCGACCCGCTTTCCACACCGCTCAAGGAGCATCAGTTGCTCAGCGAAATTGAGTTTCGTGAAGCCAAGGAGACCTACGGCGCGGACGCGTTCGTGGCCAAGATGGGGGCCGAAGCCGTGCGCGAAGCCCTGGGCCGGGTCGACCTGGAAGGACAGGTTGAAGTGCTTCAGCAGTCGATGACGGAGACCAAGAGCAAGCAGATCCGCAAGAAAATCGCGAAGCGGATCAAGGTGTTCCAGGGTTTCCACACGTCCAAGAGCCGTCCTGAATGGATGATTCTCAACGTGCTCCCGGTCATTCCTCCGGATCTTCGTCCGTTGGTGCCGCTGGAAGGTGGGCGTTTTGCGACCTCCGATTTGAACGATCTTTACCGGCGCGTGATCAACCGGAACAACCGGTTGAAAAACCTGCTGCAGCTCAAGACGCCCGAAGTGATCATCCGCAACGAAAAGCGGATGCTTCAGGAAGCCGTCGATGCGTTGTTTGATAATGGACGCCACGGGCGCGCCGTTACGGGAGCAGGCAATCGTCCGCTCAAATCGCTGAGCGACATGCTCAAGGGAAAGAGCGGTCGGTTCCGTCAGAATCTGCTCGGGAAACGAGTCGATTACTCCGGTCGGTCTGTCATCGTCATTGGTCCGGAGCTCAAGCTTCACCAGTGCGGTTTGCCCAAGAAAATGGCGCTGGTACTCTTCGAGCCATTCATCATTCGCCGACTCAAGGAGCTTGGTTATGTGCACACCGTACGTTCGGCCAAGAAGATGATCGAACGTCAGTCACCCGAGGTGTGGGATATTCTGGAAGAAGTCACCAAGGGACATCCCGTTCTGCTGAACCGGGCGCCCACTCTGCATCGGCTGTCGATCCAGGCATTTGAGCCGACGCTGATCGAAGGGGAGGCCATTCGGATTCATCCGCTGGTCTGCACCGCCTACAACGCGGATTTCGACGGCGATCAGATGGCGGTCCATGTGCCCCTGTCCGTTGAGGCACAGTTGGAGGCCCGTTTGTTGATGATGGCTTCGAACAACATTTTTAGTCCATCGAGCGGCAAACCGATCATGACCCCGACCCAGGACATTACCCTGGGATGTTATTATCTGACGGCAACCCCCCGTGCTCAGGCTCAGCCTGTGGGCCGGAAGCGGCTTCGTTTGTTTGGAAGCAAGACGGAGGTTATTTTCGCCCATGCGGACGGAGCGGTCACGACCCACGAGCGGATTCTGATGGCGAACCCGGATTTTGGCACGAAGACAACCTACGGGGATGCCGACAAAAAGGTGATCGAGACCACGGTGGGTCGTGTGATCTTCAGCGAAATCTGGCCGACGGCACTCGGGTTCCCGAATCGTGTGATTGGCAAGGGGCAGATTGGTGAGTTGATCTGGCACTGCTACAAGGCGTGTGGCAAGGATGAAACCGTGGCGACGCTTGACCGGCTCAAGGAATTGGGCTTCAAGGAGGCGACTCAAGCCGGAGTATCCATCGGAATTGATGACATGATCATTCCGAAGGAGAAAACTCAGGAAATCGAGAATGCGCAGAAGCAGATCAACGAAGTTGAAAAGCAATACCGCAAGGGTGTCATCACTCCGGGCGAACGCTACAACAAGGTGATCGACATCTGGACCCATTGCACCGATCAGATCGCGAACGTCATGTTGCGCACGCTTGAGAACAATCACGGGAAACGTGAATACAATCCCGTGTGGCTCATGGTTGATTCGGGCGCTCGCGGTAACCGTCAGCAGGTCCGGCAGCTGGCCGGTGTGCGCGGCCTCATGGCCAAGCCGTCCGGTGACATTATCGAGAAACCGATTTTGTCGAACTTCCGCGAGGGATTGACCGTGTTGGAGTACTTTATTTCAACTCACGGAGCGCGGAAAGGATTGGCGGACACGGCGCTCAAGACGGCCGATTCTGGTTACATGACACGCAAGCTGGTGGATGTGGCCCAGGACGTCATCATTCGCGAACAGGATTGCGGCACCACCAACGGCATCTGGGTGCAGGCGATCTACGAAGGCGAGGACGAGGTTGTCCGGTTGGGCGAACGGATTGTCGGTCGATACAGCTGCGATGACATTTTTGATCCCACGGATCCGAAGCAAAAGCTGGTGGTCGCCAACGAAGAGATTGATGAAGTGCGGGCCAAGCTCGTGGAGCGGATGGGCATTGAGAATATTCGTATTCGTTCGGTGCTTACCTGCGAGAGCAAGCACGGTATCTGCATGAACTGCTACGGTCGCAATCTGGCGACGGGCGGATTGGTCAAACTGGGTGAGGCGGTCGGCATTGTGGCGGCGCAGTCCATCGGTGAACCGGGAACGCAGTTGACCATGCGTACCTTCCACATTGGTGGAACGGCTTCGCAGGTATTCAAGCAGCCCCAGATCAAGGCGCGTTTTGACGGGAAGATGCGATACAACGATCTGCGTTTGGTTGAGCTGGAAGACGGAAATAACATCGTTCTGAACAAGAACGGGTCGATTTCCGTGCTGGCTGAAGACGGACGCGAGCTCGAAACCCACACGGTTGTGATCGGTTCGGTGATCTCGGTGCCAAACGATGGCCATGTGACGAAGGGTGAAACCGTTGTCCAATGGGATCCTTACAACGTGCCGATTCTCTCCGAAAAGGCGGGACGCATCCGCTTTCATGACATCATCGAGGTTGTGACCATGAAGCAGGAGGTCGACGAGACCACCGGGCAGGAAGCCAAGGTTATCATTGAGCATAAGGAGGATTTGCATCCGCAGATCATCATTGCCGATGAAAGTGGCGATGCGATTGCCAATTACCCCATTCCTTCCGGAGCGCATATTGTCGTCAACGAGCACGACCGGATTGTTGCCGGAACGCTGATGGCGAAAACGCCACGCAAAACTTCCAAGACAAAGGACATCACCGGCGGTTTGCCGCGTGTGGCCGAATTGTTCGAAGCTCGCAAGCCGAAGGATGCCGCGGAGATCTCGAAGATTGATGGTATTGTGGATTTCGGTCCGAGTGTGCGTGGCAAACGCACCATTCTGATCAGGGATCCGCAGACCGAGGTGGAGGAGGAGCATCTGATTCCGATCGGTAAACACGTCATTGTGTTCAAGGGCGATCTGGTGAAGAAAGGCCAGCAGCTTACCGAAGGTCCGGTTGTCCCGCATGAGATTCTCGATGTGTGTGGACCTCAGGAATTGCAGGAGCATTTGGTCAACGAAGTCCAGGAGGTCTACCGCCTGCAGGGGGTGACCATCAACGACAAACACATCGAAATCATTGTTCGCCAGATGCTGCGCAAGGTGCGCATCACGGAGCCGGGTGACACCGTGTTTCTCTGGGGTGAACAGATTGACAAGATTGCGTTTGAAAACGAGAACGAGAGGGTGGATCAGATGGGGGGCAAGCCGGCCGAGGCGCAACCCGTGCTTCTGGGCATCACCAAGGCCTCTCTGGAGACCGAAAGTTTCCTCAGTGCGGCATCCTTCCAGGACACCACGCGTGTTCTGACCGAGGCTGCCACATTGGGCAAGATGGACACGCTCCGTGGATTCAAGGAGAACGTGATAATGGGCCACATCATTCCGGCGGGCACCGGATTTGGGCATCACCGAAAGCTACTTATCAAGCCTTTGGTGCCCGAATTACCTGTGGAAGAACCGAACCTTTTGATGGACGAACCCCTCCTGGGATAAACGTTCAAAAAGAGTTTAAAAAAAAACCAAATACTTGTTGCAACTACGAATTTGCTTGGTAAGATTCGCGCTCCGTTTCGCCGGAATATCGGTGGAACGGGACAAAGACAACAAAACGAACTGGAAAAGGCTGAATGCCGACGATTAATCAATTGGTCCGAAAAGGACGAAAAAAGATCAAACTCAAGTCCAAATCACCGGCCTTGAGCAACGCTCCCTTTCGTCGTGGTGTTTGTGTTCAGGTCATGACGCGCACGCCCAAGAAACCGAACTCGGCGATGCGCAAAGTGGCCAAGGTGCGCCTGACGAACGGATTCGAAGTCATTGCGTATATCCCTGACGAAGGACACAATCTGCAGGAGCATTCCATTGTCCTGGTTCGTGGTGGTCGTGTGAAGGATCTTCCTGGTGTGCGCTATCATATTGTGCGCGGCACGCTCGACGCCTCCGGTGTTGAGAAGCGCAGGGTGAGTCGTTCCAAGTATGGTGTCAAACGTCCCAAAGCAGCCAAAGCAGGGGCCAAGTAAGTAATTCAGATTTTATGTCGAGACGCCGTCAAGCTATCAAACGTCCGGTCCCTGAGGATCCGAAGTTCAACAGCATCCTAGTTTCACGATTGGTGAACGTGGTGATGCAGGGTGGGAAAAAGACCATTGCGCAGAAGATCGTGTACGGCACGTTCGACGAGATCCTGAGCAAGAACCCGACCTCCAATCCGTTGGAAATTCTGCAGCGCGCCGTGGATAACGCCAAGCCGCGCCTGGAAGTTAAAGCCCGCCGTGTCGGCGGTGCCACCTATCAGGTTCCAATGGAAGCCTCGGTGGATCGCCAGATGGCTTTGGCTCTCCGGTGGTTGGTGAATCTGGCAGGCTCCCGCAAGGGCACCCCCATGAAGGAGGCCTTGGCAAGCGAAATCCTCGAAGCTTATCAGGGGCAGGGGAATGCGATTCGTAAACGCGACGAAGTGCATCGGATGGCTCAGGCCAACAAGGCATTTGCACATTTCCGCTGGTAAACAGTTAATTTCCAATTCGCCCCGAAGGCTGAAGCAGGTCGGGGCATTTTTATTCTAACGGACAGATGGACGCAGTAATTGAAAAACCGAGTTCCCTGAATTCCCCACAAAGGAAGTACTCGATGGAGCGTACCCGCAATATTGGTATTGCGGCGCACATTGATGCCGGGAAAACCACCACAACGGAGCGTATTCTCTTTTACACGGGACTCATCCATAAGATGGGCGATGTGCATGATGGAAATACGGTGACGGACTGGATGGAGCAGGAGCGGGAGCGCGGCATTACGATCACGTCTGCGGCCACCACCTGTTACTGGACCCAGAAGAACGATGGCTTGGACAAGACGGCCATCGACATTCCTCATCGGATCAACATCATTGATACCCCGGGGCATGTGGATTTTACCGCTGAGGTGGAGCGATCCATGCGCGTGCTGGACGGTGCGGTCGCCGTGTTTTGCGGAGTCGCAGGGGTGCAGCCGCAGTCCGAAACGGTTTGGCGTCAGGCAACCAAGTACAATGTCCCGCGGATCGCGTTCGTCAACAAGATGGACCGCGTGGGTGCCAATTTCGAAAATGCGGTTCTGGAGATGCGCAAGAAGCTCGGAGCTTATGCCTACGCCATCGGCCTGCCGATCGGCCGGGAGGATTATCTCTCCGGTGTCATTGACGTGGTTTCCCAAAAAGCGATCATCTACGACGCGACGGATCCGGTTGGTTTGAAATACGACGTTGTCGAGATTCCCGAGGCTGAGAAGGAGCGTGCGAAGCTGGCGCTTGCCGAGTTGATCGATGCGGTGGCCAACAAGGACGATACGATTGCCGAACTGGTCATTGAAGAGAAGCCCATCAGCGCCGTGGTTTTGAAGAAAGCGATTCGTCGCCTGACATGCGCTCTGAAGTTGGTGCCGGTTCTCGGTGGTTCGGCTTTCAAGAAAAAGGGCGTCCAGCCGCTGGTTGACGCGATCATTGATTATCTCCCGTCTCCGTTGGATGTGCCATCCGCGGTGGGTGAGGAACCGGGTGCTCCGGAAAATGCGGTCACCGTACCCGCGGATGACAATGGCAAATTCTGTTCCCTGGCGTTTAAGCTTTGGACCGATCCGTTTGTTGGTAAGTTGATCTTTTTCCGCGTTTATGGTGGGTCGCTGACCAAGGGGGATACCGTTTACAACCCGAGGACGAAGAAGCGGGACCGTGTCAGCCGGGTGATGATGATTCAGGCGGACAAGCGCATCGAGGTGGATACGGTTTATTCCGGGGACATCGCTGCTTTGGTCGGTTTGAAGAACATTACCACCGGGGATACGCTTTGCGACGAGTCCTTTGAGATCCTGTTGGAACCTCCGACTTTTCCGGAGCCTGTCATCTCGATGGCGATTGAGCCGAAGACGAAGGCGGATCGGGATAAGATGGGAGAAGGGCTGCAGCGTCTGGCTGAGGAGGATCCGACCTTCCGCTGTTTCACCAATGAAGAAACAGGGCAGTTGATTATTGCGGGCATGGGTGAGTTGCACCTGGAGATCATTCGGGACCGATTGCTCCGTGAGTTTAAGGTCGAAGCGAATGCCGGGGCCCCGCAGATCGCCTACCGCGAAACAATTACAAAAAGCGCCCAGGGCGAAGGCAAGTTTGTCCGTCAATCGGGTGGACGTGGTCAGTATGGGCATGCCGTGATCACCATTGTGCCGGCTGAACCGGGCAAGGGAGTCTCCATCGAGAGCAAGGTTGTTGGCGGGACCATTCCGAAGGAATTCATCAACCCGACCATCAGTGGGATCAAGGAGGCCATTGAGGGTGGGGTGCTGGCCGGATATCCGATGGTCGATGTGACCGTGGAAATCATTGACGGCAGTTTCCACGAAGTGGACTCAAGCGAGTTGTCCTTCAAAATGGCGGGAATCTTTGCCTTGAAGGATGCGGTCAAGAAGGCGAATCCTGTCCTCCTGGAACCCATCATGCGTGTGGAAGTTTCCACGCCGGATGAATATCAGGGTGACCTCCTGGGTGATTTGAACCGCCGGCGCGGCAAGATCCAGAGCATCGAGGCCAAGGGAACCACGACGAACCTTTACTCAGAAGTGCCGCTTTCCGAAATGTTCGGTTACTCCACGGCAATCCGGTCGCTCTCCAAGGGACGCGCTTCCTATTCAATGGAACCGTTTCGTTTTGAACAGGTCCCGGCGAGCATTGTTGCCGGCATTCTGGACACCACCAAGCCGAAACCGGCACGCACATAATTTCGCAACTCGAACGATCAGGAATTTGATATGGCAGGACAACGCATTCGCATCCGACTCAAGGCCTACGACCACCGTGTGGTCGACCAATCCGCCCACGATATTGTGGAGACCGTCAAACGCACAGGCGCCTTGGTGGCTGGGCCGATTCCGCTCCCGACCCGCATTGAGCGGTTCACGGTTCAGCGCTCTCCTCATGCCGACAAAAAGTCGCATGAAACGTTTGAGCAAAGAACTCACAAGCGGTTGTTGGACATCATTGATCCAACGGCGAAAACCGTCGACGAATTGAAGAAATTGAACCTGCCTGCGGGGGTTGACATCACAATTAAGATTTGAGGCTATGATTGGCTTGCTCGGAAAAAAATTGGGTGAAACTCGCGTTTACGACGCGAAAGGGACTTTGGTGCCAGTCACTGTTGTGCTGGTGGGGCCGAACCGCGTGATTCAATGCCGCACTGAGGAGGTCGATGGGTATCGGGCCGTTCAGTTGGGGTTTGATGACCAGAAGGAGCATCGCATGACCAAGGCGGCGATGGGGCATTTGCGCAAACACAACGCCGTGCCGGTGAAACGGATCCGCGAATTCCGCGACTTTTCACTGGACGTAAAGCCTGGTGATGTCATTGGAGCGTCCATATTCGCCGTGGGCGATTATGTCGATGGCATTGGCGTCACGAAGGGCCGTGGATTTGAGGGTGTGATGAAGCGTTGGGACTTCCGGGGTGGCGATGCCTCCCACGGTTCCAAGGGTTGGCGGCGCCGCACCGGTGCCATCGGCCAGCGCCTGTTTCCAGGTACCGTCCGGCGGGGAATTAAAATGCCCGGTCACATGGGGCAGGTCCGGAGGACCGTGCAAAATCTGGAGATCATCCAGGTGCGCGCAGAGGAGAACATTCTCCTGATCCGGGGTGGTATCCCGGGATCCAAGGGCGATTATGTCGTGATTCGTGAATCGAAAAAGAATCCCAAGAAAGAGGCGACAGCCAAAGCATAAGGTCGAAAGCGAATGAAACTGACAATTAAGAATACTCAGGGTGCCAGCCAGGGTGAGCTGGAGGTTCGTTTTCCGGTGATCGAAAACGGCAAGGGCACGCAGGCGGTTCACGATGTGGTGGTTGCCATTCGGGCAGCCAACCGTAGCGGCACGGCCTGCACCAAGACAATGGGCGAGGTTGCGGGTACCGGCAAGAAACCGTGGCGTCAGAAGGGCACGGGCAGGGCGCGAGCGGGTTCCTTTGCTTCTCCGTTGTGGCGGGGGGGTGGCGTGGTCTTCGGACCCAAGCCGCGGGATTTCCGCAAGATCGTCAGCAAGAACACCAAGAAGCTGGCTTTGCGCAAGGCTTTGAGTGCGCGGATGCGTCTGGGAGATGTGGTCCTGGTGGAGGATCTCAAGATCGCTTCGCCCAAGACCAAGGATTTTCTGAAGGTGCGTTCGGCGCTCGAGCTCAAGGGCACGACCTTGTTTGTGACCGGCGGAGTGGAGGCGAATTTGATGCTGGCCGCTCGGAACGTAACCGGTGTGGAATTGGCAACCGGCGAATCGGTCAATACCTATCAGTTGTTGCAGTTCGACAAACTTGTGTTTACCCGCGATGCGTTCGAAAAGATCGAACAACGCCTTTCCTAGAAACAGATCAGAATGAACGTTTTTGATGTTATTAAAACAGTGCGCGTGACCGAGAAGGGAACGTTGCTGAGCCACACCCTGAATCATTACACGGTTGTCGCGGATCGTCGCGCCAACAAGGTGCAGATTCGGCAGGCGGTTCAGGAGCTTTTCAAGGTCAAGGTGCTCGATGTTCGGACCATGAACGTCCGGGGCAAACTCCGGAGGCAGCGCACCGCGCAGGCCGGAAAAACCTCGGACTGGAAAAAGGCCATCGTGACCCTCAAAAAGGGCGACAAGATTAACCTGACCTAAAGAAATTTCGATATGCCTGTTAAGTCATTCAGACCTTTGACCCCATCGTCGCGGTACATGACCGTATCGTCGTTTGCGGAGATTACAAAGAGCAAACCGGAGAAGAGCCTTGTTACGATCCGCAAAAAGACCGGTGGACGGAATTGTTACGGTCGGGTCACCAGTCGTGGCCGGGGACAGGGTCACAAGCAGAAGATCCGGACCATTGATTTTAAGCGTCAGAAGCACGGGATCGTGGCCAAGGTGATCGGGATCGAGTATGATCCGATCCGGAGCGCGCGCATCGCGTTGCTGGAATATGCGGACGGAGAACGCCGTTACATCGTGGCGCCGCTGGGGCTCGAGGTTGGAAAGACCGTTTCCAGCGGGCACACCGCAGCTCCGGAAGTCGGAAATGCGCTGCCGCTGAAGAATATTCCCATCGGCCATGCGATTCACAACGTTGAGTTGATTCCCGGCAAGGGCGGGCAGATGGTGCGATCCGCGGGTGCTTCCGCGGTGCTGATGTCCCGTGATGAAGGGTACGCTCAGGTAAAGCTGCCTTCGGGTGAAATTCGTCGAATGCACGAAAACTGCCTCGCCACGATTGGCCAGGTGGGAAACACGGAACATGAGAATGTGGTTCTCGGCAAGGCCGGTCGCAATCGCCATCGCGGCGTGCGTCCTCTGACACGCGGTGTTGCCAAAAACCCGGTGGACCATCCGATGGGTGGTGGTGCCGGCAAAACTTCCGGTGGCGGCCACCCGGTAACTCCCTGGGGTGTCATCACCAAGGGATACAAGACTCGGAAAAAATTCAAATATTCCAACCGCTCGATCCTGGTCCGTCGGGATGGACGTCCGATGAAACAGCGATAGAATAAGATCCTATGGGACGCTCAATCAAAAAAGGTCCATTCGTGGACGAACACTTGTTGGACAAAATTAACAAGTTGAACGCAGCCGACTTGAAACGGCCGATCAAAACCTGGTCACGCCGTTCGATGATCACTCCTGATTTTGTGGGACACACCTTCAACGTCCACAACGGGCGCGTTTTTAATCCTGTGTTCGTCACGGAGAACATGGTGGGGCATCGTCTGGGCGAGTTTTCGTTCACGCGGACCTTCAAGAAACACGGATCGCATACGGCCAAGGCCGAATCCAAGTAAAGATTTTTTATGGAAGTTCGTTCAATTACCCGCAACGTCCGGATGTCCGCGCAGAAGATGCGCGAGGTAGTCCGGCAAATCCAGGGTCTGCCGGCCCAGCAAGCGCTGGCAGTGCTGGGGGTCGTGCCGCGCAAATCGGCGCGGCTGGTGGCCAAGACCTTGAAGTCTGCGATCGCCAACGCCGAGAACAACAACGGGTTGAAACCCGAGAGGCTTATTGTCAAGGAAGCTGTCGCCGGTGCGGCGGCCACGATGAAGCGGTTTACACCCAAGGCGCGGGGTTCGGCGGGACCGATCCTGAAACGAAGCTGCCATATCCGAATCATTTTATCCGAGGCTTAACAGATCAGTTATGGGACAAAAAACAAATCCGATCGGTTTTCGAGTGGCAGTCAACAAGGATTGGCGCTCAAAGTGGTACGCTGAAAAGCGAGAGTTTGGAAAACTCCTCTCCGAGGATCGACGGATCCGGGACATTCTGAAGAAGAAGCTCGAATCGGCTTCGGTTCCGAAGATCCAGATAGAGAGAGCTGCCACGCGTTGCCGGATAACAATTTTCACCGCGCGCCCTGGTGTGGTGATCGGACGCAAGGGTGCCGAGATCGACCGGATCAAGGAAGATCTGAGCAAGCTCACGGGCAAGGAAATCTACGTCGACATCCAGGAGGTGAAGACTCCGGAAATCGACGCGCAATTAGTTGCCGAAAACATTGGTCTTCAACTGGAACGTAGGATATCGTTCCGGCGCGCCATGAAGAAAGCGGTGCAAACCGCCATGGATTTTGGTGCGGTAGGAATCAAAGTGCGTTGCGCGGGTCGCTTGGGCGGTGCTGAACTGGCCCGGGTGGAGTCGTATCACGAGGGGAGTGTTCCCCTCCATACGCTGCGCGCCGTGATTGATTATGGATTTGCCGAAGCCCATACGATGTATGGAAAGCTCGGGATTAAGTGCTGGATCTGCAAGGGTCAGATGACGACCGAAAAGCAGATTGCACCGGTCGCAGCCCCGATTTCGGCTGCGAGTGTTTAAAAAAAACATTTTAACCAGAACGTTTTAAGGATCGATTTATGGCAATGATGCCCGCCAGAGTGAAGTACCGCAAAATGCATCGCGGAAACCGTGCTGGGATAGCCCACCGCGGTGCGACCGTTGCATTTGGCGAATTTGGATTGCAGGCGCTGGAGCGATGTTGGCTCGATTCCAAGCAGATTGAAGCTGCACGGGTTGCGATCACGCGTTACATGAAGCGGCGCGGCAAGGTATGGATTCGTATCTTTCCAGACAAGTCGTATACCAAAAAGCCTTTGGAGACGCGAATGGGCAAGGGCAAGGGGCCGTTGGAGGCGTGGGTGGCCGTCATCCGACCTGCGAACGTGTTGTTCGAAGTGGACGGTGTGTCGGAAGTGATCGCAAAAGAGTCGATGCGCCTGGCAGCGTCTAAACTGTGCATCAAAACAAAATTCATCTCCCGGCACAAAGTCGGTTGAGCATCGGAGTTTGGTCATGAAAATGTCAGAAATACGGGATTTAACAATGGTCGAGCTCAACGCGAAAGGTCGCGATTTGAGGCAGGAAATCTTTAATCTGCGCTTGCAACAGGCGAGCAGTCAGTTGGAGAAGCCCTCCCGCCTTCGGACCCTGCGTCGTGAGATCGCACGAATTGAGACTCAAGTTTCGATGATCCGCAACAAATCTGCTTAGTCGATATGTCTGAAACGAACAATCTTGCTCGGAGCCGCCGCAAAGAGCGCACCGGAGAAGTGATCTCCGACAAAATGAATAAGACCATCGTGGTGTTGGTCCAGCGGCGCTACCAGCATCCGCGGTTTAAAAAAGTGGTCACGCGCTATCGCAAATTCTATGCGCATGATGACAAGGGTGAGGCCAAACTGGGCGATTACGTGCGGATCCAGGAGACGAGGCCGATTTCCAAGACCAAATGCTGGCGTTTGGTTGAAGTGACGACAAAAGGCGCAGTGGCTGCCTAAGCAGCCGTTGAAGCCACACAAGGCATATGCTACAGATACGTTCAATTTTAGATGTTGCCGATAACAGCGGCGCCAAACGGGCGGCTGCAATCGGTGTTCTGGGCCCCAATCAACGCTACGCCCGGGTCGGTGATGTGATTAAAGCGCACATCAAGGAAGCCACTCCCGATGGCACGGTCAAAAAGGGGGAAGTGGTCAACGCGGTGGTGGTGCGAACCCGGAAAGCCATTCGAAGGAGTGACGGTTCCTATTTGAGGTTCGATTCCAACGCAATTGTTATTATTGATAAGGACAATAATCCCAGGGGCACACGGATTTTCGGACCGGTGGCGCGCGAGTTGCGCGAGAAGAAGTTCATGAAAATCGTTTCTCTGGCGCCGGAGGTTATCTAGGTTATGGCAAGCTCTCATGTAAAAAAAGGCGACGAGGTTGTCGTGATCGCCGGGACCGAGCGTGGTAAACGCGGCAAGATCATCAGTGTGGTCAAGGGTCGTGAACGCCTCATCGTCGAAGGCATCAAAATGATCAAGAAACACGTCAAGAAAAACCAGCAGCACCCGCAGGGCGCGATCATCGAACGGGAGGGCACAATTCATACCTCCAACGTCATGCTCGCTTCCAAGTTCGAGGCGCGCGCTTCCAAGCGCGGAGTTTCGGCTGATGCCTCGCAAGGATAATTATGAAGCCACGGCTGTATACTGATTATATCGAGAGGGTGAAACCAGCGTTGATGGAGAAACGCAATTACACCAACATCCACCAGGTTCCGCAGATTGAAAAGATCGTGCTGAACATGGGGGTGAGCTGCAACCTTGAAAAGGGAGCGCTCGAAGACGCCACCCGCGATTTGGCGGCAATCACCGGACGCAAGCCGGTAACCACCAAGGCACGCAAGAGCATTGCCAATTTCAAGCTTCGTGAGGGCCAGTCGGTCGGATGCTTTGTAACTCTTCGCCGTGAGGTGATGTATGAGTTCTTTGACCGGCTGGTTGCGACGGCTCTTCCGCGGATTCGGGATTTCCGGGGCCTTTCCAATCGTTCGTTCGATGGACGGGGCAACTATTCGCTCGGAGTGGGGGATCAAACAATTTTCCCCGAGATGGAATTGGACAAGATTAAGCGTCAGCAGGGAATGGATATCACGATTGTGACGTCCGCCAACTCTGACGATGAAGCGCGAGACTTATTGAAATTGATGGGTATGCCCTTTGCAGAAGGAAAGTGAACTATGGCGAAGAAATCATGGATTGAACGCGACAAGAAAAAGCGCGAAACGGTTCAGAAATATGCGGCAATTCGGGCTGAACTCAAAGCCAAACGCGATTATGCCGGACTGTCCAAACTGCCGAGGAATGCAAGCCCCGTGCGTGTGGTCAACCGCTGCCGGATCTCGGGTCGCAGGCACGCCTACCTTCGCAAGTTCGAATGTTCGCGCTTGGAGTTTCGCGAATCGGCGTTGAATGGTTTGATCCCAGGTGTCACAAAGGCGAGTTGGTAACACTATGACTGATCCAATCGCAGATATGTTAACCCGGATCCGCAACGCAACCCGGGCGCTATTGCCGAATACCGAAATGGCGTATTCGAAAATGAAGGAGAGCATTGCTCAGATCCTCAAGCGCGAAGGTTATATTGCGGAATGCACTGTCGCTGGCGACATCAAGAAAACGCTCCGGATCAAACTCAAGTATGACGGGCGTCAAACCGTGATCGCCGGCCTGAAGCGGGTGAGTACCCCGGGGCTCCGCAGGTATGTGGGAGCAGACGAGGTTCCGCGCGTTCTGGGAGGCCTCGGAATCGCCATCGTCTCCACGTCCAAGGGTTTGATGACCGGCACGGAAGCTAAGAAACAAAAACTCGGAGGCGAGTTGCTGTGTTTTGTATGGTAGGATTTGTATGTCAAGACTAGGTAAAATTCCGATTCCGATCCCGGCAAAGGTCAAGGTCGACCTCAAGGGCCGCATGGTCCATGTCGAGGGGCCGAAGGGCAAACTCGAGTTTAATCTCCCCAATCGTGTGTCGCTCGACATGACGCCTGAGCGGCTGGTGGTCATCCGCGATGGAAACGATTCCGAGGCCAAAGCCTATCATGGCTTGACCCGTTCGATTCTTTCCAATCTCGTGCAGGGTGTTTCAGAGGGCTACGTCAAGAAACTCGAAATCCAGGGCGTCGGCTTTAAGGCCGCCGTCGAGGGAAAACGGGTGAATCTGACCTTGGGCTATTCGCATCCGATTCTTTACGCGATCCCCGATCAGGTGAAGGTGACGGTGGAGGACAACACCAAGGTGACCATCGAAGGACCGGACAAACAAAAAGTGGGTCAGGTTGCCTCCGAAATCAGAAGCTACTATCCGCCGGAACCCTACAAGGGCAAGGGTGTGCGGTACGTGGGCGAGAAGGTCCTGCGGAAGGAAGGCAAAACGGTTCAATAGTTCCGGGTCGGTTTGGATTTTGTTCAAACCAACTGTGGAGTACGGATTTTCGACAACATTTTTATATTGGCCACGGCAAAATCCGTGGTTCACCAAGCATGAGATCAGACAAGAAAAAAGAACTTCTTCAGAGACGCCGGTGGCGGATCCGAAAGAAACTGTACGGCACAGTGGAACGGCCGCGGCTAAGCGTCCGGTTTACCGGCAAAAACATTCATGTTCAGTTCATCGATGATGAAGCAGGGGTGACTCTGGCCTCGGCATCGACCCTCAACAAACTGACACCGGACCGTGAAAAGTTGGGCGCAAACGTTAAAAGCGCTATCATCGTCGGAAAGCTGGCTGCCGAAGCAGCCAAAAGCAAGGGTATCGCGAAGGTTGTGTTTGACCGCAGCGCCGCCAAGTATCATGGAAAAGTCAAAGCGCTAGCCGATGTGGTTCGCGAAGCGGGCTTAAATTTCTAACAAGATCAGGAGACAATAGTCGTGGCGGAACAAGCAAAATCTAGTTTTGAGGCGGGCAACCGTCCGGGAGGCCGCGGGTTCGGGCGGGGGCGCCGCAGGACCGATGGCGGACCGGGCGATGGGCGCGATGGCAATGAGTTGAGCGAGAAGGTTGTTTTTATCAACCGCTCGTCCAAGGTGGTCAAGGGTGGCCGGCGGTTCAGTTTCAGCGCACTTCTGATCGTTGGCGATCGCAAGGGACGCGTTGGCATTGGACTCGGAAAAGCCGGTGAGGTGGCTGACGCCATTCGGAAGGGGAGCGAGGACGCCAAACGGCGCATGGTTCCCATTTCGATGCGGGAAGCAACCATTCCCCATGAAGTGACATCACGGTACGGCGGGGCAGAGGTGCTGCTTCGTCCCGCATCCCCTGGAACAGGGGTGATCGCCGGCAAAACCGTGCGCGCTGTGATTGAATCGGTCGGTATCAAGGATATCCTGACGAAATCGCTTGGATCGAAAAACGCCGCGAATGTCGCCAAAGCGACGCTCACAGCGCTTCAGAGCCTTCGCGTGAAGGAGGAGATCTACAAGTTGCGTGGTTTGGCATACAAACCCAGGAAAGCAGCTGTTCCGGTTCCGGAGGTGGTTCCTGCTGCTGCAGCGGCACCAGCCGTTGCACCGACAGAGCCGACTCCTGCCACAGTCGCTCCTGCGACCGAAGGCCCAGCATCCAAGCCTTCCGAACCCGCGTCCGGTGAAGTTTCAGCCTAAGTAGTTTATGCGTTTACATAATCTTCAACCTAGACCCGGTGCCAAGCACCGTCGCAAGCGGCTTGGTCAGGGTGAGTCCAGCGGACGTGGTAAAACCAGCGGACGCGGTGGAAAGGGCCAGTCGGCCCGGTCCGGTAGTTCCATTCGTCCCGGGTTCGAGGGCGGTCAGATGCCTTTGATTCGCCGGCTTCCGAAACGGGGTTTTAACAACGCGATGCACACGGTGCGTTATGCACCGGTGAATGTGAGCGATTTGAATACGTTCGAGGACGGTGCTCAGATTGACGGTGCCGCGCTTCGCAAGGCGGGTTTGGCCAACGGAACGCTGAAGCGGATCAAAATCCTTGGAAAGGGAGATTTGAAAAAGAAACTGACGATCTTGGTTGACGCATGCAGCGCATCGGCGCGGGCGAAGATTGAGAAATTGGGTGGAACCTGCGAAATCGTTGTTCCAAAAGAGCCCAAATCTGACAAGGCGTAATCGGTTTTCGCCTCCCTCACGATGCTAGCCACGATCATCAAGCCATTTGCCAACTGCTTCAAGATTCCGGAGCTTAAATCCAGGATTATCTTTACGCTCCTCGTATTGGCAATCTGCCGGGTTGTAGCTTGGATTCCCGTCCCTGGACTGGACGCCGGGGCTTTGCGGGCGCATTTCGACGCAAATCCCAACCAGATGGATAACTCGCTTCTGGGGATGTACAATCTCTTTACGGGAGGAGCTCTCCAGAACTGCGCCATCGGGGCCTTGGGCATCATGCCCTACATTACCGCCACGATCATTGTGCAGCTCCTGAGTGCCGTGGTTCCTTCGTTGAGCAAGTTGGTTCGGGAAGAGGGTGGCCGTGCGCGGATCATTCAGTACGGGCGATATCTGACGGTGCTGCTCTGCCTGGGTCACGGAACGTTGATGACCCTGGGATGGGAGAATCCGAAGCAGATTTTCAACGGGTTCACCGGCGAGTTGATCGTGGTCGACAACATCTGGTGGTATCGGATTCAGACGATTCTTGTCCTGACGACGGGAACCATGCTGTTGATGTGGTTGGGAGAGCAGATTACCGATCGTGGAATCGGGAATGGCATCTCGTTGATCATTACGATCGGAATTGTTTCCGACCTTCCGGTGGCGGGTTCATCCCTCTACACGATGTTCTTCCCTCCCGAAGGGATTACGTCCAATTTCATCTTCCCACATGCCGTGGCTCTGGTTCTTCTGCTACTGGCTGTGATCGCGGGAGTGGTCGCGGTGACTCAGGCGCAACGCAAGATTCCTGTGCAATATGCGCAGCGTGCGGTTGGGCGCAAGGTCTATGCCGGGGGGAGTTCCTTCATGCCCCTGCGTGTGAACTATGCCGGTGTCATGCCGATCATCTTTGCCCAGGCGATCCTGATGTTCCCGTCGATGGTTTTTCTGAAGTTGGGTCAGGTTTCAGAGGTTAAATTCTTTGAGGAAATCGGGCGCATGATCAGTGCCGGACAACCCGCCTATTATTTCCTGTATGCACTGATGATTCTGTTCTTCTCGTATTTCTGGGTTGCCACCCAGTTTAACGAGCTGCAAATCTCCGATGATCTCAAGAAATACGGCGGCTATATTCCCGGGGTGCGTCCGGGGCAGGCGACCAGTGAATTCCTGCATCGGGCAATGAGCCGGATCACTCTGGCCGGGGCCGTTTTCCTCACGGTGATTGCGGTGATGCCGATGATCCTGGGTGATCTGTTCTCCATTCCGCCCACGGTCTCGCAGTTCTTTGGTGGGACAAGTATTCTGATCACGGTGGGTGTGATGCTGGATACAATGCGCCAAATGGAGTCGCATCTTCTGATGCGGCACTACGACGGGTTCCTCAAGAAAGGCCGGTTAAAGGGCCGTTTCTAGAGACCCGCGGAAATCAGGGGGCGCGGTGCAACCGTTAAAATAAACTGGCTTAATGATTGCGTCCCTCTTCACTTTATGAGAGTTTGCCAGCTCTCGAAAAGCGGGAACGGGTTGGTTGGCTGTTCATTGACAGAGTTCGGCAGGCGATCGGGATTCGTGAAGAGGTCTTTACGAGTGGATGGAGCGGACGAATTAGACGGATGATCATTTTAAAAAATGAGCGTGAGGCGCAGGGAATGCGTCTGGCCGGCGGGGTTGCGAGCATCGTCCTGAAAGAGCTGTGTTCCTGGGTGAATCCCGGAATGAGCACGCGGGACATCGATGAATATGCCGCAACGCGAATTAAACATTACGGTGGCAAGAGCGCATTTTTGGGATACAAAAAGTACCCGTGCCATGTTTGTCTTTCTGTCAACGAAGAAGTTGTGCATGGAATGGCAAGCGATCGGAAAATTCAGTTCGGGGACATCATCAGCATCGATGTAGGCGTCGTGTTCGAAGGTTTTATCGGCGACAACGCCAGGACGGTATCGGTGGGCGGGTGCGATCTGAAAGCGCAGAAGCTGATGGATGTCACGGAGCGATCCCTGCACGAGGGCATTGCCCAGGCGGTCGCTGGAAACCGGGTGGTTGACATCTCCCGGGCCGTGCAGACCTACGTTGAGAAACATGGTTTCAGCGTGGTTCGTGAATTTGTGGGTCATGGTGTGGGTCGCACGATGCATGAGGAACCGCAGGTTCCGAATTTCGTGGATGGCAAATCCTCGGCGAAGTTGCGGCCGGGAATGACATTGGCCATCGAGCCAATGGTGAATGCGGGTGGTGCGGCGGTGCAGATTTTGCGGGATGGCTGGACGGTGGTGACGAAGGATAAACAACCTTCGGCGCATTTTGAGCACACGGTGCTCATCACCGAGTCCGAGCCGGAGATCCTGACTCGTCCGGAAAACTGTCGGACGGTGACTGAATCAGTATGAGCGGGCGGGTTGCCCGGTGACGGAACCGTGAAAACGGGCGGAACTCGACGAATGAGAAAGTCCGGCCGTTCAATAAAATTGTTTTGGCATTGGTAAAATGCGCCGGACAAACCGGCGTTGACATTGTTTTGAATTATGAAAGTTCGTGCATCAGTTAAACGACTCTGCGAGCACTGCAGAATCATCCGGCGTAAAGGCGTTATTCGTGTGATTTGCACGAACGCCCGTCACAAACAGCGACAAGGTTGAACGAAAGGCAGTTATTATGGCGCGAATCCTGGGTGTAGACATCCCGAGTCACAAGCGGATCGATATTGCCTTGCGCTATATCTATGGAATTGGTCCGGTCAATGCATTGGAAATCCTCGCGAATGCGAAGATTGAAGGCAGTATCCGAGCCAAGGATCTGAACGAACAACAACTTTCGCAGATTGCCCATTCGATTCAGGATGGGAAATACGTGATTGAGGGCGATCTCCGGCGTGAGCACGGAATGAACCTGAAGCGGTTGCAGTCGATCAAATCCTATCGTGGAATCCGACATCTGCGCGGCCTTCCGGTCCGTGGGCAACGAACACAGACGAATGCTCGTTCGCGCAAGGGCCCCCGTCGTACGGTGGGTGTGCAGCGCAACCCGAACGCCAAATCTGGCAAACATTAGTCGGATCCGGTGATCCTTTTTAGAAACCTTTAATCTTACTGTTCATGGCAGAGACTCCCAAGCCAAAAAAGACAGCCGCCAAAAAAACGGCCAAGTCTGCAAAATCCGCTCCTGATTCAACTCTCGACGCGAATTCCACCCCTGAGACTCCGGAGGCGGCGACGCCTGAGGAAACTCCCGCTCCCGCGGCAGCTCCGGTAGAGGCCGCAGTCGCCGATGCGACAGCATCTGCTGAAGCTCCGGCTGCAGCCAAGAAACCCGCCAAAGGTGGCAAGAAGGGCGCCTCCGACGCTGCAAAAGCTGCGGAAGGCGCTCCGGTTCTGACTGCGGCTGCTTCAGCGCCCACAGCGGCGGAATTGCTCGGTGAAGATCCCGGTGCCAAGAAGATCGTCAAGGCCAAGGGATCCAAGAATGTCGCTGTTGGCATTGCCAACATCCTTGCCACGTTCAACAATACGCTGGTGACGATCTCGGACATGCACGGCAACACGCTGGGTTGGTCCAGTTCCGGCAAAGTCGGGTTTCGTGGTTCCCGGAAAAGCACCGCTTTTGCCGCCCAGCAGGTGGCTCAGGACGCAGCGCGACAGGCGATGTCTCACGGTCTGCGGGAGGTCGAGATCATGGTCAAGGGACCGGGTTCAGGTCGGGAATCGGCCATTCGGGCCCTCCAGGCGATCGGGTTGGAGATCTCCAGCATCAAGGATGTCACCCCTGTGCCGCACAACGGATGTCGTCCGCGCAAGAAACGCCGCGTCTAAGTCGTTACCCAGGTTAATCGCTCATTTTTAATATCTCCTATGGCTCGTTATACAGGACCTCGCACCCGGATTAGTCGTCGTTTTGGAACTCCGATCTTTGGACCATCCAAATATCTGGAACGTAAGAACTATCCTCCCGGTGCACACGGACCCAAATCGCGTCGGAAGAATACCGAATACGCACTGGGTTTGATGGAAAAGCAGAAGATGCGTTATTATTACGGTCTTTTGGAAGGACAGTTCCGCCGGGTTTACAAGAAGGCTCTGCGCCAGCGCGGCATCACCGGCGAAACGATGCTGCAGATCCTGGAGACACGGTTGGATAACATCGTCTTCAATCTGGGTTTTGGCACCTCTCGTGCCAGTGCCCGGCAGATGATCGGCCACGGTCACGTCAAGGTGAACGGTCGCAAAGTCGATATTCCTTCGTATGCCGTCAAGGTCAACGACGTCATCGAAATGAAGGAGACCAGTGTTTCCCGTCAGATGGCTACCCGCAACCTTGAGCTGTCGACCAGTCGTTCGGTTCCTGATTGGCTCTCGGTCAATCGCGACGGTTTTAAGGGTTCCCTCCTGCGTCTTCCGACTCGTGCTGATATTCAGCCGATTGCGAACGAGCAAACCGTGGTTGAATTTTATTCCCGATAATAACAAAGAACCGCTTTCGGGCGGCAGAAACAATTATATGGGTTCCAGCCCTCTTCGGGAATGGGGTTGGAATCAGTTTAAAATTGTTGGAGAGATATTATGCCAGTACGTTTAGGTCGTTTTGAGATGCCCAAACGGTTGACCAAGGATGAGTCAACCGCTTCGGGAACCTACGCCAAGTTCACAGCGGAACCGTTCGAGACCGGATTCGGTCACACGATCGGCAACTCCCTGCGTCGGCTGTTGCTTTCTTCACTGGAAGGCGCGGCGATTACCTCGATCAAGATCGACGGTGCGATGCACGAGTTCACAACCATTGAAGGGGTTGTTGAGGACGTGACGGATGTCATTTTGAACCTGAAGAAGGTTCTGTTCAAAGCCCATAGCCGCGATCCCCAGACGGTGGTTCTTTCGGTGAACAAGGAAGGCGCGGTGACTGCAGCCGATATTTCGGTGAATCAGAACCTTGAAGTCGTCAATCCGAAACAGCTGATCTGCACGCTCGACAAGAAGAAAAAGCTCCTCATGGAGCTTGAAGTGAGGGTGGGTCGCGGGTTTTGTCCGGGCGATGAAAACAAGAAGATCGACCAGGCAATTGGTGTGATTGCGATCGATTCTTTGTTTTCTCCCGTGGTTCGTGTGCGTTACAACGTCGAGAGCGCCCGTGTGGGGCAGCGAACCGACTATGATCGTCTGCTGATGGAGATATGGACCGACGGCCGTGTTTCTCCCGATGACGCACTGACGCAGGCTTCGGCCATCCTTCAGCATCACCTGGATGTGTTCGTCGGATACGACAAGAATGCCGTCGAATTCGAGGAAGTGGCTGACAAGCAGGACGATGAAAAAGCCCGCCAACGCAAGCTGTTGAACATGAGCGTCAATGAGATTGAGCTCAGTGTGCGTGCAGCCAACTGCCTGAACAACGCAAACATCACGACAGTCGGCCAACTGGCCATGAAGACCGAAGCGGAAATGTTGAAATACCGCAACTTCGGTAAAAAATCGCTTAACGAGATCAAAGACAAACTGACAAGTCTCGGTCTTTCCTTGGGAATGAACATTGATCCGGCCCTTCTTGAGGCTGGCAAGGAAGAGGCCAAACCGGAATAACGAGGAGCTGCAATGCGACATCTGAAACGAACAGCCAAACTGGGGCGCACGGGAAGTCACCGTAACGCCATGCTTGCGAATCTGGTTTGCAGCCTGATCCAGCACAACCGTGTGACCACAACCCTGGCCAAGGCGAAGGCCGCCAGGCCGGTCGCTGAGAAAATGGTAACCCTGGGCAAAAGCGGGAGCATCCATGACCGACGTCTGGCCGCCGCCCGCCTGCGCTATCACAGCCGCCACCAACTCAAGACCAAGGCCGAAGTGGCCAAAGCCCGCGAGGAGGATCTCATCCGCATTCTCTTTGATGAGATCGCGCCTGGGTTTAAGACCCGCAACGGGGGGTATACCCGGATCATGAAGCTTTATCGCCGTCAGGGCGACGCTGCGGAAATGGCCATCCTGGAGTGGGTGGAAGCAGGTTCCAATTCACAGGAAACCACCACTGCCGAGCCCGCCGCTTCCAAGACGGAACCGGTGACCGAAGTGAAGACAGAGTCCGAACCGGCCTCCTGATCCTTCGTAAATTCTTTTTTCATGAACACCGAACGTAAGAGATTGCGTTCGGTGTTTTTTTTTCAGTGCCGTGCCAGTGGTTTCGGGTGCAGGTTCTCAGTGACGAATTCGGCATGAGTGTTAAACTGCGCAGATGAAACGCAGGATCGGCGGGATCAGCTTGTTTGCCGGGAGACGGCTCGGGTTCTTGTGGACCGGGTGCCTTCCCGCCCAACGATTCGTTTCCGTGATAAACCCTGATTGAACGGCTTCCAACCTCCATGCATGCATTCAACGGCAAAGCGCTCATCGTCATCGGCGATGCCTCCGAGACTCTCGACACCCTTTATCCGTATTACCGGCTGATCGAAGCTGGCATTCAACCGGTGGTGACCGGTCCCGAAGCCCGGCGCTATCAGATGGTCATGCACGAGGTCAAACAAGGCTGGACGATCACCAAGGAATGGGAAGGCTATACGATTCAGGTGGATGTTCCCTTCGCGGAAGTGAAGGAGGAGGAATACCTCGGAATCATGTTCTCAGGTGGACGGGCACCGGAGTATATCCGGTACGACCCCGATCTCGTGCGCATCACGCGGCATTTCTTTGAGAAAAACAAACCCATCGCCTCGGTCTGTCACGGCGTGGAAATCCCTGCGTTCGCCGGTTGTGTCAAGGGACGCCGGATGGCAACGGTGCCGAAGTGCCAGTTCGATCTGGAGGTGTGCGGTGGCATCTATGTCAATGAAGCCTGCGTCCTGGACGGAAATCTGGTGTCCGGACGGACCTATCACGACAACGGGCATTATCTGGGACCCTGGATCAAAATGCTCGAAGCGGCTCGCGCCGGGTCATGAATACCCAGTCGCAGATGCCGCCATGCCGAATGTTCAACCGTCGGCGTTTTATTCAGACCCTCGTTCCGGCAGCCTGCCTGCCCCTGGTCGCGGGCGCGGATGTTCCGTTTCGGCTGAATTACGTTCTTTCTTCGGCCATGTATGGTGAGATGCCCCTTGCGGAAATCCTGCCTGAGGTTGCCAGGACGGGCTCGGGTGCGATCGACATCTGGTGCCGCGTGCATGGGAATCAGCGGGAACAGATCGATGCGATGGGGGACGGGGCCTTTGAAGCGCTGCTCAAACTGCATTCCGTCAAACTCGGGGTCAGCACCCGGTATCCACTGGGACCGTTCGGTCTTGCTGATGATTGAGATGCGGCAGATGCCCGGGTTTGGAGGCGGGCTCGACTACAAGCCCATTGTGAAGGCCCTTCGGGACATCCGATTCTCAGGCTGGGTGGAAATCTTCATGCATCCCACCCCCCGCGGCGTCCCGATCCTGCCGACCGCCCGGGAGATCACGGACGCCATCAACCGGTCGCGACGGTATGTGGAGGCATGCGTCCGGGAAACCGCGCCATGATTCGCGTGGTCTTGTCGGCCCTGGTTGCCTTCGCAGTGTCTGTCGTGGCGGCACCTGGCCTTCCCGCCTTTGATCGGTTCCATTCGGGCACTCCGACTGCGGAGTTGGGCCGCTTGTTATACAATGAACTGGGCTGTGCGAACTGCCACGGCGGAGACACGGGGCTGCCCGGGCGTTCGGCGCTTTCTCTCACCAACATCACCAGTCGCATTCGTGGCGAGTGGCTGATCTCTTTTCTCTCGGATCCGGCCGGGGCGCGGAGCGGGACAACCATGCCCGCCCAGTTGCATGGCCGTGATCCTGCCGCAGCGCGGGCGGTGGTGCATTACCTTGCGTCGCTCGCGGACAAGACGCCTGCCCGTCGATCCCCGGCCCGCCATGTCAACGCCCAGCGGGGAGGGGAGTTGTATCATGCGATCGGATGTGTGGCTTGTCATGTGCCCGATCCCGGGGCTGCCGGGGTGCAATCGAATCCTCCGGGAAACGACATCCCGTCGGTTTTGTTTCCCGACCTCGCTTCCAAGTTCAGTCTGAGTTCGCTTGCGGCGTTCCTTCTGGACCCACTCAAAACTCGTCCGGATGGGCGAATGCCCCGGTTCGAGCTCGAGGCCCAGGATGCCACGGACATCGCCGGTTATCTGATCGGGTTTCAGGGAAGCGACGGAACGTTGGATCGCCCGATCGTTCCGCTTTCGATCGATGAGGCGCTGGTCCCGGTCGGCAAACGGATCGTCGCCGGGTTGCGATGCGCGGCGTGCCACGATCTGCCCGGGAGGGAGGCCCTTGAGCCAGTCCCTCTGCGCGACCTTCGGTCCGGATGCCTGCTGTCGGAGGCTCAGCCGGGAGTGCCCCGCTATTCGCTCGCGCCCGCGCAGAGGGTGGCACTGGAAAAATACCTCGGCGAACCCCATACCCAATTGCCCGTTGCGACCAGAGCCAGGCTCACGCTGCAGGCTCTCAACTGCCTCGCATGTCACGAACGAGCGGGACTCGGAGGGCCGGACGCTGCCCTCGATCGCTATTTCCAGGGCGATGTCGAGCTTGGGGATGTCGGCCGCCATCCTCCCCCGCTCACGGCGGTGGGCAGAAAGCTCAAGCCGGACTGGCTCACGGATGTGCTCGCCGGGAAGGCGCGGGTGCGACCCTACCTGCGCACCCGGATGCCGGTGTTCGGAACAGCGACCGATGGGTTGACGGATTTGCTGGCAGAAGCAGATCGAAGACCGGAGCAGGCGCTCCCCGCCGGGGATCCCGATGCCGGGCGTCGGTTGATGGGCGTCACCGGGGGCCTGGGTTGCATCACCTGCCATCGATGGAAAGGGGAGGCTTCAATCGGAATTCAGGCGCTCGACCTCGAAACAATGGACCGTCGCCTTCAAGCGGCCTGGTTGCATGAGTATCTGGTGGACCCGGCCGCTTACCGTCCCGGCACCCTCATGCCCTCGTTCTGGCCGGATGGAAAAGCGTCGAACCCGGAAATCCTCGGTGGAGACACGGCGCTTCAGATCGCCTCTCTGTACGCTTTTGTTCGGGAGGGAACCGGGCACCCCGAGGGATTGCCGGGGGCGAACCAACAGTTTGAACTTCGACCGACCGATCGGCCGATCGTTCAGCGTACGTTTATGGAGGGCGCGGGCACGGCGGCCATTCTGGTCGGATTTCCGGAAGGTGTGCACCTGGCTTATGACGCCCGGCAGGCGCGTCCCGCGCTTGCGTGGAAGGGCAGGTTTTTTGATGCCTACCGCACGTGGTTCTCGAGGTTTCCAATCTTCGAAAAGCCGCCGGGCGATTCCCTGGTGTCCTGGCCGTCGGCAACGGATCCTGCGTCGACCGGCGCATCGGGCCGTTATCTGGGATACCGAATCGATTCCCGGGGAGTGCCGGTTTTTCTTTCGCTCGTGCGCGGTTCCAGGGTGGAGGATCGGTTTGAAGGTTTAAAAACCGGATTGCGCCGGGTGGTGCAATGGGACATGCGGGTCCTGGATTCGATCGGGATCGTTCATCCGACCCGGGTCGACGTCACGGAAATCCCGAACCGTGAATCCGGGCGAATGGAATTCATCTACACCTGGAAATGAAATTGATTCTGCGGACAATCGTCATCCTTCTGCTGGCTGCGGCCATCCCGGCCCAGGAACCGGGTTATCGCATCACGGATCTGCTCACCGGGCGGGCGTCGACTCCCTCGCGCAGCCTCTCCTGGCAGCCCGGAGCGGGCCTTGCAATGGAGGTGAGTGGAATGGACTGGACGGAGGATGGCCGGTTGGCGGTGGCGATTCGCAAGGGGGAGGTATGGTTGATCGACGGACTCGCCGCCGAATCGGGAGACGGACTCCGGTTCAAACGATTTGCCTCTGGATTGCATGAACCCCTTGGGCTGCTTCGGGACGGCGATTCCTTCCTGGTGACCCAGCGCACCGAACTCACCCGGTTGCGCGATACGGATGGCGATGACGTTGCCGACGAATACCTCTGCGAAGCGACGGGGTGGAATGTCTCCGGGGCTTATCACGGATACGCCTACGGCCCCCGACGCGATGGGCGCGGTGATCTTTGGATGTCCCTCAATCTCGATATGGGAGAACACACGGACAATACAAAAGGTTGGCGGGGCTGGGCCGGCCTGCGCGGAGCGGAAGGGAGTTTTGTTCCGATGGCGGCGGGAATGCGATCCCCCTGCGGCCTGGGGGCGAACCGCGAGGGGGACATGTTTTGTGTGGATCAACAGGGCACCTGGATTCCCACCACGCCGATCTATCACCTGCGCCGTGGTGTTTTCTTTTTGAACCCCGAAGGCATCGGTTCCCAAAACCTGCCCGGCTCTCCCCTGCGACTTTCGGGTGAGCCACCCAACCGGGTGCCCTACCCGGAGGCGCTGGGGAAGGTGCCGGAAATGCGTCCTCCCGCGGTGTGGCTGCCGTATAACAAAATGGGACGCAGTGGCACCGATATCGCCCTGTGCGATCAGGGCGGCCGGTTCGGTCCGTTCGATGGTCAGTTGTTTGTTGGTGAGTTTACCGATGCGGGTGTGAACCGTGTATTCTTGGAAAAAGTGGAGGGCGAATACCAGGGGGCTGCATTTCCCTTCCTTTCGGGGTTCGCCTCGGGTGTCGTTCGGCTGAGGTTCGGTCCGGATGGGTGCCTGTATGTGGGCATGAGCAACCGGGGGTGGTCCTCGCTCGGTACCCGGGCATACGGACTGCAGCGTGTCCGATGGGAGGGAGAGACATCGTTTGCGATCCTGGAAATGCATGCCAAACCGGATGGGTTCGAGCTGGTGTTCACGCAGCCGGTTGATGCGGCGACGGCTTCCGAACCGGCGTCTTATTCCTTCAAGAGTTACACCTACCTTTATTCGAATGCCTATGGCAGTCCCGAGATCGAGACCCAGAATCTGAAGGTCGTGCACGCCCGGGTGAGCCCGGATCGTCTCCGGGTCCGGCTGGGTGTGGAAGGTCTGAGGCCCTTGTATGTGCATGAACTGCGCGCCGAGGGAGTCGTCTCCGGATCTGGAACCCGGTTGGCCCACCCGGATGCGTACTACACGTTGAACCGGATTCCGCGCGAGCCCTAAAGCCCGCTAAAAAAGGTGGAGCCGACGGCTCTGCAATACCTAAAGATACCTGAGAAATCAGAGTCTCGTTACCTCGCCTCCTACAAGTCGTGACCTCGTCTCCTACAGGATCTGGAGTTTTTTAAGGGGCTAAGGGCCGTGGGTTGGGGATCGGCACGCGTGCCTTCAATCGGCGGGCCACCGCCTGAGCCGACAGCGGTTCGTGGGCGAATTGCAATTCCAATCAGGGTCCTGGTGTGGCATGATCCCGGGCATGATGAGAATCGATCGACAGGCGATTTGTTGGATCCTGATGTCTCTGGCCTGTGGCGCGGGCTCGGTCGCCGCTCCAGCGGCTGGACCCGTCCGCAATGTGATCCTCGTTCTGAGTGATGATCACCGATACGACTTCATGCGGTTCGTGGATGGCAGCCCGGCGTTCCTGGAAACACCGAACATGGACCGCATGGCGCGGGAGGGCGCCCATCTGGCAAATGCTTTTGTAAGCACCTCGTTGTGTTCTCCGAGCAGGGCCTCGATCCTTACCGGCCAATACATGCACCACCACCGGGTGATCGACAATCAACGGCCGGTTCCCGAAGGAACCGTTTTCTTTCCGCAGTATCTCCAGAAGGCGGGGTTTCAAACCGCGTTTGTCGGCAAATGGCACATGGGCCACGAGAATGATGAACCTCGACCGGGATTTGACGATTGGGTGAGTTTCCGGGGGCAGGGCGAATATTTCGACCCGGTGCTCAATGTCAACGGACGGCGTGACACGGTGAAGGGGTATGTGACCGATGTGCTGACCGATCAGGCTCTGGGCTGGCTGGATGAAAACCGCGCCGAACCGTTTTTCCTCTACCTCTCCTACAAGGCGGTTCATTACCCGTTCACCCCGGCGCCCCGGCATCAGGGCAGATACAGGGATGCCCCGATCCGGTATCCGGATACCATGGCGAATACGGAGGAGAATTATGAGACCCAGCCCAACTGGGTGCGCGAGCGGAGATACGGGATCCACGGGATCGATCATATGGAGACCGGCGCGTTCGACAACGATCCGGTGCCGTCGTTTGATCAGTTGTACCGTCAGTTCTGCGAGACGGTTCATGGCCTCGACGAAAACCTGGGGCGCGTGCTCGATTACCTCGATCGAACCGGACTGGCGTCCTCCACCCTGGTTCTTTACATGGGAGACAACGGTTTTGCCCTGGGGGAACACGGGTTCTACGACAAGCGGGATGCGTTCGAAGAATCGATCCGGATCCCGATGCTCGCGTACGCACCCGGATTGATCGCGCCCGGACTGAAACTCGGGCAGATGGTCCAGAACATCGATGTGGCTCCGACTCTGATGGAGGCGCTGGGAGTTCCCGTGCCGGAGGGCGCGCGGTTTGACGGCAGATCGTTTTTCCCGTTTCTGACCGGTCGTTCGGAACCCTGGCGAAACCACATTCTTTACGAGTATTACTGGGAATGGAACTTTCCGGCGACACCGACGGTTTTCGCGATTCGGGACGAACGTTACAAATACATCTATTATCAGGGGGTGTGGGATCGAAACGGATTGTACGATCTGGAGACCGACCCGCATGAACGCCACAATCTGATCAACGTGCCTGCGTACCAGGGCAGACGCGAAACGATGCGGGGGCAGTTGTTTGCGGAGCTCGAACGTTCGGGTGGCTTGCAGATGCCGATCCAGCCCCCGAAAGGCGTGCCGTTGCACGACCGCAAACTCCGGCGCTAGAGACCCGTTGAAAACGAAAATTCCTCGACTCACCAACGCGAAGATCCACTGCGACTAGATCCAGAAGGGGACCCGCTGGGGTTATCCGGGCACCCCCGGGACCCGTCGCTGGGCTGGAAGTCTGAAGTTGAGGTTGCCCGGAATCCTAAGTCGGTAGGGCGAAGCGCACTGCCATTCGTTTAAGAACTGAAATGGTAGGGCGAAGCGTCCCCGCTGAGCCGCTCACCTCACTTTCGCTCAACCGATTGTCGGCTCACCGGGACGGATTCGCCCTACCCTCCGAATCCCTTAAACTAATGGCAGTGCGGTCCGCGCCACCTCCCCCGTCCCGCGGCGGTAGGGCGAAGCGTCCCCGCTGAGCCGGGGCCGTCCGAAGGGATGGCCGAAACCGCTCACCGGGACGGTTCGCGCAATCCTTCGTGGTGCCTTTCCGCTCTTGGATCCAGATCAATTCCGGATGCGTCCGCGTTCGAGAACGTTGAAGTCGGGTGCCCATTTCGATTGCCACACCGGGTAATCCCTGCTCAGCAGGCTCGCGGGACGATTTCCCAGCCAGCTATATCCGTTCCGGCGTTCGTAGGAAATCTCAGCGAGGGTTCTTTTGGGGACTCCATCGCGGCTGCAGAAGATCGGTTGGTTGTCGCCTATCCGGTAGAACCTCGCCCAAAGCGGGGGAGCGGATGGATCCTGGATCACCACCTTGTCCCATCCCTTGGGGCTGGAGGGATCGGGTTTGCGGATGACCTTGATGCCCGTGAGTTTGGCTTCGTCGAACCAGGCAATGGCCCCCTGAACGGCTGCGATGATCTCCGGTGTGGGCGGTTCGATTTCCATGAGGAACCGCGTGATGCCGACCGACTCGGATCCGCTCAGGGATGGCAGTTCATAACTCCGGGCTTTGGCCGGCGCCAACGTCCGTGAATCATGCTGGGCGCACCAGGCGGTTTTGTGTCCAGCGACCAGGATCTGGCACTTGAGGATACATTGTACGCCCTTGTCGACGGCCGCCCGGCATCGTTCCCGATCGTTTGATGCCACGAACGAAAAATCGGGTCCACTCCGGCCGATGTCCCTCAAAAGCCGCATCACTCCGATCATCGCGTCGTCGTTGAACGTCACATGAACGAAGTACCCGCTCGTATCGGGATGATATTGGGGCCAGCCGCCGTTGGCGTATTGCGCGCCCAGGACAAATTCCAGTCCGCGTAAGAAAGCTTGTTTGTATCGTTCGTCGCCGGTCTGCCTGTAAACCTTCGCCAGATGCCGCATTTCGGAATGAGTGGCACCGTTGTCAAACGTGCTGTCCGGGTGATTGCGTTCGGAGAGGATTTTGCGGCTCTCGACTTCGGTTGGACGATGGGTTTCGTCGTAGTTTTTCGGCCAGCCTCCGGTGGCGCGTTGATAAAGCAGCATCGTCTCGGCGATGTTCCGATCCCGCACCTCGTCTGCCGCCGTCGGGAGGGCGCAGGTCAGGAGAATGATGGCCAGTCCCAGAAACCGGCTCAGCGCGTTTTGTTGTTTTCCATGGAAAAGGAAGAGTCCCGGAATCCGCGGTAGACTGAAAGGGTTCATAGGATGATAGGTAACGCATGCGACTGCCGAATGCCAGATCCGATACAGCCATTGCGAGTTTGGCGGTGTCTTTGAGATTGGAACTCTGGAGATGATGGAAGGGGAGCTTCCTCCGAGAGCTCAACGGTTGGTCCGTGAGTGGGCTCGGTTGCACCAGAAAGACTTGAAAGAGATGTGGGACACGCAGAGATTTCATAAGTTATCTGGATTGGATTAGATGAAGACGGCGCTTACATACCCGAGGGTTCAGTCGGTTCGTCCTTTGCGTGGCAGGAAGCTGTTCGTCACATTCTCGACTGGTGAGGCGCGAATTTATGACTGCGAGCCGTTGCTAAGAGAGGAAGCGTTTCAACCGCTTGCGGATGAGGCGGTATTCCGGCAAGTGCGGCCTGATCCGCATGGTTATGCGGTGATTTGGTCTGACGAGATAGACTTAGCCGAATCGGAGATCTGGTTGAACGGTGAGCCCACCGATCCAAACGCTCCAGGCAACGCCGGTTGACGCCTCTGCTGAATTCTTGGGCCGGGGTTCCGGCGCGCCTGACCTCGACGTTTGTGCGGTAGTCCTTCAGGAACGTGTAAAATCGCTCGCGTGAAATCAAACCATGGTCCGGAGTTCTTTTATTCCATGGTAGGAGCCGAGGTGACGAGGCTGCAAATGCTCTGGAAATCGCCCGGTTTGGCAGCTGAAGAAGTGAGCCTTCTTACGTCGGCTCCTACTTTTCAGACAGGCTCTCAGAGTCTCAGTGGGAGATTTTTTCTCAGGAATCCGCTTGAGAATCGGGCGGATCAAGGATCCTGGAACTAGCCCTTCGGCGTGCCAGATTCTCGCTGGCGGCATGCTTGCATTGCGGGGGGCGGGATTCTATGGTCGATCCGGTTTGGTGGAAAGCTCCGCCGAGCCGCAACTGCCGCGAGATTTTAAATGAAACCACTCTTATTGCACTCGGTCCATCAACCCCATGGCGCTGTTTTTCAGGAGTTGGGCGGATCGGAGATCGTGTCTGGCTACGGGAATCCGGAGGATGAATACCGTGCCCTTCGGGAGACGGTGGGTCTGCTGGATCTGAGTTTCCGGGGGCGGCTTTGTCTGACGGGGCAGGATCGAAAACGGTTTCTCAACGGCCAGGTCACCAACGACGTGGGTGCGCTGGCCCCAGGGCAGGGGTGTTACGCAGCGCTGGTGACGGCAAAAGGCAGGATCGTCAGTGACCTGAACGTCTACTGCCTCGAGAATGAAATGCTTCTCGACTTTGAACCCGGTCTGGTTGGCCGTGTCACCGAACGTTTTGAAAGTTTCATCATCGCGGATGATGTGCAGGTGGTCGATGTGACGGAGGCATACGGATTGATCAGTCTGCAGGGACCCTCTGCCGGGCAGGCGATCCGGGACATGGCGCTGGACATGGAAATTCCGGAGAAGCCATTTGGGTTTGTCCGGCGAATGGACGACGCGATGGGGGAGGTCTATTTGATGAACCATGCCCGAACGGGCACGACGGGGTTCGATCTGTTTGTGCCCGCGGCTGCGCTGGGTGCGTTGTTCGAAAAGGCGGCGCGCGCGGTGGAGACGGTGAAGGGGCGGCTGTGTGGATGGCAAGCCCTGGAGATCCTGAGGGTGGAGGCTGGTATTCCGCGGTTTGGAGCGGACATGGATGAGTCGCATCTGGCACCGGAGGCGGGGCTGGAAAAGCGGGCCATCAGTTATGCCAAGGGATGTTACACGGGGCAGGAGGTGATCGCCCGGATTCGGACCTACGGACAGCTTTCAAAGGCGCTGCGGGGGTTGGAACGTATCGGCCCGGCCGGGGTTGTTCCAAAGGTTGGGGACAAGCTGTACGTGGGAGACCGTGAAGTGGGGATTCTGACCAGCGCTGTGGAGTCGCCGGCGGCTGGCACGACGGTGGCTCTTGGATACGTGCGGCGTGAATTCAACGCGCCGGGCACCGAGCTGGAGCTGGAGACGGGCGTCGGCCGGTGTTCCATGCGGGTGGTGGAGCTGCCCGTCGGCGCACGGGCCTGAATTCCGGGCGTGACACCCGGGGATTCGATCCCCATGCTGCCGATCGGACATCCCAAATACCTGGGTTGCCTGAGATTAAATTGAACAAGGAATACAAGTTGTGAATTCAAACGAGAAAATGGTTGCGCAGATCCAGACGACGGTTGGGGAAATGGTGGTTGAGTTTTGGGAGGAGACTGCTCCGAAAACGGTGGCGAATTTCAAAAAACTGGCGGGCGAAGGCTTTTATGACGGAACGGCTTTTCACAGAATTGTGAAGGGTTTTATGATCCAGGGAGGCGATCCGCTCAGTAAAGGGGACGATCCGCACGTTGGAACGGGCGGTCCGGGGTATTCCATTCCTGCCGAGTTTAGCGATCGAGCGCATGTTTTGGGCGTGCTCTCAATGGCGCGTTCGGCGGATCCGGATTCGGCCGGCAGTCAATTCTTCATCTGTCTGGGAGACGCCCGGTTTCTCGACCGGAAATACACGGCATTCGGCCAGTTGATTGGCGGAGTGGATGTTCTCCAGAAGATCGGGGAGACTCCGACGGTGTCCGGCGGGGGCGGGGAGAAGAGCAAGCCGACCACCCGGATCGGTGTTGAATCGATCAAGATCGTGCCGGTGCAAGCCGGCGCGTAAGGTGGACCAATGAAAAAGCCTGGAAATCATAATGATTTCCAGGCTCGACGTTTGGGGGGCTCCGCCTGACTACTTTGATTTGTCGAGGTCGGGGGGCGTGTTGACCGGGGCTTTGGAGTCTTTGAGCGACTCAAGAAAACCTGCGGGAGCGCTCTGGTTGATCTCGGTGATCAGTTCCTCGGTCAGGTCGTTTTCGGTCTCCGCGTAAAGCAGAATCGGGGTGAAGGTGTTTCCTTCGGCACCGGTGTCCAGCACGTGGGTGTAGTTCCGGGCTTTGGCCTTGGCGTTGATCTTCTCCCGCAGTTCAGCCAGGATCTTCTCGCGCATCCGACGTTTCTGCTCTTCGATCCGGGTGGTGGCCTCTTTTTTGAACTGGGTAATGCTCTTTTCCAGGCTGCTGATCTCGACCACTTTTGCTTCAGCGGCTTTTTTGCGTTTGGCGCGTTCCTCGGCCGACACGACCTGATCGTTCGCGCCTTCGATCAGTTTTTTGTATTCGGTGTTCGCCGTCTGATAGTCATCCAACCAGCCCTTCAAGACCTTGTCCGCATCCGCTCCCTGGTCCTGGAGCAGGGCGTCGGCCTGTTTGGTTTTGTAGTAGCTGTCGAAAACCTTTTTGAGGTTGAGTGTGGCAATCTTCGGTTGTGCCATGGAGGCGACCGGCAGGAGGCAAATTGCCGCCAAGGCCATCCAGACTCCGAACCCGCCCCTTCGTGGTGCTGATTTTAATAACATAAATTGATCCTGATCTCTTAATAATCCGAGGTGTAGCTCACGCCAAATTGAAAACGACCTTTGTTTCCCGAGAAACGATCATGGGTGATCGGAATGCCGTAATCAAGGCGCAACGGCCCCAGCCGGGGAATGTTCAGCCGGATGCCGAATCCCCAGTTGTCGTTGTAAAGCTCCTGATCCAGGGTGCGTCCCAGGCTGAAGGAGTCTTCATACACGTTGCCGATGTCGTAGAACATGGCGAAACGCAGACGTTCGATGATCGGGACGCTGTATTCCACCGAACCGAACCAGTAGGTGTTGCCGCCCACGGGCTCAAAGCTGCCTGGCACGTTCCGGCTCTCTTTCCTCGGTCCCACCTCCCGGTAGCGATAGCCGCGCAGGGACGAGGCTCCACCGGTGAAAAACCGGTCAAAGAGCGGCACGTTTTCATCGTTGGAGCGCATGAAGGTTTCCACCACACCGCCGCGTCCGCGAATCTCCCAAATATGATCCTTCAGGAAACCGGGGAAATAGAAGGCTGACCGAAGTTCCATTTTGTAGAAGTCGGTTTCCCCCCCGAACGGCCCGGCTACTTCGGTGGAGATTTCGGTGCGCTGGCCCCGGTTCGGAGCCTGGACATTGTTCCGGGTGTCGTAGGCCAGAGATGTGCCGATCCTGGAGATCAACCGGTTCTCCGGTTCGTTGAGGATGATCTCGGGTGCGCGGTCGACGTCCACGTCCTCGATTCCGATGTTCTCGATCGTGTAACTGACCGTGCCGAGCAGGAACTCGCTGCCGAGGGCCTTGGTCAGGCCGATGCGTGTGCCGGTCTGCTGGATCTCATAGATGTCGCTGAAGTAGCGGAACTCCCGATGGTACAGATCATTTTGGAGCGCCAGGCGCTGGTTGAGGAACCAGGGCTCGATGAAGGTGATCTGGTAATCGCGCCTCCGGGTGCCCATGGTCACGTTGATCCGAAACTTCTGGCCGCCCCCCCGGAAGTAGGGGGGATTAAAGAGGTCGAAGTTGCCCTCGCGCAGCCCGATGAACCCGATCAAGTTGTCCACAGAGCTGAAGCCTGCACCGAACTCAATGTTTCCGGTGGAGGCCTCCTCAAGGTCGATCACGAGGTTTTTGCGGTTCGGAATGTCGGTGTTGTCGACCGTTGTTTCCACCTTATCGAAAAACGCCATCTGTTCGAGTCGTCCCTTGGTGCGTTGCACGCGGACCATGTCGAACACTTCACCCGGGGCAACGGCCAGTTCCCGCCGGATCACCTTGTCCTTGGTCTTGATGTTTCCCTGGATCTCGATCTTCTCGATGAAGGATTTGCCCTTGTCTTCGTCGATGATTTCGTAAACCAGATCCATTTTTCCGGATGTGGTATTGGGGTTCTTGATCGCGCGCACCCGGGTGTCGATATACCCTTTGCCACCGTAGAAATCGCGGATGGCCTTCATGTCGGCCTCCAGCCCCTGGGGAGTGAAGACTTCTCCGGAAAGCATTTTCACGGGCTCGGCTGCACGGTCGCCGAGCAGAATGTCTTCGGAGGGGAACTCCGAATTTCCCTGGATCCCGACGGTTCCGACCCGGTACTGGGTTCCCTCGGAAACGATGAAATGAATTGTCAGATGTTTGGGATCGGCGTACTCGAACTGCACGTCCTTGATTTCGAAATCGATGTACCCGGCACTGCGGTAGAATTCGGCCAGCGTCTCCTTGTCGTCCTCGAACTGTTCGTCCTTGAGTACGCCGCTTCCGGTCAACCAGGAGAACATCCAGCGGCGGCGGGTTTTGATGGCTTTGCGCAGCTTCTTCTGGGGGAATCCCTTGGCACCGACAAAAATGACATCGTCGATCTTCACCTTGGGCATTTCCTTGATCACAAAGGTGACCGTGGCCTGGCCGGTGGCTTCGACGACGACCGGGGCCTCGTACCGCACTTCGGTGCCCTGATAACCGGCTTTCTGGTACATCTTCTCAATCTCGCGGGCATCGGTGAAGAGCTTAAATTCCTCCAGCGGTTCGCCGGTTTTGGAGCTGAGCTTTTTCCGGATCTTCCGGTCGCTGTACTGCTCATTGCCCTCGAAGCGGATCTCGGAAAGGATTGATTTGCCCTGCACCACATAGGTCAGACGCACTCCGTCCGTGAGGTCCTCTTCCGTCACCCGGATCTGGGTGAACAAACCGGTTGAGTAAAGGGACCGCACATCGTCGTCCACCCCGGTCCGGGTGTAGGCATCCCCGACCTTGACCCGGATGTTGGCCTTGATCATCTCGTCGCTCGCCGCGGGCGGTCCGATGTGGGTGACGTCGATCTGTTGGATGACGCGGGAGTTCTGGGCCTGGAGCACCCAGGCGGTTCCGAGGAGCAGGAACGCGGGAAGCCAGCGCAGGGTTCGTTGGAGCAGGGATGGACTCATTCAGATGTTTTGAGGCATGTCTTCCGCGCTGACCTTGGCGGCGCTCTCGAAGCGGGTAAAGGACCTGAGGAAAGTCAGGTTGACGTCCCCCGTGGGACCGTTCCGTTGTTTTGCAATATACAGATTCACGCTGGCCGCTTCCTGTTCCGGGACGCTCGTGGCTTCGTCGTCATCTCCGGAGCTGGCTTTGTAGAGCAGACCCACCAGATCGGCGTCCTGTTCGATGGAGCCGGATTCCCGCAAATCCGAAAGCCGCGGTTTGCGGCTTTTGTCTTTTTCCAATTCGCGGTTGAGCTGGCTCAGAACGATGACCGGCACGTTGAGTTCCTTGGCCAGCGCCTTGATACCATTGGAAATATCGGCAATTTCCTGCTGCCGATTCTCGGCCCGTCTCGCAGTAGAATTGAGCAGTTGCAGGTAGTCAATCACAAAGAGCTTGATGCCATACTGTTGGAACATTCTGCGTGCCTTGGCGCGCAGCTGCAGGATCGACAGGCCGGCCGTGTCGTCGATGTACAGCGGGGCACTTGCCAGCTTCCCCGCCGAGCCCGTCAGTTTCGGGAAATCCCTTTCCGCCAGGAACCCTTCGCGGATGTTGCGCAGGTTCACCCTGGACCGGGAACAGAGCATGCGCAGGACCAACGATTCGGCGGTCATTTCCAGGCTGAACACACCCACCGGCAGTTTCTCGTCCACCGCCACGTGCTCGGCGATGTTCATGGCGAGGGATGTCTTACCCATGCTGGGCCGCGCCGCGATCACGATCATTTCCCCCCCGTGGAATCCGCTGGTCATCTTGTCCAGATCCTGGAACCCGGTGCCAATGCCGGTCAACATGCCCTGGCGCTGATGAAATTCCTCGATGGTGTTGATCGCCTTGTGAACCAGCTCCTTGATCATCATGGAACTTGATTCCACCCGCTCCTCGTTGATCTTCAGAATGTCCCGCTCCACTTCGTCCAGCAGTCCGTCGACCTCCCCCTCGTGCTCATACACGCGGCCCACCACCGAGGTGCATGCCACGATCAGCTTCCGGAGGATATGTTTGTCCCGGACGATGCTCAGGTAGTACTCGAGGTTCGCCGCCGAAGGCACGGCGTCCGCCAGGCTCGACAGGTAACCCAGCCCGCCCACGGCTTCGAGTTGTTTCTTGTCCTTGAGCCGCTGCTGGATCGTGATCAGATCAATCGGTTCCTTGCGGTCGTACATGTCCACCAGCACCTCGAAGATGTGCTGGTGGCGCAGGTCGTAGAACACCTCCCCGCCGCGTTTGAACTTTTCGATACAGACTCCCATGCATTCGGGAGGGGAGAGCAGGATGCACCCCAGCACACCCATCTCAGCCTCGATCGAAGAAGGCGGCAGTCGGTCGATCGACGAGCCCGGGGCTGTTTTCTTGCGTCCCCCCTTGGTCAGGTTGACGGACGCAGCGCCGGTTGAATCCATAGTGTCGATCATTCAAGCAGCAAAAACCAAATCGGGTCCAAGAGCAATGCTGAGTTGGGTCAACTCCATTAAAACTTGCCCTCCACGGGTTCGAAACGGGTTCCCGGCGGATTTTTCATAAAAAGGTTTGAATTCGATCGGGTGCCCTCTATGATGCGGTCTCGGTATCTACCGTGAGGAGGTTCGGGGCGTAGCGTAGCTTGGTAGCGCGTCTGAATGGGGTTCAGAAGGTCGCTGGTTCAAATCCAGTCGCCCCGACCACTTCCTCCTGTTGGGAGGGAACTCTTTGTTTGTCATATTCCCCAGAATCCCAGGGGTTTATGACAATTCCCCGGTTCTCTCCTTCGGTTTTCCTGTTCCTTTCCTGTAGGTGTGCTGGTAAACTGTCAGCCGTGAAAGGAACACTAAAAGAAACCCACGAAAAGGTACACTACGACGAAAAGGTACACTTTGAGAGGGAAGGCTGGGTTTCGTGTCGATTTAAGTTCGAGGGGAGGAATTACACCTTGCAGCGTGTTCCTCGGGCTGGCGTGCCCGAAAGGGACTGGGTTTGGTACACGGCTTTTAAGATCAATGGCGTCCGTTACCACCGCTCGATGCAAACCAACAATCGCGCCGCCGCCCAGCAGCGGGCAATCGATACAGTGATTCGGCCGGCCAAATCGGGGGAGCTCGAACGTCTCCGTTCGTCCAGGTTGAAAAGTTTCGCTTCAAAGCTGTCCCAGGTGTTCGAGGTTTATCCCACCATTGCGATGATTTCGGACCGGGCCATCAAGAACAACATGGGTTCCTTGCTGCTCGTGTTTCGGTGGGCTCGCGGGGCGGACGTGGATCCGGCAAAAGTGTCGCTTTCGGAGGTCAACAAGGATCTGCTGCGCAAATTTCAGGCCGCGATGGTTGAGGCTTATGTTTCCCGACTGGGAGCTGGTGCCAGTCCCCAGGCGCAACGGGTGGCCCGGGATCGGGCGCTGCGGTCAAGCCGGTCCTTGTTTAACCAGGCAAAATCCTTGTTCAACCGCGACAAGGATTTGATCGATCAATACAAGGCGGCCGGCCTGGGGATTCCCTCGTGTGTCGATGAGTTTTGCGGGGCCAAGGCCCAGGGCAAACTGTCCCGGGATGTTTACTATCCGCCCGATGATGGGATCATCCGCGAGACGTTCGCCCGGGCGATGGAGCTGCCAGAGCTGGATCAGGGGATGTTTCTGCTGTTCTGGCTGTCGGTCGGCACCGGGATGAGGCGAGGCGAGGCGGCAAATGCAACCTGGGAATCGATGATTGATCGGGACGGCCGACTGTGGGTGGCCGGCGGCGTGGGCAAGGATGGTCGATCGATCCAGATTCCCGTGATCGATTCGCTCCTGAAGGATTACACGGCCGAAAGCCCGCAAAAGATCCTTCGGGCTGCCCGCGGGACCGGGTTCATCCTGCCCGGGGAGCTGCGGATGCGCCATGATACGATCCCTTACAAGCTCAACCTCTGGCTGTCAAATTTGGGATGGAAGGACGACAAGAAACTGCACGCGCTGCGGGCGTTTGTTGGATCCCGGGTGTTCGAGGTGGATCCGAGGACGGCCCAGTATTACTTGCGCCACAAGAGCCTGACGACGACGGAGAAGTTTTACTCTCACTTTTCCCGGCTGAATGCGGCTGTGGATCGGCTGTGATGCCAGATTGTGAGCTAGTTCCTTGACCTGTACACGTCTTTGCGATTACCAACGGCATGCACTGTAATCGTGCTTCCGTTGATCGTGTATAGAATTCTAAAATCGCCGCTTCGAAGGCGATACCCGGAGCTTCCTCTGAGTTTTTTAAAGCCGGGTGGGCGTGCGGTTTGGGCCAGAAGTCTGATCTTCTCGGCGACTTGCTGGCGCAGATCGGGCGAAAGACATCCAAGTTCTTTTTTCGCAGATTTGGAAATTAAGACTTCGTTCAATCATCCAATCCCCAATTGCTGAAAGACGTCTTCCATGCTTTCGGTGGGTTCGTTTTTCCTTTGTTCGATGATCATGGAATCGACTTCATCCTCAGCGGAATTAAACTCCGGTAGTGGCAGTTCAAGCTCGAATACCCAAGTGGTATTTCCAACTTGGCAAGGCGTTTCCTCGGAGTTTTCAAAGTGCAAATCGGCGGCAGGGGCACTTGGCGGTTGCTGTTTCATGATTTGGATTCGGTTTTGACTACGTTAAAACGACTTTCAAAAACGTGTTCTTCGTTGGCGTAAACTTCAAATCCGTAAAGTCCGGGTTCTTCGAAGACGCATTGTCGAATATTGAAGATTAATTCGAGAACATGATTCGGATTATCAAAAGTGACTGATCCACCAAATTTGAGCAATCGTTTGTCATTTGAAAGGTTCTTCAAGACCAAGTTCACTTTCATTTCGCCTGATCCGTTGGTGAGTGCAACGTAAACAGCCATCTTGTGGTGCGTGCAAGGAAATTCGCGAGCTGAAATGCTGTTGAACGTCGAAACGAGCGTCTTGTTGTTGGATCGAGTGTCTGTGATAACTTGCTCGCAAACAATCAATGCGACTCCCAAAGGCCGTTCAGTTGGTTTACCGGATTCTTCCATGCGTTAGGGTAAAATATATTCACCCTGAGATATTTTTAACACCATTTATGACAAATAGTTTTCAAAGCAAGAAACGAACCAAATGGCGGTGAGGCAATGCCTGTTCACCCAGAACGGCTATTAAAAATAGCGATAATGACCTGGGATCCAAATGGATACGGGAAAACGAATTAGCACCGAACTGTCAATGATTCCTTGACAGTTCCAAAAGACAAGGGCCGGAACGATTTAATCATTCCGGCCTTTGTCTTTGGAGTGTCTTTAGCTCACTCTTGGCGGATGTTCACATCCAGCGATTGAAAGTCTCCCACCTTTCCGAATTGATCCACGGTTCCGTCCCGAAACCGCACGAAATACTCATCTGCGAAAACGGCAGCGTTTGGATTCAGGGGAGGCGCCCCGGTGCCGGACAGTCGAAATCGAAGATATTCGAACGGCCCGTCTGCGCTGGCGGCCGCCGGCTGGCCGAGAACCGAAATAACTTGCTCGCGTGTCATGCCGGTTTTGATGGACACCATCTTCTTTGAACTGGTCACGCATCCGGTCAAAAGCATGAAGATTGTGAGCAGCGACAGGGCTGGAAGAATTTTTCTTGATCTCATTGTGTGTGTGGTGCTTATGATTCCCCGCTCAGCGTTTCGGGATGTCGTTTTATTTCTGCCTCACGCCTGCGGGTGTTGTGATACCGACGAATTATTACACCGAGGATGAGATTTGGCGAGTGCGGGCGGATCTTCGACGGCTATTCCCATTGGCCCCCCACATTTTCCGGGTTGTTCCAGAGGGATCAATCCAGTTCGTGTCCCATTGGGATATGTTCAATTCTTCCCACCTTGAGGGCGGGGAAAATTGCTGAAATTCTGCGGCTTTTCGGCGGCTTGGCGATTTGGTTGGGGTGGAGTGTTGGCGGACGGTATGGATGACGGAATGCTTGCCAGGTAAAGACGTAGCGCCTCCCGAATAACCAGACTTTCGCTTTCTCCGCGCTGTGACGCAAGTGCAACTATTGCCGCCTTCATCTCGTTGCTGACACGGGTTTTTATTTCTGAATCCTTCGCCATACACTCAGTTCACGCGGAGGTTCCTGGCCAGGAATTCGCGGATGGCTCGGCGGATCAGGTCTGACACGTCGAGCTGCTCCCGAGCGGCTATGGTTTCCAGCGAATCTCGTGTCTTCGCGTCAACCCGGGCCTTCACGGCGGCATTCTTTGGGGGCCTCTTCATGGGTCACATTGTGCCACAACTGCCGCCCTCGTCAATCCAAAACTGACAAACCACAGGATCACAACTGCTCTCCGGTAAGATTCTGTTGACGGTTGGGTCCCAATGTGGCACAATCGGGACCAATGAGCCAAGACAATCTCAACGAAGCAGTGAGGACGAGGGTTCCGGTGGAAATGAAGGAGGAGCTCAGCCGTATTGCGCGCGGCCGACATTTGAAGGTTTCCGATGTGGTGCGCGAGGCCTTGCGCTCTTTTGTTTCAATCCAAGCGCCTGAAACCCCGGTGGAGCCTGAACGCCATGAAAACTAAACCCGCATGCGCCTGGTGCAATCCGCCGGAGAGGTCCGACCGCAATGCCGGTCGGATCCCTACCATTACTACTTCTTCCCGTCTGACCTGAGGAGCCATGAATACTCGTGATCACTCAAACCCTCCGATGTCCCGTGGTGATGGCCCCAATCGCAAAGCAACCAGTGCAGAAATTGAGATTCCGTCATCCCAGACACATGGAACACGGACTCTGCGGCTTCCGGTAGCGATAGAAGATCTAGAAAACGGAACGCGGCTAGAAATCGAAAATGCAGGAATCGTGTGGCACGTGCATTGTCTGTGGGGAAGGCTCCGTGAACAATCCAACTCTGCACACACAGATCAAGCTCCTTCCTCAGAGTGGATGCTTCTTCGAGCAGTGCGTCCTCATGCTCCTGGAGGCGCGATTCAAGGCCTGGCGCTGAATCCGCCTGAAGCTCAAGGGTCGCCTCTTCAATGCGGCGGGCAAGACGGTGAAAATTTAAAGCTTCGGGCTGCATTGCGCAGGGCGAGATTGTTGGCTGCGACCGCTGATACTACCGGAGTGAACGCACAACACCAAGGCAAACCGAACCCTGGAGGCCACGCGGAACGCCATGAAAACTAAACCCGTATGCGCCTGGTGCAATCCGCCGGAGAGGCCCGACCGCAATGCCGGCCGGATCCCTACCAGTCACGGCATTTGCCACCGGCACGCCGTGAAGTTGCTCCAGGAGCTCGGGCTTACGATCAAGCAAGAGGGGGAATTCAAACAGATGGTCACCAAAACCAAAGGAACACCATGCGCAAATTCATAGGCCGTGTCGGCCGTTTTTTATTGGAGATCGAAGCACGGATGAACGGTCGGGCCCTACGCCGCTTCGAGGTCGAGGTTACCCGCCGAACCCGGACCATCCTGGGCAAGCAGCGCCGCATTGATTGGATGGAATGAAGACCAAACCGAAACCCAAGAAAGCGAGCGAAATGCAAGTCGCTGGCGGCCACTACAAGAAGTTGGTTATTCAGCCAGCCGAGTATTGCCACCGCAACGGGCTTGGTTTCTGCGAGTCCAGCGCCATCAAATACATAACTCGGCACCGTGACAAGGGGCGTGCGGAGGACATTCAAAAGGCAATTCACTTTCTTCACCTCCTCTTGGAATTCGATTACCCGGGAGACGAGAACCCAGCATGGAACGAAGTGCACGAAGATCATTTCAGCCTCATCACCAAGCGGGATGCGCGCGACGCTGGGAATATTCCCTTTCGGAAAAACAAAAACATCAAAACACACACAATATGAATGGAGTAATCATCGAAAACATCAGCGACATCATCGCCAAGAACCTGCCTTCGCAGGGATTCCCGGAACCATTGAATCCCGCCAAGTGACATCCGAAGTCGAAACCGAGGGATAGGCCGCCTCAGAGCTGATTGGAATGATGACCGATGCGTTGACAATTCGAGCGGCAGCCCGGCGCCTGGGCCACTCGGCCCGGTGGCTGCGCAACCTGATCGGCACCGGGCATTTGTCGGCTGCGGCGGGATCCCGAATTCCGATCGCGGATCTGGTGAAGCTGCAGGAGTCCGCGCGGGTGTCGGCGGCGCGCTCCTGCGCCAGCCTGGGAACCGGGCTCCGCGACCACGTGACAGTCCCGATCGCGGCGTCCGGGCTTGGGCGCGGTCGGGAGTGGGTGGAAACGCGCATTCGCTCCGGCGACTTGGAGGGGTTCCGATGGTCTCAGACTGACGTGACCGTGTCGTTGCAGTCACTGCTGCGCATGCCGAACCACTGACCGGCCGCCGCCGTTTTATTTTTTTGCCATGGATTCGAACCTTCCGAACAGCAAGCAGGACGAGCTTTTCGATGAGGGCTGTTTCCCCCTGGGCCACGAGCTGTTGACTATCGAGAAGCGAGCGGCTGAACCCGGGAAGTTTACCGGGGAGCGAATTGCCCGGGACCGGGCACGCTACGATGCCATCATCCGGGCTCTGGGCGAAGGCATGGGCATCCGCCACATCGCCCGGGCCTTCCGGATCAGCACGCACACCGTCCAGGCGATCCGTGACCGGGAAGGCCTGGCGATAGCTACGCAGAAGAAAGAGGTGGCAAGCCTCATGGGCCGTTTCATTCGCACTGGCGTCGAGCGGTTGTGCGACGAACTCGATACGATCCCGATCGGTCAGCTATCGGTTTCGATCGGGATCATATCAGACAAAAAGGCTCTGCTCGAAGGTGACCCGACGGAGATCGTCGAGCACCGATCGGGCGAACCGGCGACTCCGGACGCTGTCAGGGACTGGTTCGAGAACATGAAGCGGGCGAAGGCTGTCGAGGCCGAAGACCAGGCGCTGCCACCGCCGTCTGATTCTCAATCAGGCGGTTTAGGCGACGAACCCCAGCAAAACGACATCAAAAAGGATTCAGTGTGACTTTTCAGTGTCCCTTTTCCCTCACGAGACTGCAGTTTCCCTGGGCCGCTTGGCCGTCCCTGGTGACCGCCCCCCGATCACGGGCTGCCCGCGCACCGCGACCATCGGACGACACGGCCGCCACCGCGGCCGCCGCGGGCACCCCGGGGCGGGGGGGGTCTCGATCACCATCCCTGGCTAATCACCTATCCATTCCCTCGAGAAAATTTTCAGCCTAAAGACATGAATCCACACCAAAATTTTCCACCGAACAAAGACGCCGGTGCTTTCACCATCCGCGAGGCCTCTGTCATGGCCCGGCTCGGGTTGCACAACAAAGACGACATCCGATCGATCAGGACAGAGTTTCTTGTCGAGGATGAAGACTGGTCCCTGATTGCAGGCCGGGTGCTTTGGGCGGCGGCCGGTGTCGAGAAAGCCGCGGCTGGCATTGCTGCCGTGCCGGTGGTGGCTGCTGTGGCTGGCTTGTTCGACACTCCTGAACAATCTGGCACCGCCATAAAAAAAGCCCCGCCTGAGCTAAATGCGGAAGCCTGGATGATGGAGAATGCCGAGGTCGTAAGGGTCGTAAAAAGCGATCTTCCCAACCGGCGCGTTCTGATCTGCCTCACGGACTCCGGTCGGCGGGTGACCGTGTTGGGCGTGCGCGATAATCGCCTGTTCATGCCCAATTCTTTGACTGGGAGGATCTACGCATTTCCGGACGAGGGAGGCACCGCCGCTTGGCTGTATGCCGGCCCGATCGTTCGCGGCCCGGCCTTGAATCCGCCTTCTCCAAAAACCCGCGGCCGCTGGTAATCAAACCCAAGAACCCACACAAAATGATCAGGAACATTTCACACACTTTCTGGGAAGACCGCGAGATTGAGGATCAACCCGCCCCAGTCAAGCTCACCCTCATTTGGATGCTCACGACTGGGTTGACCGACTCACTGGGAGTCGTTTCGGTCTCTCCACGCAGATTCTCGCTCGAAACGTCTCTGAAACCTGAGTGGTTAGATAAAACAGTCGCGGCGCTGCCGGGGATATTGATCTCTTTCGGGTGCCAGATATGGATCAGGAACTACATTCGGCACCAGTACGGTCAGGGACAATCGTTGGCACGCAACGGAATCTGCAAAACCCTGCGGGTTCGGCTCCAAAAACACCCGGAGGACATCCGGACCACAATCGAAAAACTTCACCCAGAGCTTTCATCCACCACCCCCCACCTCCGCCCCACCCCCGGGGGTAGGGGGGGGGT
>JAIPJX010000015.1 GCA_021733945.1 Verrucomicrobiota bacterium | reverse complement strand
CGAGACGCTTCGCCCTACCAGCCAGGGGACGGGGAAAGGTAGCGCGAACCGTCCCGGTGAGCGGTCAGGGATCTGGACCTCGGGTGGCCCACGGCTCAGCGAGACGCTTCGCCCTACCACCGAGGGGACGGGGAAAGGTAGCGCGAACCGTCCCGGTGAGCGGGTTCCAGCGTTTCGATTTCCATCCGGCCTCGGTGCACCGGGATGCTTTGCCCTACTGCCATCCGTTTCAGGAATGGCAGTGCGGTGCGCGCACCCCAAAAGCGGTAGAGGACTACCGCAGTCCAAGACGCTTCGCGTTGGTCGCGGGCGGCGGTAAACTTCGTTCGTCATCGACGAAGCATTCTGTCATGCACCCTTCCGCGCCTCGCCGCCCCCCAGACCGTCAACGTCCAGGCAGAGCCGGAAGCTTGCCGGCTGCGCTTCCACCCGAGGCACCCGGAGGAACGGCAGGGGACGCGGCTCCCGTTTGGACTCCGCCCGGCAACGGCGGCTCTGATTGAACCGGCAGGAGATTGATCAGATTGCGCCAGGTCTGTCGTTCCTTGGGAGACATGACCTTCCACCGTTCGGCATTCTCGAAAAACTGATCCCGCTCACCGTTCGACATGCTGGCGAACTTCTGAAAGGACTCGATGAACAGCTCCCGCTGACGGGCGGGCAACTGCCCGAAACGTTGCAGTGCCTTCTCCATCTGCCGTTGTTCCTCATCCGACAATCGATCAAGCGTCTTCTCCTTCTCTTGCGCCGGAAGTTCGAAGAACTGGTTGAATCGTTCGTACATCCGACCGCGCTCCGCGACCGGTGTATCGCGCCATTTCCCGAGTTCCCTTTCCAGCAGATCCCTTCGTTCGCTGGACATGGTGCTCAGGATCCGTTCCCGCTCCGCCGGGGAACTCGATTCGAGGCGGGCGAAGTAATGAAGCATGAACTCCTGATCCAACACCTCTTTTTGAAAGGGTTCGGGCAGGAGATCCCATTGATCCAATCGTTCCGACACCAGCTCCCTGAGATGGTGGGGAACCTCTGCCAGGAGCGCGATCCGATCCCCTCGCGATCGTTTCATCAACGGTGCCAGATAGTACCGAAGTTCGGTCATTCGCAGGCGCCATTCCCGCTCCGAAGCCGGCATTTTGGAATACTCGGCAATTTTCGCCTTCAGCGCTTCACGTTTTTCAAGGGGCCGTTCGGCAAGGGCACGCTCCTGATCCAGGGGATCCATGGCCAGCAATTGCCGGAAGAACTCAACCGGGGGCAACGGTGCGTTCACCTCCGCCTGCCCGCCCGGAACCGGCGCTCTTCCGGAGTTCTGCCCCAGACTGGAGGAAATCAATGCACCGAAACCCATCAACGCCACCAACCAGGTCAAGCCCCGGCTCATTTTCAAATGGACGTTTCGGGTCATTGCAATGCTGCCAGGAGCTCCAGGTCGACCCCCTCGGTCACATCATTCAAACGCCGGATCGCCTCGAAGTTTTCCATCATCTCCACAGTGGGAAAACTCGCCAGATTGCCCACGGCCACCACACTGCGTGCCACCTCATCCCGCACCGCCACCTGATGCCGGTATTGTCCGATCAACACGAAGCCTACACACACCGAGGCCGCAGCCATCTTCCAGGAAAAAGACAAACCTCCCCACACGGTCCACCAACCAGTCCGTCTGATCTCCCGGCTCGCGGGCAGCGATTGCAGAACCCGGGCCGTGAAATTTGAGGAGAGCGGCGCATCGGGCAACCGCTCCAGAAGCCGGTCCAATTCCAGATCCAGAACCGATTCGCCGTTCCGCCCGGAGTGCGGCCCTGTGTTTTTGTTTTTTTCTCTCTTTTGCATGCGAATGTTCTCTAGTAAAAACCGCGCACCAGAATTTGTTGCGGGTGGATTATGGATCATGATTCGGCCGCCTCCTGCCAGGCACCGGTTCGCAGGTAGGGCTTGATCTTCTGCTTCAACGTCTCGCGCCCGCGATGAATGAGCGATTTCGTGGCCGAGAGCGAGCAGTCCAGCACTCGGGCAATCTCTTCGTAGGACATCTCCTCCTCCCGGTAGAGCAGGATGGCGGTCCGCTGATTCTCCGGCAATTCGGAGACCGCCAGGTCGATTTTCCGGACCAATTCATCCCTCAAAAGCTCCTCCGGAGGCTGGGCACTGGCAACATCCTGAAACTGACGGGCTGGAAGGTCCTCGTTTTCCTGGGATCCGATGTCCATCGAATCAGCCGGATGACGGGATCGCCTGCGAATTTCGTTCAGGCACAGATTCCGTGCGATCGTATAAATCCAGGTTGAGAATTTCGCCGTCACCCGGTATCGGTCGGCGGCTTTGTAGACCTGCAGGAACACCTGCTGCGCCAGATCCTCGGCCTCCGTGGCATCCCGCAGGATACGGTAAATCAGATTGGCAACCGGTTGTTTGTATTTCTCAACCAGCGCTTCAAACGCAGCCGCATCCCCCTGCCTCACGCGAAGCATCAGGGCGGCATCTGGATCCAGAGGCTCCACCATCAATTCCCAATCTATCAAACCCAACCGAACCCACAAGTTGCACGAAAACTGAGCCTTCGCTTGCGCGCCCCCAATGTTCTCGCCTATCGTGCCCCGTATGCAGACACTCACGGAGAAGATCGAGGCCGATGCTCTGTTGCGCCTCGGACCTGCCGTGAACCGGCATCCCAGCCAGGAACTGGTCCGTTTTAAGCGATTTCTCAAAATCGAGCGCCACCGCCTTCTGATCCTTCACCGCTCCGGCGCGGGGGGACGCGTGGTTTGCGGCGGCCAGGCCACCGTGTTCGACGTCCTCCTGCGGTATCTGCTCGAATCCCTTGAGCACCACGCCTCGAAGGAGGACCTCAAGCCCCATCCGTTCGCTCTGGTCGCCCTCGGCGGCTACGGCCGGGGAGAACTCAATCCGCGCAGCGACATCGACATCATGTTCCTGTATTCGAGCCTCTACGCGGCACATTCCAGCCCCACCCCCTACCTGAAAACGATCACGGATGGAATGTTGTACACACTCTGGGATCTCGGACTCAAGGTGGGCCATTCCGTACGCACCGTCGAGGACTGCGTGCGCGTGGCCGCCAGCGACATGCAATCCCAGACCTCGCTCATTGAAGCCAGGTTGATCGCCGGGGACGCCCCCCTGTTTGAACGCCTGCAGACGGTCGTGCTGGCCAAATGTGTTCGGGACTGCGAAGCGCGGTACATCGCCGCACGGATCGAGGATCAGGAATCGCGCCGGAGGAAATTCGGCAATTCGGCGTGCATGCAGGAACCTAACATCAAGAACGGTTGCGGCGGCTTGCGGGACTATCAGAACCTGCTCTGGATGGCTCACTTCAAGTACCGGGTCCAGTCGCTCACGGAACTGGAACGGCGGAAACTGATCGGTCCCTCGGAACGAAAACAATTGGACACCGCCTACGACTACCTGCTCAGAGTCCGCAATGAACTGCACTATCAAACCGACCGGCCCGTCGATGTCCTCACCAAGAATCTTCAGCCGGCCATCGCCTACCAACTCGGACACACGAGCAGATCCCCTCACGTGCGTCTTGAGCAGTTCATGCGCGAGGTTTACACCCATACCCGGAACATCTTTCTGCTCACCCGCACCGTGGAACGACGGCTGGCCCTGCTGCCTCAACCCAAGAGACTACCCTCTCTCCGTCAGATTCTCAAAACCACGCGCCGGAAAACTTCCACCCAACTCGTGGACGGTTTCAAGATCGTTAACGGCGAAATCCTCACCACGGCCGCACATCCCCTGAACGAGGACACTCCACGCCTGATGCGGCTCTTCCTCCATGCCCAACAGCGGGGGGTCCGCCTTCACCCGGATCTCGAACAGGAAGTGCGCAACTGCCTCAAACTCGTCGACCGTTCATTCCTGAAGAACCCGCATGTGCGCGAGACGTTCCTGGAGATCCTCAACCAGCCGGGCAGCGTCGCCACCGCCCTTCGGGCCATGCACGAGGTTGATTTCCTGGGCAAGTACCTCCCGGAATTCGGACGCCTGACCTGCCTGGTCCAGCATGAGTTCTACCATCGCTACACCACCGATGAACACATTCTGGTCTGCCTGGAGAAACTCGACCATATCTCCACGGCAACCGAGCAGCCCTTCATCGACTACAAGGAAATGTTCCACAAGGTCGAGCGCCCATTCGTGCTCTACCTGGCCCTGCTCCTGCACGACGCCGGCAAGACCGAGGATTCGGGGGATCACTCAAAGGCAGGCGTTCGGCTCGCGAAAAAACTGGCGAGACGCCTCGGGCTGGAGGACGGCGTCACCCGTAAACTCTGCACCTTGATCGAGCACCATCTGCTCATGGTCCAGATCTCCCAGCGCCGTGACATGGACGATCCCTCCGTGGTCGAGTCCTTCACCAGGGTGATCGATTCACTGGACCTGCTGAACATGCTCACCCTGCATACGTTTGCCGATTCGCAGGGGACCAGCCCGGACCTTTGGAACAGCTTCAAGAATTCACTCCTGCTCACCCTCCACCGAAAAGCCCGGCAACATCTTCTGGGTGAACCCGACCCGAAAGGCCCGGACACCCGCCAGCGCGCCCACTTCATCGAGGAGATCAGGACAGAGCTGCCCGAGGATTATCCCTTGGAGGAAATCACCGCCCATTTCAACAACCTCCCGGCGCGGTATTTCGAGAATCAGTCCGCGAGCCGGATTGCCCGGGACCTCACTGCGGTTCATCAATTTATCGGGCAGCTGGTTGGCGAGGAGGAAAAAGCACTGGAACCTGCGGTATCCTGGCACGATGAACCCGACCGAAGCTACACCTCGGTGCTGGTATGCACCTGGGACAGAGCCGGGTTGTTCAGCAAGATCGCCGGGTGCCTGACCGCCGCCGGGCTCAATATCCTGGGGGCTCAGATCTACACCCGGAACGACGAGATCATCCTGGACCGGTTCCTGGTCACGGACATTCGAACCGGACTTCTGGCCAAGGCCGACGAACGTGCAAAATTCGAGCGCCACCTCAAGGCCGCCCTGACCACCTCCGCCAAAATCGAGAAGCTTTTCAAGGGGGTCAAGGTTCCAAAACCCGTCTACGAATCGCTCGCGGAGGATCGCATCGAAACAAAGATTCGATTCGACACCCGGACTTCCGAAACCCACACCCTCATCGAGGTCGAAGCCGAGGACCGGGTTGGGCTTCTCTACTTCGTTTCCCAGGCGCTGCACGAAGAGGGACTCAACATTGCAGTGGCCAAGATCACCACCGAAATGGGTGCCGCCATCGACACCTTTTATGTGCGCGACGAGCACGGACTCAAGGTCGACTCCGAACCCAGGCTCCAGTCGATCGCCGCAACCCTTCAAACCAGGATCGAAACATTTCTCAATACATGACACCAGCCCCATTGCACACCGCTTCCTCCGAACTCCATCCGTGACAGAACGCCACATCAACAACATCGCCCTGGTCGGCTTCATGGGAACCGGCAAAACGTCGGTTGGTCGCGCTTTGGCAACCATGCTGCGGTTCGACTTCTGGGACACGGACGATCTCGTCGAACGCCGCGCCGGAAAATCCATCAGCGCGATCTTCGCCGATGACGGAGAACCCGCTTTCCGCAAACTCGAGTGTGAGGTTCTCGAAGCGGTCGGAGCGATGCAGCGGGCGGTCATCGCCACCGGTGGAGGACTGATTACCCATTCCGACAATCTGGCCCGCTTGAAAGCATGCGCGCTCGTCGCCTGCCTCTGGGCTTCGCCCGACGCCATCTGGAACCGCGTACGCCAGCAATCCCACAGACCCCTCCTGAACACCCCCGACCCCGTCCATCGTATCCGCGAACTCCTGAACCAGCGTCAGGGCTTCTACCGCCAGGCCGATATTCTCATCAACGCCGAAGTCCGCTCGATCCGGCAGGTGGCTCAACAGATCGAACACCAGTTCCGAATCATGCAGGGCCAACAGAATTCCCGTGAAGGCACAGATCCAAAAGCGCGCCGCGGACCTTGAATTCGATCTCTGCGCGGTGACCACCACCGCCCCACCGGATCGTGCCCGTCGATTCCAGCAGTGGCTGGAACTCAACCACCACGGTGAAATGGGGTATCTGCAGAGAACCCTGGAAAAACGCAGCAACCCCCAGCTGGTACTGCCCGGGGCCAGATCCGTGATCGTGCTGGGTGTGAGTTATCATGACGCACACCCGCAAACCGGCGGTCTTCCAGCCAAACCAACCGGAATCGTGGCCCGATACGCCCGGTTCACCGATTACCATGAGGTGATGGGCCAACGACTGCGAAAGCTATGCGAAACCATCGGGGAACTGGGTGGCCCCGATTGCCGCTCCCTTTGGTACACGGACACCGGACCCGTGCTCGAGCGCGAGTTTGCAGAACGGGCAGGCATCGGGTTTGTCGGCAAACACACCAACCTCATCAGCCGCCGACTCGGCAACTGGTTGTTTCTGGGGGAAATCCTCACCACCCTGGATCTGGAGCCTGACCAACCCGAGAAAAACCGCTGCGGTTCCTGCACGCGCTGCCTCACCGCCTGTCCCACCAACGCGTTCACCGCGCCCTTCCAGCTCGACGCCCGACGCTGCATTTCCTATCTCACCATCGAACTGAAAGGTTCCATTCCAGTTGAGTTTCGAAAAGCGATCGGGAACCGAATCCTCGGATGTGATGATTGCCTTGCGGCCTGTCCCTGGAACCGGTTCGCAAAAGAAGGGGCCATGATGCGGTCTCATGCCCGATCCGATCTTCACACTCCCGATCTCCTGGAACTACTCAGCCTGGATGCACCGACCTTCAAACAACGATTTCGCGGAACTCCGATTGAACGGACCAAGAGGAGGGGCTTGTTGAGGAACGTTGCGGTGGCGCTCGGAAATACCGCCGATCGCAGCGCTCTGCCGACCCTGGCCAAAGCAGGCGAAGACCCGGAACCACTGATCGCCGAACATGCCGCCTGGGCGATTCAACAGATCGAACAGCGAACCCAGGTGTAGGACCCAACCGAACGTTTACTGAGCCACTTCGATGCTCATCAATTCGGATGCTGTCCAGGGGCGGGATCCGTCCATGGAACGGGAGCTCGTGTCTGCAATCACCGCCTCAACTTCGGCAGGAGTCACGGGACCAGCGGTGTTACCCCAGGCCTGCCTGATGTAACTCAAAATCGCCGCGATATCTTCGGCGCTGAGCGCGGAACCCAATGCTGCCATCGAGGAATTCCAATCCTGTCCCTTGACCTGCATCGGACCGCTCAGACCGTGCAGAGGAATACGAATCAACCGAGCCGGATTTGGCTCGTTCACCCACTCCGAACCCATCAGCGGCGGGAACTGTCCCGCAACGCCCATCCCATTCACCTGATGGCAGGCCGCACAGACCATATAAAGAGCTTCCCCCTTCGCGATCAGCATTTCCGGCCCTGATTTGGGATTTGCGCTGTCAACCAGTTTGTAGGAGCGAAAATTCTCGTAAACCTTGGGATTAAATCCCCCACCATAGGTGTGAAGATAGGACATGCCCGAGTACAACATCAGGGCCATGAGCACGAACAGCCACACCGGTACTGGTTCAGAACCCGCGGTGGGCTCCGAATCCTCAGAGTTACCCCGGGATCCACGTTTCGAACCACCCGCCGCGGGGGTCGATCGTTTGGTCGTCGGCGCAGACGGATTTGCGGGTCCGCCTGAAGTTTTTTTCTTATTCCGATCCGGTTTCATGAAAATTAACGATTGAGAGCCAGATTGGTCTGAGCGTTGCCTGCACCTTCCGATGAGGCTGTCGCCTCTGCGTCCTGCTTCGGTCCCGCCGGCAGGGGGGTCTCGAACAGTGGAACCTGCGATTTGAGACTCATCAGGTAAGCAACCAGCTCACGGGCTTCCTTGGTTGGTACAATCTCAACCCCGGTCGGAGGCGCAAACGCACCCGTCAATACAAGCGCATCGCCTGAGGGAGAACCTTTGATCGGCTGTTCCTTGAACAAGAAAGGATACTGCGGCATCAACGAACCGGTCACCTTGGATTTGGGATTATACAGATGCGCATAGTGCCAGGCCTCGTCGGTTAACCGAAAGCCAACATTTGCCAGGTCCGGGCCCATCCGCACCTGACCGAGCGCCACCGTCTCTTCAAAGAGAAAATCCTGGGCAGCGCTCATTCGCAATCCCCAACCCCGCTCAAAATCCGATCCGTACCCTTGCGGCCGGACCTGCTGGGTATGACAGTAAGCGCACCCATTGGAACGATACACTTCGGCGCCACGATGCGCGGGTCCAAGGCGGGGGATCGGATATCGCTCGTTCCCCGGGCCTACGTTCGCCTGCTGCTGACCGCCCATTTGACGCGATGGAGCGACCAGCATGCCATACCAGGTCACTGCCATCGAAACGAAAACTCCAAGAAAAATCAGAGGACCACGGTTCATAGATTTGCTCCCACAGCTGCTGCCTTGTTGCCGTTTGCGGTGCCATTCCAAGGGAGGCAACAGCAGCACCTGCAACACACGGTGAGAAGACGCACCAGATTCAACAGAAATGCCACGTTTGCAGCCACAAGGATCAGGCCACCCAGGGTGCTCAGGCCAAGGAACGGAACCGTCTTCGCAAGGGCATCCACAAAGGCAATATCGGCATTGTTTAATCGAAGTCCCTGGATCACTCCGCCCACGACCAACGCAGCCGTGATCAACACCGTTCCAACCATCGATCCCAAATAATGCCAGCGGATCAGTTGCGCGGAGGGCCACTCGGTCTGGGTGATTTTCGGCACCAGATAATAAACGGCACCGGCAATGGACATTCCAAAGACACCATAGAAATACAATGCGTAGACTCCCGAAGAAAACACCGTCAAATCCGTCACTTCTCCAATCACCCGGGTTCGTCCCCCGATGTCCAGCAGCATGGCGGCGAAGAAGGCGACCGCGGCAAAACGGATGAAACCCCACACGAAATCACCCTGAGCGGGCTTCGCGCCCCGTGCCGTGAACCACCAGTTCATACCCACCGCGATCAGCGGCAAAAGCATCAATCCACCGCCCACAATGCATACACTGCTAATCCAGCGGGGTACCGGAGCACCGGCCTGCACCCCACCCCAACCCGCGAACAAGGCCATGGTCCAAAAACCAAACGTCGCAAGGTGCTTACTGTGGAGCGGACGTCCCAGAAGTTTGGGGATGAAATAGAACAGGACCGCCAGCGCAACCGGAACCAGCCAAAGCGCCACCACCGCGTGTCCATACCAACTGGAAATCACAAACTGCAGGGCACCCCGGACCGGGTGAAAAACCAGGGACGATTGCGCCGCAATAAAAATCCAGGGAAACCAAAAAAGCGCCGCCAGCAGATACCATTGGGAGACATAAAGCGAACGAACCTGTCGGAAATGAAGGGTGATCAACGCCCAAACCCCCATCAGGCTGTAGGACACCAGCAGCAGGGGGGAAACAAACCCGGGCATTTCAAGCATCGGATGCCCCGTGCCGGCTCCACCAAGAATTCCAAACACACCCAGGCACACACCCAGGTTCCAGAACGCGCCTCCCAGCAGAATTCCTTTCCGGCCCATCAGTTCCGCCTGACCCAGGCGGGCGATCATCCAGAGACCTACGGCGATCGCCGCTTGAAAACCGAATCCGTAAAGCAACGCATGGATGCTCGCCGGTTGCACACGGCCATAGGTCAACCAAGCCGAGCCGGCGAGAAATCCCGGACCATGCAGTTTGATGGAACTCACAACGGCAAGGATTCCACCACCCACCAGCCAGGCCAATGCCCAGGTCAACAGGAACATCACCGGCACGGAGCAGGACTTGTCCGCTTCCAGAACCCTGGACTTCGACATTGCCGATTGGTCAGGACTCTGTCCCGCGGCGGTTTCAGAGGATTGCGTATTCATTCCGGTCATTCAAACTCGCTTGGCTTCTCGGGAGCGGGAGGAGGGGGAGGCGGATTCAGGCGGTCGTATTCCGCGATCAGATGGGCTCGACCCGTTGCCGGATCCGCCCACTCCTGAACGACCAATTCCATGGCGCGCCGAATCGGCACGCGCACCTGCCCCTTGGTCTCGTCTAAAAGTTTGTAATTCTCAAGTTGATCTTCGGACGATTTGCGAAGATCCGCCAGAGCCTTGGCCCGTTCCCCGGCTCGTATGCCGTCAATCGGTGCAGGCTGCAATGTCTCGCGGGACCAACCCATCAACTCGAACATGGCCATGAACAGAGCCAGGATCACCACAAAGTAGAAAGCCACGGATACCAGGCCGGCATTGTTTGGACGATCGCTCATTGTTCACCTCCGCACGATTGGATGCTGTTTAAATCCGCAAGCTTCATCGGGCACCTCCCGCCACTTTGGCTGCAGGTGTTTTTGAGGCGGGCGCGACATACACCCCCATGGATTCGGCGAAGCGCGGGTCCTTCTGGGGATACGCAGGGTATGCAGCAAAATCCTTCATGAAATTCCTGGCCATAAATCCCGCCATGAAGGCAAAACTTCCAATGTCCAGCCAGTGCAACACAAAACCGTCGGGATGAAGGATCGGCATGATGTTGAACTGAAGATCCACGTAATGCATCAACCAGGCCCATACACCCAGCGGAATCATCAGCCAGGACAGTTTCACGTCAATCCGCAGCAGGGTCAGAAAGGGCAGAAAGAAATGCCCGAAAACAATCAGCAACCCGATCTGCCACCACGACCCCTTTTCCCTGAGCACATACCAGAAGGTTTCTTCGGGTATGTTCGCATTCCAGATGATGAAATACTGGGAAAAATGGATGTACGCGTAAAACACGGTGAACGCAAAGAGAAGGGACCCCAGGAAATAGAACTGAGTTTCCTGAACCACCTCGCGCAGTGGTCCCTGCCGCTTCAGGACCAGGGTGATGACGTAGACCGTTGCGATCGTGAGCCAGACACTCCCGGCGAAATAATACACACCATACATCGTGGAGAACCACTGATGTTGCAGTGATTTCATCCACAGGATCACCCCCAGGGTGAGTGTGATCGCGAAGGCAAACACTCCGAAATAGGCAAGCATGCGCATCCGGTTCGTGCACTCGGCAGATCCGGTCCGATCCTGTTCGAGCGACCAGAAGCGCAGTTTCGTCGTGTAATACCACCAAACCGCAAAGCAGAAAATCGAGGCCAAATAGAAAGTCGGAATGTTGAGCAGCGCCCCCTTGGCGTGAAGGGCATGATCGGGGGTGTGATTGGCCGAAAGTTCCATCCACGGATACATCCGGGGCGCAAACAATGCGATCGGGACAAACAGAACCGCCATCCACCGCACCTGACAGGCAAGGTTCTCTGTCACCCGCCGAATCGGCACCGACCAGCTCGCATCAAACAAATGATGCACCAGAACCATGAACCATCCCCCGAGGCAGAGGCTCAGGAAAAACATGAACGACACCAGCCAGGAAAAGGAGAACTGCTCCCGATAGGACGGCACCAGCAACCCAATCAATGACAGAATACCTCCGACCAGCATGAGCCGCGTTGGCAACGAGCGCCACTTGGATAAATCCAGCGGGGTCGCTGCGGTGGATGGATTGGAATGCGAACTCATAGTCTACTTGGTTAGCGTGGACCGCAGCTGTTCAGGGACGTCATCGATCGAGGCCAATCGGCTGCGCTGCAAGGCCCGAATATAGGCGATAATCGACCAACGGTCCTTCACCGACACCTGGGCGGCGTAATTGCTCATCAGGTTGCGACCCGACGTGATTACATGAAACAGTTCCCCGTCCGGCATCTTGATGATCCGTGGATCGTGCAGGTTGGCCACAACCACCATTCCCAATTTCCGGGTAATTCCGTTACCGTCACCCAGGGCACCGTGACACGGTTGACAATTGATCTGATACCGGCCCATGCCGCGCTCGAGCAATTCACCGGATACAGTCAGTGGAATATTTTCTACGTAGTTGGTCACTCCCGTAAGATGGCCCGTGTTGACCGGAAGATCTTCGTAGCCGTAGACCAATTCCGAAGAACCGGAGGCGCCCATCGTCATCGGGGTCATCCGGGCCATGGTACCCTCCACAGGCCTGCGGGATCCACGGTTGTCCGCAAAGAACGCGTCCTCCGCCTGAGGACGCAGCTTGGGCTGGCGATCCATGTCCGGGAACACTTCGATCGGCGTGCGCCGGGTGGTCGTGTCTCGAAACCCTACGACTCCGAGGAGCAGAACCCCCAACATCATTGCAACAGCGAGAAAGTAGCGCATACTCTAGTCCTCCACCAACTCGATGTGCTTGCTGCCGGCGGACTCGAGCAGTGCGCGGGTTTCAGTTTCCGAAAACTTGGGATCGCCGGTTTCAATGACCACAAAAAATCGGTCATGCGTCGCCAGTTTGAAACGTTCGTGTTTCAAGAGCGGATGATGCAGCTTGGGCAGGCGATTCAAAAACAACATTCCAAAGATGGCACCAAAGGCACCCAACAGGATCGTCAGCTCGTAAGAGGGCGGAAACGCTCCATGGGGACTGAACATTGGCTTGCCGCCAATCGGAATCGCGTAGTCCACCGCATTTAGATACCAGATCATCAGCATGCCGGAGGTGTAGCCCGTGGCACCGCCGATGAACGAAAACCAGCCGACCTTGGAGTTCTTCAACCCCATGGCCCGATCCATTCCGTGCACCGGAAAGGGGGTAAACACGTCCCACTTCCGGAATCCGGAATCCCGGACTTTTTCGGCCGCATGCATGATCGCCGCAGCGGTCTCGAATTCGGCAATTATCCCGTAAGGTTTTGAAGTCTCGCCCATATCAGTGATGGCCTCCTGGTTTCGCGCCGCCCAGCGGATGATGAGGATCCGCCTGCGGGGTAACACCCTTGACTTCCGAAATCGCGATCATCGGAAGAAACCGCAGGAACAGCAGGAACAAGGTGAAAAACAATCCAAAGGTTCCAAGGAACGTCAGAATATCCCAGATGGTCGGGATGAAGTATCCCCAGTTCGAGGGGAGGAACTCGCGGCTCAACGAGGTGATCACAATTTCAAATCGTTCAAACCACATCCCGATGTTCACAAAGATCGACAGCACCCAGACCACCAGCATGTTGGTCCGGACCTTCTTGGACCAGAAGAACTGGGGCACCACGACGTTGCAGATAATCATCGTCCAGTAACCCCACCAGTAGGGCCCAAAAGCACGATTCCAGAAAGCGAACTTCTCGTAGGGACTGCCGCTGTACCAGGCAATGAACACCTCCATGCCGTAGGCGTATCCCACGATCGAGCCAACCGCCAGGGTTACCTTGCACATCAATTCAATGTGCCGGACCGTGATCACTTCCTCCAGATTGCACAGACGCCGCAGCGGAATCAAAAGGGTCAGGACCATGCCGAATCCGGAAAACACCGCACCCGCCACGAAATAGGGCGGGAAGATCGTCGTATGCCAACCCGGCAACTGCGACACCGCAAAGTCCAGCGAAACGATACTGTGCACGGACAAAACCAGCGGCGTTGAAAGGCCAGCCAGAATCAAATAGGCTTTCTCGTAGTTACTCCAGTGCCGGTTGGACCCCGTCCATCCCAACGCAAAGAGTCCGTAGAGGAACTTCCGGATCTTGGTCTTGGAACGATCGCGCATGACGGCGAGATCGGGAACCAAACCCACGTACCAGAACAACAGGGACACCGTAAAATAAGTTGAGACGGCAAACACGTCCCACATCAGGGGCGACCGGAACTGGGGCCAGATGGAATTCGCATTCGGAATCGGGAACAGCCACCACCCCAGCCAGGCGCGCCCAATATGAATCAACGGGAAAATGCCGGCGCACATCACCGCGAAAATGGTCATCGCCTCCGCAGCCCGATTGACCGCCGTACGCCACTTCTGCCTGAGAAGAAAGAGAATGGCCGAAATCAGCGTCCCGGCATGGCCGATGCCGATCCACCAGACGAAGTTCACAATGGGCCAACCCCACATGATCGGCTGGTTGTTACCGTAAATGCCCACACCGGTGGAAATCAGATAAGCCAGCACACAGAACAGCATCACCATCAGCGGAACGCTGATCGAGAGCCCAATCCACCACCAGCGCGGGGCCTTGCCCTCGACTACGGAGGTGATCCGGTCAGAGATCCATCCCGGAGGACGCTCGTTTAAAACCAGGGGTTCCCGCTCAAGCTCCGCTGGGGGGGCTTGAATCTTCAGGGTGGGAGGAATCGCCACTTCAGACATTAATGAGATCCTTTCTCGACGGCTTCACCCTCGGTCGCGCCATGGGCCGCTCCGTGTTCGGAATGCTCGCCTGATTCGTGAGCACCCGATTTTTTTGCAAATTCCTGACCGCTCAGCGGCACTTCGTACGCGTCCGGCATCGCGGGATTCGGATTCCGGAGACGCATCAGGTAGGTCAACCGGGGACGTGTTCCCAGGAATTCCAGGGCTGAGTAATCGCGCTGCTGCGCTTTGAGGCGGGAAACCCGGCTGTTGGGGTCCTTCATGTTTCCGAACACGATCGACTCCGCCGGACAGGCCTGCTGACAAGCGGTTTCAACCGCCCCATCCCGGACTTCAATGTCCGGCGACGCTCCGGCCTTCACCTTTTGGGCAATCTTGCCACGCTCAATTCTTTGCAGACAGAAGGTGCACTTCTCCATGACTCCGCGCATGCGCACACTCACATCGGGATTCTTGGCCAGCTTCACCAGATTCCACTGATCCTCCGGCATTTCTCCCCGATCCGGATTGCTGAACCATCGGGAGATTCCGAGCTTGCCATCTGAATCCCGCGCAAACGGGCTCTTGTACAATCTGTCAAACGGACGCCGGGCGTAATCGAAATAATTGAAGCGTCGGACCTTGTAAGGGCAGTTGTTGGAGCAATACCGCGTGCCCACGCACCGGTTATACACCATCAGGTTCAGCCCCTCGTAATCATGCACGGTTGCATTTACGGGACAGACACTTTCGCAGGGAGCACTCTCGCAGTGCTGGCAAAGCATTGGCTGATTGGCCACCTGCGGATCCGCAATCTGGTCGTCGGCTGATTTCTTGGGATCCCCCGTGTAATAACGGTCGATCCGGAGCCAGTGCATCTCCCGGTTGCGGTTGACCTGGTCCTTTCCGACAATCGGAATGTTGTTCTCGCTCTGGCACGCAATGACGCAGGCTGAACACCCCACGCAGGTGCTCAAATCAATGGACATTCCCCAATGATGAACGGCTTTCTCCTTCGGAGTCTTTCCGTCCTTGCCCGGAACATCCATCGGGTTTGGATAAAGCGCCATCGGCAGACCATCTTCCGGTGCGCCGGGAGGTTTCTCCATGTCCATCGACCGGGCAACATCGGGATGCTCCCGATACTGCTTCAACGTGGCTTCACGGACGATCGGACGACCTTCCATCGCCCAGTGATTCTGGGTGGTGGCGAGTTGATGCGTCTTGCCCGAAACCGCGGTCAGTTTTGCACCGGGCGCAATATGGGGCACCGCAGAGGTCCTCACCCGATACGCTGAAAATCCGGATCCCTTGCCAACCCGCCCGGTTTTGGTCCGCCCATAACCCAGGGGCAAACCCAGGGTGTTGTCCGCCTGCCCCGGCTGGATCCAAACCGGACCTTCCACCGAGCGACCGCCAACCTCCACCTTTACCCAGGGCACGGCAAGGTTCATGTTTTCCTTGTCCGTGTAATAAAGTCCCAACTCGCGTGCCGTGCGCACACTCAGGGAAATCGCGTTCTCCCAGACCAGCTTGTTGACCGGGTCGGGAAGTTCCTGCAGCCAGCCATTGTTGGCATAACGTCCGTCATCAACGCAGGAATCACGATGAAAAACAACTTCCAGACTCTCCTTGGTCGGTGCCAGTGCCGGACGCACCGCACTCATGACTTTGGCGGCACCTGCGCGATCAAAACTCACGGGCGTCGCCGCCGGAGCGCTCCCCTTCAGATATCCGTCGTGGAGGAATCGGTTCCAGGGTTCGTCACCCGCTTCACCCAACTCCTCAAAAGTCTTCCGAACGATGTCGTGCGAGCTGGTCATTTCGCTTCCAGCCAACCGCGCCATCACCTCGATTTCCGTCAAGCCCCCAAACAGGGGTTCGATCAACGGTTGCACCGGCACCAGGGTGCCATCCGAGGTGCGTGCATCTCCCCAGGATTCGAGATAATGCGCCAGCGGCAGATGCCAACCCTTGACCGGCAATGTCTCGTCCTCGTAATAACCAAGACGAATGACGTTCGCCGCCTTTGCCTGGGCTTCTGTCCAGTTCAGTTCAGCCGGAGCATTGTAGGCGGGGTTCCCACCAAAGATCACCAGGGTGCTGACCTGCCCGGCGTTCAACGCACCGGCCAGATCCACAATCGATTGGGTGACCGCCTGGGGTTTTTCGTGAAAAACAATCGTATTGCCGGTATTGCCGAGGGCTTCGTTCATCGCCGCGGCAAGGATGTGGACCGCCAAGGGTTGACGATGCCCAGCCAGAACGACGGTGTGGCCACGGTTGGCCTGCTCGAGAAGATCCTTGGCACAGGTGACAATCCACTCGTTGTGCGCCTCACTGCCGGACTCCAGAGCCTTGAGATCGGGAAGCAGATCGCTTTTTCCGGTCTGCGTCAGAATTTCCCGGGCCAGACGCGCCGCCACCGATAGAACGCCGCTTGCCGGTGTCCGCAGTCGATGATCCGCGTTGGCACCCGTCAATGTAAACAGGGCCTCCACGGCATAAAGCCGGTTCATGCTGTCACCCGGCTTTTCGGTCCGGCGGCCCTTGGAGAACTGCCGGATCTTGATGTGAGCATCCTCCTCGGAACCAATAAAATCGCAATCGAGCGAGACGATGACCTTTGCCTGGTCGAGCCGGACATAAGGCGTGACCGCACGCCCATAAGCGGCAGCGGCCGCCTGACGGTAGACATCGAAATCAACCGGCTCGTAAACGTGCCAGGCCGCATTCGGCAGCTTCTCCTGCAGAAGTTTCTGAACCCGGTCCCGCGATGGCGAAGCCCCGCGCTCCATCAGGAACGCCATTCCACGACCGCCGTCAGCCTGCGTTTTCTTGGAGAGATCGCCCAACATCTTCAGCGCCTCTTCCGGGGAGGCGGCCTGACCGTCCTTCACAAAGCGCGTCGCCCGGTCAGGATCGTAAAGATTGAGAATGGAAGCCTGCGCAAACAGATCCGTCGCGCCGTTGCTGTCGGGATGTTCCTTGTTTCCCTCCACCTTGGTGGGACGCCCTTCATGCGCCTTGACCACCAAGGGCACGGCCCCACTCCGGGTCGGCATGGCTGTCGCATAATACTGCGGCATGCCGTGCACGTAGTTCTCCGGTTGCTTTGAAAAGGGAAGGATGCGCTCTTCAGGCCTCCGGCAGCCGGTTGTCCCCAGCCCTGCCAGAAGGAAGGAGGCGGACATGATCTTCGCGAAATGGCGCCTGGAGACAGGGTCGGTGAGCTCGCTCGCACCGGCTGGAAACTCGCGCTCCACCCAGTGTTGAAATTCAGGGGTGTCGGCCAACTGATCCAGACTGCGCCAATACTTTGCGCCAGAGTCCGGCTCAGGACAAGTCGGGGGAACGGTTTTCATCTGTGGCAGGCGGAGCAATTTTCCATGGATTCGACCTTCCAGTCGGTGACAAACTTGGAACCGTTCTCCTTCTGCGCTTTGGCCGCAGCTTCCGGATCATCGCTCCACTTCCAAGTCAGGTCGGTTATCTTGTCCGGCGGTCGCAACTTCGCGGCCGGGTTACGGTGGCAATCGAGACAGAACGTCATGCTGAATGGCTTGGCGTGATACACCTCGTCCATCTGGTCAACCTGACCGTGACACTCCACACAGCTAACCCCCCGGTTCACATGAGCCGAGTGGTTGAAATAGACGTAATCCGGGGTCTTGTGAATCTGAACCCACGGAATCGGCTCTCCGGTTGCAGCACTCTCCCGCACCACAGCCAGCCGCGGATCGTTCGGAAGAACCTGATTGTGGCACTTCATGCAGGTCTCAGCAGCCGGGATGTTCGAATACCACGACTCCTCAACATCAGTATGGCAATACCGGCAATCCACACCGAGCTGCCCGGCATGCACCGCATGCGAAAAGGGCACCGGCTGAATCGGCTGATAACCGACCCGGGTATACTTGGGAGTGAAATAATACCAGACCCCTGCCACGCCCGTCGTTGCCGCAAGGATCGCTCCGGCTATTATCTTAACCGGAAGCTGGTTTGTCCATTTTGGAAAAATGTCTGACATTCGGCAATTCGACGCTGCTTAAACCATTCAAGCAATTTGTCCAACCGGTAACGCGTGTATTTGTCTCAGAAAGCTTCTATTGTTCAACCCTAAAAGGCAGACCCATCCGCCCAACCGGCAACTTTCCAGACACCCTCACGACATAGGAGTCTCTTTCGAGAAAGGAGCTTTTAACGTATACTGCTCATCTCACGCAAGAAATGTTCGCCCCATTTTGAAAGTTTTTTATTTCCTTAATAGTTGAGATTAGTTCTGTTTCATCCCCACCTCGCCTTTTCGGTGGGTTTTAAACCGTCGGACCCGGTTGAACCAGGCCTTTTCAATCCGATTCGACTGTGCGAGCCTAGTGTTCTGGAACGAATGAAACTTGACGAGAACAGCCACGAAACAAATCCGCTCACCTGGATTACAGACAGAATCCAGGCCCACACGACTGAAAGCGCCGCCATGCTCGTTGCTTTGGCCCTGCTTTTGTTCGGCAGACGCATGTTTTGGCTTTTTGTCGGGGGCATTGGCTTCGTTGCCGGAACCATCCTCACGGGAGAATATTTCAAGGCTTCCGAGGAATGGATGGTTCTGGCAGTCGCGCTCTGCCTGGGCCTGATCGGAGCCGTCCTTTCGATTTTCCTGCACAAGATTGCAGTTCGGCTGGCGGGTCTGCTGGCCGGCGGCTATGTCGTGTATATGGCTGCCCTGGAACTGGGATACAGCCAATACGCATGGATTGGCGGAGTCATCGGTGCCGCGCTCGGTTTTTTCCTGGTGGCCGTTTTGTTTGACTGGTCCTTGATCGTGCTTTCCGCGCTGACCGGCTCCATGTTGATCTGCCAGGCGGTTCCTCATGAATCCATGATTCGGGTAATCCTCTTTGTTGCCCTGTTCGCCGCCGGCGTTGCCGTTCAATCGCGCCATCTCACGAAATGGCGTCGTTCGCGACAGCAAAAACAGGATTAACGCCCCGCTCCATTCCCGCTCATTTGGCACCAGCCATCGCCTCCGGGTTTTCCGAAGCAGCTTCCAGCAATCCGGAATCACGGCAAACACCTCCCGGCCGAATGAACCCGATCGAACCCGATCGAACCCATCTGGAGAGCCTCGCTTGACGGAAGGGCAAAGACCTGTTCGCATGGACCCGGTATCATGCTGGTAAACGTTGTCAGAAGATTTGGGGCAGCCGCTCTGTTCGGGATTTCCCGAGTCGGACGCATGGGCACTTTCCTGTGCCAAACGCTGGCATGCGTTGCCACCCCCCCCCTCAAAGGGCGGCATCTGGTGAAACAGATCCATTTCATCGGGTGGAAATCGGTGTTTGTTGTCTGCCTCACAGGCCTGTTCACAGGCATGGTTCTGGCGCTTCAGGGATACAACGCACTCAAGGGTTTCGGATCCGAGGCATTTCTGGGACCCATGGTCGTTCTGTCCCTGGTGCGGGAATTGGGACCGGTGCTCTCCGCCCTGATGGTGACCGGACGCGCCGGATCCGCCATCACCGCACATATCGGCATCATGCGGATCAACGAACAAATCGATGCCCTGGAACTGCTCGGACTCAACCCGCTCCGGTATCTCTCCGTACCAAACCTGCTTGCCGCCCTGATCACCCTCCCGTTGCTGGGAGCAATCTTCAATGCGATCGGCGTGTTCGGAGCCTACGTGGTTGCGGTGAAACTGTTGGGCATGGCTTCGGGGACTTTTTTCGGAGAAATGAGCGATCACCTGCGCATGCAGGATCTCTGGAGCGGGGCCATCAAGTCGGTCAGCTTCGGTGCGATCATGGCCTGGGTTTGCTGTCACAAGGGATATTATTCAAGCCATGGCGCGGAGGGAGTGAGCACCGCGACCACCGGGGCGGTGGTGACAGCATCGGTCCTGATCCTGGTCTGGGATTACCTGATGACGGCGGTTCTTTTTTGAGGAAACCCCATGATCCAGATTGAAAATCTATGGAAACGCCTGGGAGACACCGAAGTCTTCAAGGGAGTGTCGCTTGAGGTGAAAAGGGGCGAGTTCCTCGCATTGATCGGAATGAGCGGCACCGGAAAAAGCGTCTTGCTCAAGCACATCGCCGGACTGATGAAACCGGACCGCGGACGGATTCTGGTGGACGGCATAGACGTGACCACGGCCCGATTCAGAGATCTGGAGAAGATCCGGAGCCGTTTCGGGTTTGTCTTTCAAAACGGAGCTCTGTTTGACTCGATGACCGTGTTCGACAACGTGGCTTTTCCGCTCCGGGAGAAGACTTCCCTCACTGAACAGGAAATCGGCGTGCGGGTGCGTCGTGAACTCGAACAGGTGGGACTGACCGGAGCCGAGGAGAAAGTCCCTTCCCAGCTGAGTGGCGGGATGATCAAACGAGCCGCCCTCGCGAGAGCCCTGGTCCGCGACCCCGAAATTGTCTTTTTTGACGAACCCACGACCGGACTGGACCCAATCATCGCCCGATCCATTCTCAGGTTGTTCGACGCATCGCACAAACGCCTGAATCTAACCGGAGTACTTGTTTCTCACGATATTCCCGATATATTCGGAATCGTGCAGAAGGTCGCCATGCTCCATCAGGGTGAACTTGTGGCCCTGGAAGACTCGGAGGGAATCCTCACATGCCCGCATCCGGTGGTGGATCAATTCGTCCACGGCCGAATCGACGGTCCGATTCAGTATAAATAGCTGCACTCCAATAACTTTCAGCCTACCATGAAAAAATCGACCATGGAACTCGGGGTCGGCATGTTTCTCATTGCCGGACTGGCCTGTTTCGGCTACCTCAGCGTCCGGCTCGCAAAGAGCGAATTCTTTGGAGGGAACGGCTATGAACTCCACGCCCAGTTCTCGAACTGTGGCAGTCTGAAGATCGGCGCGTCCGTCATGATCGCCGGGGTCGAAGTCGGGCGCGTGAAGAGCATCTCTCTGGAGGACTACCAGGCGCACGTGGTTTTCATGATCAATCCCGATGTGACCCTGGACATGGACGCGATCGCATCGGTCAAAACCAAGGGACTCATTGGCGAAAAATTCGTCGAACTCCTCCCCGGAGGAATGGATGAGAAGATCAAGCCGGGAGGCCGGATCATGAACACCGAACCCGCCATGGATCTCGAACAGCTCATCGCCAAGTTCGTTCAGGGAAACGTCTGAACAAACCCGGCGGAGTCACCCCCACACGGAGAAACACAGTCACACAGCAGCCGGAACGGGATCGGAACTTCGAAGAAAATCCCAGCCGACGGTCTTGTCAAAAAGCCGGGGCTCATGAATAATTAAAACGTTTAAGATTCGGGCAGAAGGGAATTTAGCCAATGACATCGCAATGGACGAAATGGAGCCGCTTGCTCCAGGTCACAATCCTGGCAGCTGCAACCTGCGGGATCGGCAGCCGTTTGATTGCAGGGGAACCGACGGAACAGGTCAAACAGACAACCGAGCAGATCCTTTCGGTGCTCCGGGATCCCAAATGGAGCGCGCAGGACAGCCACGGAGAACAGGTCGACGCGATTCAAAAACTGATCAGCACCCGGTTCGACTGGGAAGCCATCAGCCAGGGATGTCTGGGCCGCCACTGGCCGAACCGATCCGAAACCGAAAAAAGGGAGTTCCAATCGCTGCTGGAAGAGTTTCTGCGACGCGCCTACGTCGAGAAAATCACATCAAGCTACACCAACCTCGTGGAAGTCCGGTATTTGAACGAGAAGGTCATCGACTCCTACGCGTCCGTGCAGACCAAGGTCACGACCCAGAAGGTGGATGCCACCGTGGAATACAGGCTTCGCAAGAAACCTGGCGATCCCGGCTGGAAGGTTTACGATGCCCTGATCGAAGGCGTCAGCCTGGTCAAGAACTACCGGGTGCAGTTCGACGAAATCATCAACAAATCATCCTACCCAGACCTTGTCGCGCGAATCAAAAAACGGATCGAGGAAGCGTCGGACCCCGAACTGCCTTTGTGACGAAGCCATGAAAAACCTCCCGTCCGGTTTTATGCGGTGGATCGTGACTGTCTGCATCTCGCTGAATCTGTTTTCGGTCCACTCGAATGCCCAGGGCCCCGACTCGGAAGTTCCCACCGAAGAATGGTCCCTCAAGAGTGCCTCCCGGTTTCAGTTTGAAGACCCGTTCGACACGGATCCATCTCAAGTCGCCGTTTCCGATCCAATCGAGCCCATCAACCGAAAAATTTACCAGTTCAACGACCGGGTATACTACTGGGTACTCAGCCCCACCGCCCGGGGCTACGCGCGGGTTCTCCCGGAACCAACCCGGGTCAGCATTCGGATGTTTTTCGAAAATGTCCGCGCGCCCGTGCGAGCCGCAAACTGCCTCTTCCAGGGCAAGCTCAAGGGAGCCGGCCGCGAAGCCGGCCGGTTTGTGATCAACTCCACGATCGGGATCGGCGGACTGTTCGACCCCGCCAGTTACTGGCGCATTGAGGGTCAGGAGGAAGATTTCGATCAGACGCTGGGATACCACGGCGTACCACCGGGACCCTATATTCATTGGCCTGTCTTCGGCCCCTCAAGCGTCCGGGGAACCATAGGGCGGGTCGGAGACGCCTTTCTCAACCCGCTTTTTCTGGTCGGCATCCCCCCTCCCGCCAATCTCGGCATCGCGGTCCACGAACGCGTGAACAGCACATCCCTCAGCCTGGGAGATTACGAGCAGTTTACCAACTCTGCCCTCGACCCCTACCTCAGCATCCGAAACGCCTATTTCCAGAGTCGCGAGAAACGGATCCAGGACTGAGCCCTTTGGAATTCATCGGCTTTGATCCTTCCAGTGCCCGATCACTGCCGCACAAATTCTTCGTGGAGTTCGGAGTACCGGCCCTTTTTGGCAAGCAGCTCTTCATGCGAACCGCTCTCGACGATTTCGCCGTCCTTGAGCACCAGAATCTGGTCGGCATACCGGACCGTCGAGAGACGGTGCGCGATGACAAATGAGGTGCGTTTTTCAAAAAGTTTTTCGAGGGCGTTTTGAATGACACTCTCTGTTTGGGAATCCACCGCACTGGTCGCTTCATCCAGAATCAGGATCCTCGGACGGGCGACCATCGCCCGGGTGAAGGAAATGAGCTGCCGTTCTCCCGCGCTCAGGTTCCCCCCCCGTTCGGACACCTCCGTCTGGTAGCCCTCTTTTAATCCCAGAATCATCTCGTGGGTGCCAAGCATTTGCGCCGCCTCGAGGACCTCTTCATCCGTAGCCGAGGGTCTGCCAAACTTCAGATTCTCCATGATGGATCCCGAAAACAGGAAATTCTCCTGCGTGACGATCCCGATCTGGGACCGGAGCGACCCGATGGTCGTCGACATCAGATCCAATCCATCGATCAGGATCCGGCCCGACTGGGGCTCGTAAAACCGGGCGAGGAGACTCGCGATGGTGGTCTTTCCCGAACCGGTCGATCCGACCAATGCCACCATCTGCCCGGGCAGAATTTCAAAACTCACCCGGTGAAGAATCCATTTGTCATCGGGAGTCGTTTCATATCGAAAACTCACGTTCTCAAACCGGACCCGTCCCTCGATCCGGGGCAACGGTCCCGCACTCGGCAAATCGATCACCTGAGGCCGGGTTTCAAGCAACTGGAAAATCCGCTCCGAGCTGGCAGCCGCCGACAAAACCGAATTGTACAGATCGCCCATTGTCTGGATCGGGCCAAAGAACATCCCCAGGTAGATGATGAATGCGGCAAGTTCTCCCACGGTGATCTCGTGGCGCATCGCCAGATGCCCCCCGTACCCAAGGATGATGGCGGTGCCGACGCCCGAAAGCATCGGGATCAGCGGAATGTAGACGTGAAAAATCCGGGCGGCCTCTGTGAATCGTTCCGCATACTCGGAGTTGATCTCGCGGAACCGCTCGAGATTCAGGTCCTCGCGGGAAAACGCCTGGACCACCCTTACCCCGGAAACATTTTCCGCAAGCGCCGAGGTCACCCGGGAACCCTGCTCCACCAGCCGCCGGTAGGCCCGGAGCACACGCACCTGAAAAATGCGGGTGGCCACGGCGAGGATCGGGAGAACGGAACTGACCGCCAGACAAAGCCGCCACTCGTACTGCAGCAGGATGGCGCAGGCACCCAGAAGCGTCAGACCGCTCGACAACAGTTGGTTGGCACCCCAGGTCAGCACCTGGTCCAGCGAATTGATGTCACTGTCCGCCCGACTGATGATCCTGCCCTGCCGCGTGCGATCGAAGAAATTCAGCGAAAGACTCTGGATATGAGCGAAGACCGCCTTTCGGAGGTCGTTCATGGCTCCCTGCCCGATCGCAATCGAGGTTTTCACCTGCGCAACGGAGAGAAACCATCCCGCAAAAAGATTCACCAGATAGATCACGCTCACCATCAAAATACCACTCAAAGCCGCCTCCGCTGAGGTAAAGTCCGTGAGAAACCGGTCGATCCCAACCTGGATGAATTTCGGCCCGAGCAGCGAGGATGCGGTGGCAAACGTGGTGAACGCGAGGTTCAGAACGAATTGCCTCTTGTACGGGCGCAGATACGCCATCAACCGGAGGAACGTCTGTTTGCTCATCCGCTTTTGCGCGAACTGCTCCTCCAAGGCTATGTCCTGGTCCTGTGACATCGTTTAACGTTGGCTCCGCGCCCGGCGCTCCGCATTTTCCTCCAACTGGGGACCAAACAGTTCACAGTAGAAGCCGCCCCTGGCAGTCAGTTCATCGTTGGTCCCCTGCTCAACAATCCGGCCCCCACGCATCACCAAAATCTGGTCCGCATGCTGCACGGTCGAGTACCGGTGGGCGATGATGAACGTGGTGCGCCCCGCGCTCAACCGCCACATCGCCTCCTGAATCAGGCGCTCGGTCTGCGAATCCACGCTTGAGGTGGCGTCGTCCAGGATGAGGATCCGCGGATCCATCAGAAACGCCCGGGCAATGGCAATACGCTGCTTTTGCCCGCCGCTCAGAGTCACCCCCCGTTCGCCGATCACGGTGTCGTAGCCCTTCTCAAGCTCGCGAATAAACTCGTCGGCCTGCGCCGAGCGCGCGCACTCCTCAATCACCGAACGATCCGCTTCCGGTTTTCCATAAGCAATATTCTCCGCCACGGTCGCACTGAACAGGAATGTCTCCTGAAAGATCACGCTGACAACCCGCCTCAAATTCCCCAAACTCAACTCCCGCACGTCAACCCCGTCCACAAGCACCCGTCCCTTGGAAACATCGTAGAACCTGGGGATCATGTTCACCAACGTCGTCTTGCCCGAACCGGTCGGTCCCACCACGGCGTACCGATTTCCGGGTTCCGCATCAAAACTCACATCCTCCAGCGCGACTTTTCCTTCCCCATAACTGAATTCCACCTGTTCAAAACGCACGGCACCCGGCCCCGGCGGCAGCGTCAGCCGACCGCTCCGGATGGTTCGCGGTTCGTCGATGATCTCCAGGATGCGCTCGGCGCTGGCGCTCGCGTTCTGCAGAATGTTCGTAAACTGCCCGATCATTCCCACCCGATGCCCGATCGCCATGAGATAGAAAACGACCTTGGCCAGATCCCCGATCTGCACCTCCCCGCTGATGACCTGCCGTCCGCCTATCCAGAGCACCAGAGGCAGCGTCCACCCAAAAATAAACTGCGCAATCGGCACCCGGGCAGCCCAGTAATTGACCGTCTCGGTCATTGTCCGCATAAACGCCTCCCGCTTGCGCTCAAACTTGCCCACCTCCTCGGACTCCTTGGAAAACGCCTTCACGACGCGCACCCCGGCGATGTTTTCCTGAATCACGGTGATCATCGCGCCGTGCAGATCGTGCACCTTGCGCCATTTGGGCTGCAGTTTCCCCGCAAAAAAGACGATCAGGGCGATCGTGGGAATCATCGTTCCCAACGTGACCAACCCCATCAGCGAACTGACCTGAAAGATCAAAAGGACCGTGCCGATGAGGGACACGAAAATATCGAAGCTCAGGAAGAGGCACGCGAAAAAGAAATTCTGCAACCGCGACACATCGGCCGTGGACCGTGAAACCAGCTCACCGGTGTTCGAACGATCGTGATACCGAAACGCCAGACGCTGAAGCGAATCATACAGGGACGTGCGAATATCGGCCAGGGTCTGCTGGACCAGCCGGTTTCGCGCGGGCCCCAGAATCCAGGCCACCCCCGTGCGCACCAGGATCAGCGCCCCAAAAACCTGCACGTAGACCATCGGATCCACCTCCGCACCCCACTCCGAATGCCAGCGCAACTGCGTGATGGCGTCTCCGAGAATCTGCGGAAGGGTGAGGTCAATCGCGATGATGGCCATCAACAACCCGACGCAGGCGGCAACCCTCCACGGATATCTGGCGAGGAACACGAGAACGCCTCCCAGGTTCCGTGGAACCACGCGCGGTGTTTCGGGCGTTTTCTCAGCCATGGTCTCTGGTACGAATCAAATTCATGCTCAACCGCGCACAGCTTTGCCAAAGCGGCCACGATTGCCATCAAAAACTTTACCGCATCTTCGCCTGACCCTAACGTTTGGCATGAGTTCCGATCCGCTCCAGACCCGTCGCGCCACATTGGAGGACCTCCCGGCGCTCCGGAGTTTCTGGAGAACCACCGGCGTCTCCGATTCCTCGCTGGAAAAACGACTCACCGAGTTCCAACTGGTGACCACCCGGCACGGAGACCTGCTAGCCTGCGGCGGACTTCACATCGACTCACACCAGGGATGCCTGCACCACTGGCTCTTTCGGAATCCGGGCGTGCGCGAAAGTGCGGAACCGTTGCTCTGGACACGCATCGGCCAAATCGCCCAAAGCCGGGGGGTGATCCGGCTCTGGACCGGCGAAACAGGAGCGTTCTGGAAAAGTCGCGGTTTTAAAGATCCGACCACCGCTGATCTCGAAGCCTTTCCACCCGCTTTTGGTGCGTCCAAGCCCCCACTGCTCACTCTGCAGCTTCGCGATGCATCCGCCTCCGAGGCAGCAATTCAACTGAAAATCGAACAACTCCAGCAAACTCACCGTCGTCAGGCCGAGACAACACGGGCGCGTGTGCGTCTCACGCGTTGGATTCTTGCAGCCGCAACGCTCGTCGGATTCGGAATCCTACTGCGCATCGCCTGGAACGTCCTCGCGCGTTTCGCCGCCCCGCTCCCAAAACCGCGAACCGGGCGGTGAACCAACGGGAACCGCCCCATTGGGCTCGAATCGAAATCCTTGCCCCCGACGTCCCGATTGTGGAACGATACCCATCGACGTCGCGGGGAAGACACGCCCGGAACCTCGGTCGAGAACTGTTGCCGGGATCGAATGTCGAGTCACATGAACGGATCACCAAACCGAGAAAATCAGACAAGCGCGCGAATCTTGGTCATCGGCCCGGCCGGGCCGCAAACGAACACACTGGTCGAGCTCCTGTCCGGTGAGGGCTTCCAGACCTCCTCTGCTTCGCACGCCGCTCTGGCCGAACAGACACTTCAGGCCGACCGGTTCGATCTGGCGCTCATTGACACACTCTCGCCAGATTTTGACGGCTTTGACCTCTGCCAAATCCTCAAAACCGGGCCCAATCCGCCGTGCCCAAGGGTCATTCTCATCGTCTCGATCCCTGCCATGCGCGACTTTGTTCGGAGCCTGCAAACAGGTGCGGATTACACCGTGGCGACCCCGCTTCATCCGGATGCCCTCCTGTCCGCCGTCCGGTATGTTCTGAGCCCGGAATACTCGAGCCTGTGCGCCGAACCACCCGACCGGCTCCCATTGGATGTTGAAGAACAGACGTTTGAGGTGCCCGCCACCCGGCTGCAGCTTCTCAACCTGCTGATGACGACCCACCTGGCGGCCATGGAATGGAAACGCGAATCGAACGCCGCCCAAACCGAGCTGAAGGAGCGCAATCTCCAATTGCGCGACAAAACCCGGAAACTGGCCATGTCCGAGCAGAACCTGAGGATGGTCCTGGAGGACAACGCGGACGGAATGGTCGTGTTGGACCTCAACCACCGGGTCCAGTTCGCCAATTCAGCGGCCAAAGCCCTGCTCGGACGAACCGATGAAAACCTCCGCGGATCCCCGTTCGGCTTCGCCGTCACTCCGGGAACCTCGGAAGAAGTGGCCATCTCCCTGCGGGGCCGGGAACCCATCATCGTGGAACTCAAGGCCGCCTACACCATCTGGGAGGGTGAGACCGCCTATTTGGCTTCCCTGCGGGACATCACCCAACGCAGGCTGCAGGAGGAGCAGTTCATGGAACAGCACGCTCAATTGCAGGTTGCGAACGCCCAGCTCCAGGTGCTCGCAGCCTTTGACGGTCTGACCAGCCTGCACAACCGTCGTGCCTTCATGGAAACCATTGAGGAGGAATGCCGACAGGCCCGGGAAAACGGCACCCCACTTTCCCTGTCCCTTCTGGATGTCGATCATTTCAAGGCATACAACGACACCCACGGCCACACCGCCGGCGACGAGGTCCTGATCTCGGTGGCGCGTCTGCTCAAAGGAGCCGCGCGCCGGAACGACATGGTTGCCCGGTTCGGCGGTGAGGAGTTCGTGATCATCCTGCCGGGCTGCGGCCCCAGCAATGCAGCCGCGCACGCCGAGCGGATCCGGAAGATCATCGAATCCGCCGTCTGGCCGAAGCGGCCGATCACCACCAGTGTGGGAGTGGCTTCCCTGAGCCGGGACATTTCCAGTCCAGCCGAGCTGATCGCAGCGGCCGACAAGGCACTCTATTATTCGAAGCACCACGGCCGCAACGTCGTAACCCATGCGGACACGCTGCCCTCGAAGGAACCCGCGCCCTTGAAAACAGACGCGCCTTGAAGCGCGCCTGCCCGTGATTCCGGCCTAGATCTGCGAATACGCAGCGGGCGCTAGAAACACGTTTCGAATCTTCGAAACCGTGTCCGCGTATTGGGGATCGTTCTTGAGTTTGTTCCAGATGGGATGCGCCCCAAAACCGCCCCAGTGCTTTTTGTGGTCCTCCCGGTTCTCTCCGGACACCATGTAAACCAGATTGGGCAGGGAGCCCCCCACGAGTGTCTGCCCGAAGAAAATCGGACCCAGCCCGACATCGCGCATGATCTCCACTTCACCCGCGTTAAACATCTCCACTTTCTTGGCCGCTTTCAGTTCGCTGTGACTTTCGTAGGTCCGCAGCTCGAAGATGCGCGGCCGTTTTTCGCGCGACCACACCGGCAGGTCCATTCTGGGAAGACCGGCAAACGCAAGCATGAGCGAACTCTCAATCCGCGTGAAGGCCGGATCCGACTTGGGCGAGCCCAGGTATTCGGCACCCGCCTTCTGATAAGCCGGGTCCGCCCCGAGCCGCGCGTTCACACTCGCGAACGTATCCAGCGTGGCATACGGGATCAGGACATGCACCGCCTTGCCGTCCTTGGGCTCGATCTCACCAAAAACGCCCACCGGTTTGATGCCAATCCGGTTGAGTCCGGGAATGAGGGCTTTTTCCAGATACGAATGGAGCCGTGCACCGTCCGATTCCGGCGCAAGGTGGTAGACCCGCAGTTCGTAATACTCCTGGGCCGAAGCGGATTCAGCGCCCCTGATCGTTCGTGGCGCGGAGAGCGCCGCGAGCGCCGAAGCACCCAGGGTCGTCCCGAGAAAATTCCGTCGATTCATAAGTTTCCTTTCTCTCTGTTGTGAATGCCCGCCTGCGGGCCAAGCCAATCACCCGATGGTTCGTTCGGGCGACACCTGAAACGCCCGGGCGCGGAACAGGAAATCGACAATATTGCCCTCGTGCGGCTGGAGCCAGTCCAGCTTGAGGGTCGGGATGGGCCCGATGTTCAACCGATCAATGTTGGTCGCCTCGATCAGCTGGTGCTCCCAGGCCTTGTCCCCGGTGATCGCACTGGCAACCAGTGTCTGCCCGATCCGGTCAATCATCTGATCCTGCGGGCATTCCACCACCGTCACGTACGGGAACATGTATTCGGTGTGCGCCGCGGCACGCTCCGGAGAGTTGCAGTGAATCACCCACGGCCGGATGTAGGCGCAGCGCTCCTGCTCCTCCAGCCGGGGACCAAACTTCGAGGTCATGTCCTCCACCCCCGGTTCCTTGAGCCTTTCAAGTATCGAAGCGTGGATGGCCTGCGCCTGTCCGGGAACCGTGAACGCCGCGAGAACGGCCGTCGGATCCTCCGGCGGTTTTACCTCCATCGGACCGATGCGTTCGGCGATCGCCTGGGCAATTTCCCGGGTGTGCCGGGAAGCCCACACTCCGGATGTATTGATGCAACCCCGGCCGCTGTTCAGATAAACGCCATCAACAATCAGATCGATGTATTTTTCCCAATCATCCACCACGTCGTCCCCGAGCAGCACCTTGCTGAATCCCGGACCATGCACCTGAACCCGCGGATCCCCCGCATAGCGTTTGATCGTTTCGGCACTTCCAAAAATCATGGCGCGCCCGCAGCGGGACAGCACTTCCGCGCCCACATCGGTCGGCCCCGGATAGATCCCGATCGCTTCGCGAGGCACCCCCGCCTCAAAAAACGCGGACGCCATCCGGTAGGGTGTCCACGGCTCCTGGGATCCGGGCTTCAGGATCAGCCCGACCTGCATCGGAATGACCGGCAACCACAGGGTGTGCACTCCGGGGGAATTGGACGGAAGCACCAGGCCCAGCACCGGCGACTGCGCCTGGTAGCTGACCATCACCCCGCGCGATTCGACTCCGTAACCGCGCGTAAGAATATCCAGGTCCAACCCGCGTGTCAGGCAGTCCAGAATCCGGTCCATGTTCGAGAGAACGAAATGGTTCTTCGCCATGTTCGCCTTGCACATGTGCTCCGGGAGGCCCGTCGAGGCCGACTGCTGCCGTGCAAAATCGTCAGGCGTCTGCTGTCCGTCGCCCAGCTCCAGCGTGCCGTCCTTGAAGAGCTCACCCGCCTTCTTCATCATTCCGATCAGTTCCCGGATCGGGATTTCGCGGAGAGCATCCCGGGCGCGCTGAGCCTTGCGCATGTCTTTCACCAGCAACCCCGCATTGGCCTGGCTGACCTCGGCGATCGTTTCACCCGAGTTAAAATGCACCACCCGGGCGGTTTCCAGGCTCTCGTACGGTTGTCCCCAGCGCAGAACAGGAATCTTTACCATAACGCGCGCTCCGGGAATTCAGTGAATGAAACGATCATGATTTGCATGCAACCCATGATTCCTGCGACCGGAGCGGATTCAAGGAAATTCTTCGTTCGATTCATCCCGGGGTGGACGATCCTCGGCGGAGAGGAGGAAACCGGTCGGTGGCACGATCGTCTCAACGCTCCACGATGACGGTGAGATCTTCGCCGGCACCGGGATAACGCATGGAACGTCGTGCTTTTGGTTCAGTCCCTCCGTCATCCGCTCCATCCTGGCCAACACTGTAAACACAATACCCCGAGCCCGTTCTCCTGTACCGCACGGACCTTCCATCGAAGGGATCTGCGGGAACCCCCACCAAATATCCCGGCGTCAGATCCGCCAGTTGCAATGGCAACGCATCCGAATGCCCGCCCCGATAACGCTCGATGGCAATGCTGGTGATCATCACGCGGCACCGCGCCTCAAGCAGAGCTTCCAGAACAATCGCCTGGCGCGCCTGATCCAGCACACCGAAACCTCCGTTGACAGGCATGCCCCGCACTCTGAAGCCAGCCAACCGGCTCGCACTCTGAATACGTTCCGGATACGGAATGGTCACGATCTGGGCAAATCGATCCAATCGCTCCAACAGCTCCAGCTCCGCATTCGCCCTGCGCCCCGTCCAATCGTTGATCTGAAACACCAGCTGAACCCGAAACTCTTCCAGAGCACGCCCTGTCCCGGGAGGCATTCCCTGATTCATCCGGGGTCGCGTGCCCTGCTTGACCAGGCATCTCAGTCCGGCGATCAACCGGGGCAACACGCCCTCCCGTCCGACGCGCTCGAGATCGTTCTGGAGTTTCTCCAAATCGCGTTCCGGCAGGGGCGCACGTCCCATCAACCGTTCCAACGCCGCCAATCCAAGTTCATAACACCTGGAACGTCTCCCGTGGAAAAACCACACAGATTCGTTTTCAAGCGATCGCCCCAGGGCAAACAGGCGCCTGACGGCTTCCATAGCACCCTCGACGTCTCCGGTTTCCCCCAGCGCAAGCGACTGCCAGTAGAACAACAGCCCGCCCCAATGGGTACCCTGAAGCTGCTGGTCCGATTGTGAACCGCCATACACGGACATTCCGCGCATCACCAGGCCGTCCATGGCATAACGCCCCACCCCCAACACACCCGGTTCACTCAGGAGCGCCAGCGCGGCCCGGTTGGACTCCAATGCCGTCTGAATCGCGCCCAGCATCACGGATGGCAGAGGCTCCGTTCGCGGAGGGTTCGACGCCCGGTACGATGGCAACTCGCGCTGCACGGACATCGGCAAAGTCCCCGGGTTGATCAGTTCGGACACGGCACGTTCCAGGAGCAGGGCCGTGTTCTTTGACTCGGGAACGGTCGGACGCATTCGATCCAGTTCATCCCAGGTGGTCGGTAAACCCGCGCTCCGAAGTTCCTCCATTCGCGCCGTCACCCGCCGCTCGAGAAGCGTGCGACGCAGCCAAAACCCCGCCGCAATGATCAGAAAAACGACGGCCACACCCAGCGCCCAACGTTTCGAGAAACCCGGGCTTTTCGAACGCACCGGAACGTCGGCTTTCTCGGAAACGGAAGGCCCCGCAATCCTCTTCCTGTTCGCGCCCGCCCCGCTCAAGACCACTGCGGACGAAGCGGTGGGGGCGGACGGATCCGCCGCCAATGTTCTAAAATGATTGAGAAACCGGGTTCGGGCCTGAAGTCCCAATGCCAGGTCAACCACAAGCGCCAGCCCCAACCAAACGAGTGGATGGGACAACCAGGAACCCTCCCCCATTCCCAGCCATGCTCCAGCCGTGGTCATCGCTGAAAGCGCCAGGTAGACAGGCCAGCGGAGCAGCAACACGCGGGTCAGACTAAAAAGCACAGCCCGATTCAGGCCCCGCGCCGTCAGGCCGTTCCATGCGGCAACCCAGCGCAGGGCCATCAGATCGGGAACCAGTGCGGCAATGCCGATCAGCAGCCAGATGCGGCCGGACTGCGACCCCAGTGCCGCGGTTCGAGCCATCGCGCACCAGGCCAGGAACGTCAATGCAAGGGTCAGGCCAACCGGCCAGGCAAACTGCCTCCACAAGGCCATGCCCTGCCCGCGGAGTATTTCCCGCGTACCAATCGGCGCGCAGAGCACCAGTTCCAAAGCCTGATCCCGACGGTCCTCCACCCAGCGATTGCTGGTCTCCGCGGTCACCCAGACCTTCAACAACAGGTGCACCACCATGACCAACAACAGAGCGGATTCGTAAAACGCGATTGGAAACCCCACAAAAATCCAAACCCCGATCAGGGCCAGCGGCACCACGAGCACCCAGGGAAGCCAGGCTTTGTACGGATGGCGAAAACAGAGCCAGAGGCATGGGTTCAGATCGAGCAACCGCGCGCGGAACCGATCCCTCTGCGATCGCCCCCCCAAAACCCGGCCGCGCCACCAGGCCGACCATCCAATGTCCCGGCGCTCGGATGTTCGATCCTGGCATACCCGACTGACCATCGCCGATGCGAGCCCCACGAAAAGCCAGGCCAGCGCGTGGGTTTGCGCCACGGATCCATAGAATTCGACCGTGCGAAACGAGGCCATGAGCGATTCCCTGGAGAGAAGGAACGCACGAATCGGGCTGATCGCCAGAAACTGGGAATCAAAAGGAGCGGCACCGGGCATCCGTCCCGGCAGGCTCTCCCAATAGACTTCAATCTCATAAGGCCCCACAGCGACCAGCAGCACTCCCAGGATGGAAGCGAACAACGCTTTCCGTTCGTTTCGGCTGATCGTGGAAACAAAAATCCCGACTGCCAGCGATAGAAACAGGGTGTTACCCAGCACAAGCGCGGTCCGCAGAATCTCCGCGAGGGTCAATCCGCCCAGCAGCAGCGCCAGCGCCATCATCGGCACAACCGCCAGGAGCCCGAACACCGCGTGCACCGAACACGAAACGAGTTTGCCCAGAATCACATCGTACCCCTTGAGCGGTGTCAGGAACAACAGTCCGAGAGTGCCGTCCCGCTTCTCCGCGCTCAGGCTGTCCGCCGTGACCGTGGCACCAACCAGCAGGCAGTAAACAAACGCGAACACTGCGAGAACCGAAAACAGGGCTTTTCCCTGGGTCATGAAGGGAAGCGGCGCGGCAACCACCAACATCAGCCAGACCATCAGAAAGCCGGCAATCGACGAGGCCAGCATCCGGATCCAATACGTGCTCTTTCGACGCGCCTGCACCGAAAGTTCGCGCATCACGATTGGTAATACTCTCATGGTCTGCTCATCGCGTTCGCCGGTTCCAATCTATTTCTCCACCGGGGCCAGCCCAACCAAAGTCCGCCCCGACGCCCAATTCGACAAGGCAAAACGGAGCACGGCCCCGGCCGCCCCGGCATCCAGATAGGATTTGGCATCGGCCCGTGTCTTTGTGAGACTCAACCTGGACGGCCGGAGTTCAGTCTTGCGGGTGACGGCGGAACGCACCCACTCCCCGTCACGCAACATCCAAATCGAACCCACCCAACGCATGCAACAGATCACCCGGGACCTGGCTCAAAAATACGCCTTCGATTGGAGGGACACACCGCTGCTCACCGTGCAACCGGGGGAACCGTTCGAGATCCAGACCCATGACGCCGGCACGGGCTATTTCAAAAGCACGCAGGACAAGGCGATCCCAGCCCTGCGTCCAGGCTTCGACCGCACCCCCCCGCAGGCCAACCCCATCGCCGGCCCCGTCCGAGTGGAAGGAGCGCTGCGCGGCGACACCCTGGTGGTGACTGTTGAAGAAATCCTGGTGGAAAACCAATCCTGGACCGCCGTTGGTCCCAGGCGCGGGCCTCTCGGAGAATCAACGCGATGGCCGGAGTTATCGGGCGAATACACAACAAAGATCTTTCAACACCACCCAGGGCCCAGTGGAACCAACCGCGACGGCACCCTGATCTTCAACGACAGGATCTCCTGGCCGATCACTCCGTTCATCGGCACGTTCGGAGTCGCGCCGGATCGCGAGGTAACCACCAGCATGGATGGACAGGGGGAATGGGGCGGAAACCTCGACATCCGGGACGCCGCCCCCGGGAACCGGCTTTACCTGCCGGTTTTCCATCCGGGCGCGTTGTTCTATCTGGGTGACGTGCACGCCAGCCAGGGCGACACCGAGTTCACCGGGACCGCCGCGGAAACCCAGGCAACCGTGCGACTGCATCTGGAAGTCATCAAAAACAAAAGACTGCCCGGATTGCGCATCGAGAAACCGGACTCCATCATCTGCGTGCACGCCTCCAAACCCCTGGAAACCGCGGTGGAAACCGCGACCATCCACCTGATGGACTGGATGATTGAAGAACACGCCTTCTCGCCCACCGACGCTTACTGCCTGGTCAGCACGTGCCCGGATTTTCGGATCAACGTGTACCAGATGGTCCGCATCGGCAAACTCAGCTATGTGGCCGGTGCCGAAATCCCAAAACGTTATCTTCGATAGCGCCTAACCCTGAAACTGGAGTTCGTAGAGCCTTCGATAAGTGCCGTCGCGTCGGAGCATTTCTTCGTGTTTGCCGGACTCGACGACGCGCCCCTGATCCAGCACCACGATCAAATCCGCCCGTTGAATGGTGGAAAGCCGATGGGCGATGCAGATGGTGGTCCGCCCCTTCATCAGCTCTTCGAGCGCCTCCTGCACGGCACGTTCCGACTCGGTGTCCAGGGCGCTCGTGGCCTCATCGAGCACCAGGATCGGGGCGTCCTTGAGAATGGCCCGGGCGATGGCAATCCGCTGGCGCTGACCACCGGAAAGATTGACGCCCTTCTCGCCAACGACGGTGTCGTATCCGTTGGGCGCCGCCGCGATGAACGTGTGGGCGTGGGCATGCCGCGCAGCCTGCTCCACCTCGGCGTCGGTCGCACCCGGACGCCCGAGTCGAATGTTGTGCCGGATCGTGTCGTTGAACAGGATGATTTCCTGGGTGACCAGGGCGATGCGACTGCGCAGTTCGTGCGTCGCCACATCGCGAATATCGACGCCCCCGATGCGAATACAACCGGCTTCCGGATCATAGAAGCGCAGGAGCAGGCTGGTGAGGGTGGTTTTCCCAGAACCGCTGCTGCCGACCAGAGCAACCATTTCGCCGGGTCGCACCCGGAATTGAATGTCACTCAGAATCGGTTTTTCATGGTACCGGAAACTGATGTTCTCGAACACGATCTCCGCCTGATCGGCGTTGAGCGGTTTCGGTGATGCAGGCTCCGCCAGGTCGCTCTCCATCGCAATCAATTCGAAGACCCGCTCGCTGGCGGCACGCGCCTGTTGGAGCTGATTGTGCAGCCGGCTCAGCGCTTTGAGCGGCTGGTACATCAGGAAAATGCTCGTCACGAACTGAAGGAACGCGGCGCTGCTCATCGTCTGTTCCGGAACAAAGACCACATACAGAAAAACGAGCGACACACCCAGCGCCCCGACGAACTCGGTCAACTGGCTCGGAAACTCGTACGAGCGCACCATGCGCATCATCTGGCTCACGAACTTGTTGCTCGTCTCCCGGAACAGCCGCATCACCGAATCTTCGAGATTGTAGGCCTTGATGATGCGGTTGCTGGTAAACGCTTCATGCATCAGGGTCGTCATCTCCGAGGAATGGGTCTGCATCGCCTTGGCCGACCGCCGCACCTTGCGCCCATAGGTGATGATCGGGAACAGGCAGATGGGGAAAACCAGGCCCGAGATCAGCGTCAACCGGGGCTGTTCGGACAGCAGCAGCGCCAGGAGCGCCAGGACGGTCACGGGATCCTTGATGAACGAGGCAAGCGAGTTGCCGATGATGGTGTGGAGGACAAGCGTATCGTTCGTGATCCGCGAAATCAGATCGCCCGTCCGGGCCTGACCGTAAAAACTCAGCGGCATCTTCTGAAGATGATCAAACAGCCGGGTGCGCAGATCCGCCACCGCACGCACGGCCGCCCAGTTGGTGAGATACACGTTGAAGTATCCGAAACCAGCCCGGACCAGCATGATGAAGGGCAGCACACTGATCACCGCGACCAGCCCGAGCTTCGACGTGCCTCCCGAAAGGGGGGGCAGGTGCGCTCCCATACGTTCCAGCGCGGGGTGAAACAGATCCGGCACCTCCTGGATCAAATCAGAGAACGTGACCTCGCCGGATGGGGCGAAGACAAGAGTGGCGACAAACCGGATGGCAATGACCAGGGCACCATTGGCAAGCGCGAATACAATCCCGCAACCCAGTCCCGCGATCAAACGGTACCGGTAGGGCGTCACGTAAAACCAGATCTTTCGTAGAAACTCAATCATGCCACTTGCCATCCAGTATGTTGAGGATCGCGGGCATGCGCGAGCGTTTTCAAAGGATTGCGGTGGAGCTGATTGGGGTCCGGATTCAGAGTGAGTGGATTTGATTCGCGAAGCACCCAGGACAGTTGCCCCGCCGGGCACAAGCACAGCGGCGCGGGCGCTGTGCTCAGAATCCATCGCAACCATCAATCCCTTCACTCCCCCGCTCCCGCCGCCCGCCGGGTGCGACAGCAGGGCACAGCACCGACGCCGTCTTGCGCGCACCGCACAAAAAACCGCAGGATTTCAAGAAACGGGGCGATCTGCATTTTTTTCGGGCTTGCCACTTGCTTGAGGCAATCGCTTATGCTTCGTTAACGCACTGCGATTTTAAGAAGTTGTTCGAAAAACGAACCCCGCAGGTTGTCACGCCCTGACAAAGGCAGGACGGCCGGTTCGGGCTGAGGCGGAACTGGATCGCGGTTGTTTGATGAGCCTTTAAATCACGACATTCACACTGAAGATCGAATTTCTGCATGCATTCCAGCCGTTCCCAGTCCCCCAAGCAGGCAGGCCGCTATTCGGCCCGGAACTTTTCCATTCCCGTCAATTTCATCTGTCAGGCACCGGACGCCGAATCAGTCTCGGTCATCGGCGACTTCAATGAATGGCAGGCTTCGGCGCACCCGATGCAGCGTCAACCGGACGGTGCCTGGAGCATCCAGATTCTCCTTTGCCACGGGCATCATCATTATCAGTTTCTGGTGGACGGTGAACCCAAGCTGGATCCCCGTGCCCAGGGAATTGGACGGAACGAGAAGAACGAACGGGTCTCCCTCATCGCGGTGAGCTGAGCTTGCGCGGGAGCCGCCGGCCTCATCCGGGACCGTCAGGACAGAGCAGAACCTTCAGTTCCCGGGAACAGCTGAACCGGGTTTCGTTGCCGTTTGTTCTGAACCCGCTTTTCACTGAAAAATTCCTGCAGCAGCGCCCTGCATTCGTCCGCCCGAACCCCGGAGGTGATTTCACTCCGGTGATTGAACGTTGGAAACTGCAGCAGATTGAGCGCGCCCCCGGCGGCACCCGCCTTCGGATCGCCCACCCCAAAGACCACCCTCGCCAGGCGCACATGCACCACCGCGCCGGCGCACATGGCGCACGGTTCCTTGGTCACATACAGGGTGCAATCGGTCAGTCGCCAGTCCCCCACCGCTTCTTCCGCCTGCGTCAGCGCCAGCATTTCCGCGTGCGCCGTGGCGTCCTTCAATGTTTCCACCTGGTTGGAAGCCCGGGCAATGATGCGCCCCTCGCGGACCACCACGGCACCGACCGGGACTTCGAGAGCCCGTCGGGCGCGGAGCGCCTGCCGGATCGCTTCGCCCATAAAGTAATGGTCGCTATGAAGATCAATGATGGGTTCGTCCGGCATTGGAATGTTATTTGAGATGCGTCATCGGGCCACCCGACAGAGGAAGGGATTCCTCAAGGGTCCAGTGATTTTTCCCATCCGAATCCACCCGGCATCGCACGGCAAAGAATCCACCCCGATGCGCCCAGAAAAGGGGCCAGAGCCGTTCCCGGTCGGTTGAGGGAAGATCCAGGGAACCGATCGTCTCGGGCGCAAAAAACTCGAAGACACCCTCCGGATGAGGCTTGGGAAGGGATTCCAGCCGGGGTTTTACTTCGAACAAAAACATCAGCCAGTGAGCCGTGCCCTCGTGCCCTTCTTCGCTCACCAAGCCGGTGAGATGAAGGTCCGAAGGGACGATTCGCAGTTCGATTTCCTCCATCGCCTCGCGGCAGGCACCGGCGTAGGGGGATTCACCAGCATCGATGTCGATCTTGCCACCACAGGGACTCCAGAGATTCTGATTGGGTTGTCGGGCACGCTTGAGCAGCAACACCTCGTCCCGGTGGTTAAAGCAGTAGAGCAGCGTGGCGATGCGATGAGGCAGAACCATGAAGAATGAATAGACGCGTTGAATCGGGCCCCGGCAAGCGCGGCTACCGGTTACCCGGGTGAATCACGAGGTCAACGACCTCTCCCGGCCGCACAGGCAAACCGGCCGGAAGCGTGACGGCGATCGGCAAACCAATGTCCAGCGCCCCTCCGGGCCGAGGAAAGGAAAGCGAACGGTCGACTTCTTCATACTGGTTTCCCACATGCAAAATCTCTCCCTTCAAGACAACCGGACGCGCAGCACGCGTTCTCACCTCGACATCCATGCCAACCTCGGGGTCCGTTAAAATCGGCTGTCGCAGATAGCCAATGATTCTCCGGGATTCAAGACCGCTCAAAGCCAGAATTGGATCGCCGTCCTGAACGGTTTCTCCAGAGCGCCTGAAAACAGTCTGCACCACTCCGTCCATGGGTGCCTTCAGGAGAATCGGACCCAGGCTCTCCCGGGCCATGCTGAGTTTTCTCTCATGAGCCTCGAGCGCAACGATCGTCTCGTCCAGGACCGATGCCTGTTCATCGGAGCCTTCGGAAGCCTTCAGCCCCTCAAGGCTCAAGCTCAGTTCTTCGACCACGTTCCCGATCAAGCCCACCTCCACGGCGAAACGTTCCCTTTTCTTGACCACCTCATCGTGCAAATCCTCGGAAATGACCCTGGCCGCAACCAGCTGGACGCTTCGGCGCAGTTCGTTTTCCGCTCTGGCGAGGTTCACCCGGGCGGAGGCCAACCGGACCTTTTGAAGCAGCCAATCCAGGCGTAGCTGCTGGAAACCGGTCGCATTGCGCTGTCCTGCCAACCTCGGCTCCATGCGCGCCCGGAGCACATCCAGTTCGGACTGCAGCAACGCGAGGGGCAGGCGCGGGTCATTGGGCACCACAACCGCCATCACGTCTCCCTCGGACACTTTCTGAAAGCGGCTCACATTGATCTGCGTGATCACGCCCGCGCGCGGACTGGCCACATTGGATTGAACAGATTCCACCAAACCCTGCAGGGTCGGTGGCTGCACGTACCGGTTCCACATCAGCGCCACGCCGAACGCCGCGCTCAAAAAAGCGATCCCGGGCAACACGCTGCGGCGGAACTCACGCCACCGTCGGCCGGGAGGGATCGGGATCGGCTTCAGCCGGGAATCGGGATTAGAGTTCTGATTCATCTTCCGCTTTGAGACTGGAGACGCGGGAGACCCCGGTCAATGCCTTGAGTTCAGAAAGGAGTTCCTGCACGCGTGAGGTGTCTCGAAGCAGCAGGCGATAGGAAAGGTCGGCACCCGCCTGATCTTCGTTCGAGCGCTGACTGGCGCATTCGGTCTTTATGCTGTGCCTGTCGAGCACCGCGGCCAGCACCGGCATTTCGGAGACGGGCTTGTCCCAATGAAGATTCAGGATCAGGTCATACCGGTGCCGCGCCCCAAATCCCGTGTACCAGAGATACAGAAAAACCAGGAGCACCAGAACGGTACCGACCAAAGCCGTGGAATATTTCTGCGTGCCACACGCCATTCCCACCACGATCACCGTCAGCACGAAGGTCGTGTCGAGCGTGTCGCGCAGGATGTTCCGGAACCGCACAATGGCAAACACCGCCATCAAACCAAACGCGGTCACCAAATTATTGCTCAACACCTGCATGACCAGGCATACGAGCAGAGGCATGATCACCAGGGCGTTGACAAAAGACTTCGAATAAGACAATCCCCCATGGGTGATCATGTAGACCCAGGCCGTCATCTGCCCACACACGAAGGAGAGCAGCAAACCGAGCAGCAGCATCGGCACGTTCAAAGGGGCCAGGCCGTAGTCTCCATTAAAAATCCAGTTGTTCATGCGGTCGCGGGCGTAACCAGGACACCCGTGTTCTTCCTCAGGAGGTTCCGGCGGGATTCGGCTTTCTCGCGGGATTGTGCGTTTTTCGGCAGAAATGCGGCCATCTTGCTCTCCCCGATCAGCACGACGCCATCAACGTATTTCGCGGCCGAACACTGGGTGAGTCCGAAAATCCGGACCATCTCCCGGCACCAATCGGGAAAACGCCCAGTGAACTTGAGTTCCAAAACCACCTGGGATCCAAACACATTGACCGGGTTCCGAAACTCCGTGCAAAACCTCCCCGTGGGCTCCGCTTCGCAACGCACATTGCGGTCCATCGTCACCCTGGCCGAATTGCTGCCCCGGCTCAACCAGGCTTCCCGCAGATACGCCACATGCGCCTTGGGACGGGCCTGGATTTCATTGAGCAACTGACAAAACCGTTGGACGGAGGCCACCTGTCTCGGATCGTCGGAGAGAATCTCGTCGCGCAAGGGCATCTGCCCCAGGAGCAGGCGGTCCACCGCACCCCGCTCAACCGCCCCTCTCTGTTTGAGAATGGCTTCGTTCATGCGGCGCTTGATCTCGCAATAAACCGGTAGCGAACGGTCCTCTCCGTAAAACCGCATTCGCAATTTGAAACGATTCTTGTTCCCATTGATCGTATGCCAATAGGTCGTCATCGCATCCGAATCCAAATAAAGACTATGCACCGGGTACGAGAAGTCCGCATGACTCGCACCATATTCGTCCAGCTCCAGGTACGAACGAACAAAATCCCGCACCGCCAGGGCAAGCTCCTGACGGATCAGATATTTCAGCTCGAATCGTTGTAATTGAACCCGGTCTATCGACATCGCACCTGTTCTCCGACCATGCATCCTACCATTCCACCACGCAGCCCATGTTGACCATGGTCATTCATGGCGCACCGGTGGGACGCGCAAACCTTACCATGACATTTGCATCTTTCAAGCCAACCCTCAAACCCTCTTTCAAGGGTCCGGGTCAGGGATTCCATAGGGCAATCACTCGGAAGAACCTTGTTCCCGATCCCAACGGAACCCGAGCATCGAACCCAAGCATGCGCCCGCCCACTCCGGCCGGAAACGTTTCGACCGTCGTCCATTCAGGGTTGTCCAGCGCATCCAGGATCTGCACCTGATACGATCTCCCGGCCCGGGTGCCGAACCGAAGCTGCACCACTGATTTCGCCCTGTCCCAGCCGGCCGATTCGATTCGCAAATGATCCCCGGCATCTCGAGGGCTCGTGCCACTGATGAATTCGTCCAGATTGACCTGACCGTCGCCATCCGGATCCGCCCGGTCTCCGCTGACCAGTGGATCGGCCTGTTCGGCCAGCGAAAAGTGGGCGTTTTTCCATCCACCGAGAACGCCGTCGGAAACCGTCACGCGAACCCGATCTTCAGCGACAAACTCACCGTCTCGGGCCTGCAAACGCAATTCATAATCTCCAGCACCGGCGAATACAACCTCCGTCGATGCGGCGGTGGAATCGGAAAACAGCACCGGCATCGGGCCACTCAGCCGAGTCCAGGTGAGGGCCATGATTCCCGGTGGATTTGGCAGGCCGTCGTCGAGCACCACCCCACGCAGGAGCACGGGGCGACCGACCTCACCGCCCAGGTCGGGTCCGGCGTCAACCGTCGGAGCCCGGTTCGACGGGGATCGCGGTCCCGAAAGGTCCAGGTCAAAACTGATGTCACTGCTCGACGCGTTGGCCTGATGCACTTCCACGGCGAGCACATTGTTCCCGGTCCGCAACAACGCCGCGTCCACTGCCTGTTCAAAAAACGAGGTTTCGTTGGCACCGCTCGAAACGCTGCTGGCGAACGAGCTGAAGAGCACGGTACCCTCCGGCATGTTGCTTCGCATGACTTCAACCCCGTTCAGGTACACGATCGCTCCATCATCCCGGAGGATCCTCAGGGTCAGTCCGCTGAAATCGCCGGCATTGGCAACCTGAAACGTGTGCCGAAAATAGCTGGTGACCTGTTTGTTCGAAGCATTCGGCCCGAACTGAAGAACCGTGGCTTCATCACCATCGCCGTAACCCAGCGGAGCCGGACCTGATTTCCAGGATGAATCGTTAAATCCTGTTGATCGCCAGATGGCCCCCTGATTCGAACCGTCGTCCAGAAAACGCCATGTCGAGCCGGGCTTCACCAGAGTGGCCACCACCGACTCGCGATCGATGGTCACTGTCATGTCGTCACTGGCTTCCAGTTCGCCATCCGTAGCCGACAATCGGAGCAAATAGGTGCCTGACGTTGGAAAACCCACCGACGAACGGGCAGCCGTCGGCGCAGCCCAAACAACCGGTGCAGGCCCATTGATCTGGGTCCACTGAAACCTCAACGGCCCCGGGGATCCATCGTCCTCACCCGATCCGACCAACTCCAAGGCCACCGGAAACAGGGCCGCTTCGGCAACAAGATCAACGCCTGCATTCACGCGCGGACTCCGGTTTCCATCGTTCTCAAGTCCGGGAGAAGGCGCTCCCGGACTGCCGCGCCAGTTGGCTGCATCGTTGCCGTAGGCCCCGGGTTTCAAACGCTCCAGGGAAACCCCTCCGTCGGCGGCACTGACCGGCCAGGGGGGTTGATCATCATAACGGACGGCATCCACGGTCACATACTCCCCGGCCAACGCGCCCGGGACCGGGTTCGCGTCCCCGACCGTGCGCTGCAACTCCAGCAACTCACCCCCATCCTGAAGAACCCCTGGAAACGGTCCGAGCACCGGCACCGAATCCGGAATGCCCCATCGCATGCGAAACAGGTCTGGATCTCCTCCCACCACCAACAGAATCCCTCCCGCAGGAATCACACTATCCTGAGGAAATTCGTAACCTGTCCCATTGAGCCGCCAGCTCACGTCCCCGGCTGTCGACGGACGGAAGTTCACGGGCGCATTTGAAAGATTCTTTAACTCAACAAACTCCACCGCTCCCGCAGGCGGATGAAACTGGATTTCATTGATAACCACCGGCCCCACCCGGGGACCGGGGTTCGGAGCACCCGGCGTGGGTTTTGTCTGCGCCACGAAATGGACCTGGCCGTCGCCAAGCACCTGCCGCCCGAACGAAACACCCGCTTCCGAGACCCCGAACAAAACGACCTGGCTCCTGCCGGTCAGCTCGCCCGAGCTGTCCGCCGAATTCAGAATGACCGAACCACCTCGAGCCTTCAGCTCGAATCCAGCAAAACCTCCGACCGATTGAGCAAACGCAGACTGGTTCAGGAAGAGGAACCCGCCCCCAGGAATCGAGGTCCCGGGCGCGATTCGGTATTTGCGTGGCACCGCACGGTCATCGGAAAGAAACCAGTGGCTGACATCAACCGGGTGATCTGATGGATTCCACAGTTCAATTCCGTTCATGGCAGGCTCCATTGCGCCGGCGAACACCTCGGTGATCCACACAGGATCGACGGATGGCTCGAGATCTTCGTTGCCCGGCGATCCTCCTATCCGGGCGCTCGCGCGCCAACCTGAAGGATCGTTGAACCCGGACGGTCGGTCGCCGGGCGTCCGCACCAGGGAGAACCCGAGCCCGTCGGCAGCTTCCGGCCAGGGTGCTGCGTCACCAAACGTGATCGATTCGATCGTCGCACCGCTCGCATGCACCAACGTCACCGGCTCGCCCGAGTTGGAGAGGCTTCCCTCGTAGACGCCACTCAGGGGAACATTCGGATACCGAGCCCGGAACGCCTCGGCGTTGCGCGCCATGACGGCAAAACTCCGGGGCCCCAGGACGGTACCCAACGGAAAGGTGTATCGAATTCCCTCCGTGAAATGAACCCCGCTCAGATCCATCTCCGATGCCGACGCATTCCGAATTTCAATAAACTCAAGATCACCTCCACGAAACTGCTCCCAATCGGCGGCATGATACATGATCTCAGTGATCACCAGTTCCTTGAAGGTCCGTTCCACCGTGAAGGTCGCGTCCGTCAACGGGCTCCACTCTCCGTTCTGGAGTGCGCGCGCCCGCAGGTGCGTGCTCTCATTGAGCACGATGGAGGGTCCGGGGGTAAACGCCCGCGGCGACACTTCACCTCCGGCCTGGCGCGGATCACTCCCGTCGCGCGTCACATAGATCCTCGCTCCGGGAGCGCTGATTCGGAGATCAAACCCCTCGCGGATAATCCCCCCATGCTGACTCAAAACCGGAGCGGGTGTGACCGGCAGAAAATCATCGGCACGCAGCTGGTTCATCACGATTCCCGAGCGCCTCGGAAAGTAGTTGTTCACAATGCCATTGATCGCAGCCAGCCAATCGGTCCGGGTGAACGGGGTGGACCGTTTCGAATCACCCCACCGGGCAGACTCCCCAACCACAGCGCGATCGATTTCTCCCTTTCTTCCGAGGAACCGTTCGGCGGCGGCCTCCGGAGTCAGTGCGCCCCCATTCGAGAAATGACGCTGAATATGATCGGCCACCTGCAACCGGAACTCGGGATTGGCCTGGAGTCGTTTCCAAAGATACTGCGGATTGCTGGTGGTGATCGATGTGTCGCCCGCCGAAAACGGACCGGTCCGATCCTCGTTGATATTCAAAAGGGTGTGCTCGGAATCGTGCGCGAAGAACCGGAACCCCTCCTGGCCCGTCCGATTTCGGATGCCGTACCAGTTGTTTGGACGGGAGTTCCCCAGGAAATTCGAGATCGGCGCGTCCAGGTTGCCGCCATAAATGATGACCAGCATGTAATCAATCAGGTTTGGAACATCCAAAAGCACCTCGTAATCGGGGTTACGACTTCCATCCGGATTGTTGCCCTGGACTTTCTGGTACGCCGCCGGGCTCGCAAACCCGGCCTTCGCGAGATTGTACAGGCGTGTCCAGGCAGCCAGGTTGCCGTCGGTTGCATTGATGGTGTAGGAACCCGCCTCGACCTTGATGACATCGTAGTCCTCCTTGCGCCCGCCAAAATAGCTCTCCGCATACGAAGCTTCCGCACGCTCCTGGGTGTTGTATAATCCCCAGTACATCCCGTTGATGTACAGATGATAAAACTCACCGCGGGTGGACGGCCGCCCCATCGCCAGCTGTGTGTCTCGTGAAAACTGGTCCCTTAGAAAAACACCACGCGAATCCCCCTGAAAACTCCAGGAATAGTTCTGAAAGGTTCTCAGGTCAATGTTGTCAAACGCGTCCGTGCCCTCCTCCCCAAACAACGGGTAATTCAGCTTGGGTTCGCCGTATTCCTCACGAAAAAACAACCTCAACGCATGTTTCGGATTGCCGGTGCTCCGGCTGAACCCTCCCCGGATTCGGATGCCGCAATTGATCTGAAAGCCCGGTTTCCCATCGGGATTCAACAACTCAACGGATGCATTGCGTTCCCACGATCGCCCGTCCTGCCCGGGATTGGCGTAGATTCCGCGCGTCCGGTCGAACAGGTCCTCCAGATTCATGACAATCGAGAAGGATGGAAGGGACTTCAGATCCTTCTGCAAGGTGTCGCGGTAGAGGGGGGAATTCACCACAGCCGGATCCATTCCGTAATCGCGGGTATTGCTCCCCCAGGACGTGGGCCATCCTTGGGGGGGCCGTCCATCCGGCGCCTGCAGCACCACGTCCTTGAGAAACAGAAACGTGTGGGTTGCGACCTTCGACGGAAGAAACCCGCTCTGGAACACCGCCGCACGCACGGCGACCGTGTGGTCAATCGGAATTGGACCGCTGTAAACAGAACCGGTGGTGGCCGTCGGGGGCACGCCGTTGAGGGTGTATCGGATGGTTCCCCCGGGGGATTCCGTGCTCAAAGTCAGATCGAACGGAGCTTCCTGGAACCCGCGCGTATGGCTGAACTTCACCTCGCCGGCAAAACCCTGAATCCCGGTTCCGTTCCGTGTGCCGGGGGTTGGAGTCGTAAAATAGAGCAACTGCGCCCCGGAACGACCGTAACTCAAGTTTCGTTCCTGGGGTGGGTACGCGGGAGCAAAATCATCGACAACCGTGGTTCCATCCGGTCCAACCAGAGCCAGGTAATCGCCCTCCGCCAGGAGCTTAAAATTCGTGTGCAGCGCCGATCCGGCCACGCTCCGGTTCTTGCCCGATGCGAAAACCACGACATAGCCCCCTGCAGGAATCGTCTGGCCGGGAAACCGCCACTGCGTCAATTGCTCGGGATCGTCCGTAAGATACCACCCCCCCAGACCGATGGGTCCCGTCGAAGGATTATAGATCTCCACCCAGTCCGACGCATCGCCATCTTCATCCTGAAAGCCACCTGAATTGTCCGCCACAAATTCGTTGATCACCAACTGACCCAGCACCGGTGCCCCACCAACCAGTGCCACAAAAATCATTACCCCTCTCATCCAGCTGCTTCGCATAGTGTTCACTCTTAAAAAAAACCGCGGCCGATTCGTCCCAAATCAGCCTGAAACTCAACAAAGTTCATCGCCTGCCCCATGGAACAGGCTAATAATCAGGGCTCAGCGACGCCTTTTTGATAGCAGGATACAGACCACCCGAAGAACGAGAGAAAAACACCGTGAAGATTTGCGGTAGGGAGCGTAACCGGCTGTCGCCCCCCTCAACTGCGAAGGGAACAGAATCTACCGAGAAATCCAAGATACTCGTTGTACCGCCGACGCCAGGTCCAGTCCTGCATGAACCGTGTAGCCGCTTCGCCTTTCGCTTCGGCCTCTTTCCGGTCTCGGTACACCCGCTCCAGCATCTCAACCACCTCATCCACGTCCGATTCGCCCCAACCCTCCGTGCCCTGATATGGAAACACCGCATCCACAGGACCCTGTCGCCGCAGCGGATAACAATGACTGTCGTCCAGCAGATCCAGATGACCGGTGTTGCTGGACAGAATGGTCGGCACACCGCAGGCCATGCATTCCATCGCCGCCATATTGGTCCCTCCCTCGCAACGGTTGGTAAACACGGCAACGTCAGCCTGTGCATAAACGGCGGGCATCGTGAGGTTCGGCGTTAATCCGACGTTGTAATTTGCTTTTTTCGGAATCCCATTGGCTTCAAGCCAGTTCGGGACCTCGATCTGGCCATCTTCCCCCACCGCCGGCAGGCCCTGCACATGCCCCTTGTGATCGATTCCCTCGATGGATTTGGGCCACAGATTGTGCCACGCGGTCAGCAGCACCGCCTCCGGGTGTCGTTTGCGGAATTCCCGAAACGCAGCCACCACGATGTCCTGCCCCTTTCGGTATTCGATTTTACCGCCTGAAAATACAAAAAACGGTTTCTGTTTCGTTCCCTTGGGTCGAATCGGGCGGAACAAACCCAGATCGACCCCTTGAATCAGCGTGTCAACATTCTCAAAACCACGCGCCCTTAAGATCTGCGTGTTCCAGCTGGACCCACCCAGAATCAAATCGAAACGGCTTGCCACTTCCTTTGAAAAGGGCGGAAACGTCGTATCTTCGAAAAAAATGATCGCCAGGTTGCGCGTACCGACCACCCTTTCGGCCGCGTCAATGGAAGCCATTCGGTTGCAGAGACTGTGCAGCACGGGAAAATCGCATTGCAACCGGTCCTTTTCGTTTTCGCCATACAACTCCCGGATCACGCGCTCACGACCCAGCGTTTTCTTCATCAAAGGCTTGTACTCCTCCGGAATACAGTCGGAGTTGATGGTCTTGATCAGGGGAACCGCAGCAATCCGACCGTCACGCTCGGCCTGCAACGCCAGATTAAGCCCCAGAACTCCCCATCCGGAAGTCACGCTGATCTGCCAGTTAATTCCGAACCAACGGGGGGAATTCGCGTCACTTTTGTTGGCCAACATTGGCTTGAGAACATCCAAACGAGCCCGGATTTGCAATTCAATTCTGAATCCGGAGGACAAACCGCCCTCTGTGGAATGCTCGGAATCACCGAATAACAAAAAAAATCACGCTGCGCTAAAGTTTTTAACCGGAGTGGCGATTGTAAAGGCATCGGCAGCAAAACGGTTGCTGCAGGTCGGGAGATCGGAAGGTGCCCGAAGTCAAAGACCTTCCACCGACATGGATGTCGGTTTAACAATTAGACAAAAGGACT
>JAIPJX010000201.1 GCA_021733945.1 Verrucomicrobiota bacterium | reverse complement strand
CCCTGCAACCCGGCTCGCCGGGACGGTTCGCGCTACCCAAAAGCGGTAGAGGACTACCGCCGTCCAAGACGCTTCGCCTTGGTGGGGGGCGCGCACTCAACTTCGTTCGTCATCGACGAAGAATTCTGTCATGCACCCTGCGCCTCTTATCGGAGGACAATGCTATTGACTTCCCAGCCTTTTCAGAAACCATGCGTTTCTGCTGAAAACGGCGATCGGCAGACTTCACGGCAACGCTCAGGAACAGAGTTCGGAAATGATTGGGCACAGCCCGTTTAAACCAAATCGATGAACGATCAAATCATATCCACCCCGGAATTATCTGGCAGGGTTTTGATCGTGGATGACGATGCCCTCAACCTTCAGGTTCTAACGACCATGCTCAGCCGGAGCGGATGCCAGGTCACCAGCGCCGTCGACGGCACCTCCGCTCTGGCCTCCGCCTCGGCAAACCCTCCGGACCTGATCCTTCTGGACATTCTGCTTCCGGATCTGGACGGATACGAGGTGTGCAGACAATTGAAGCAGAACGATCTATCCAGGGATATCCCCGTGATTTTCATCAGTTCGCTCGATGACTCAGCCGCAAAACTCAAGGGCTTCGGGGTTGGAGGCGTTGATTTCATCACCAAACCGTTTCGGAAGCTCGAGGTCCTGATGCGAGCACAGAGTCATCTGAGCCTTCACCGCCTCAGAATCAACCTGGAAACCCAGAACAAACTCCTGCAGCAGGAGATTGCCGAACGCCACCAAATCGAACGCCACCTCGAACAGGCCCGCGCGGAACTCGAGTTGAGAGTCGAAACGCGAACATCCGATTTGAAACGGGCCAACGACCGACTTTCCCACGAAGTGTCCGAGCATTTGAGGACCTCCGAAGCGCTGCGGCACAGCGCCGAACAAACTCAACTGCTGCTCAATTCGACCACCGAAGGAATCTACGGAATGGATCTGGAAGGGAAATGCACCTTCTCCAACTCCGCCTGCCTGACTCTTCTGGGGTATCATCATCTGAGTGAACTGCTCGGAGACAGTTTCCACAGACTGGTACAACCTCCCGGAGAATCCCTGCAGAACCGTTCCCTGACGCTGGAACATCTCATTGAGGCGGCGAACAATGGCAAAAATGTTCACTACGACGACGGCGTTTTTTATCGGAAGGACGGCAGCAGCTTCCAGGCGGAATACTGGTGCAACCCCATCGAACGGGACGGCAAAACCATCGGGACCGTGCTTGGATTTCTCGACATAACCGAACGCCGCAAGACAGAGACCAGCCTGCGCCTGCTCTCCATGGCTATTCAGCAGTCCGACCAGCTGATCATGATCACCGATTCGCAGGGACTGATCGAATACGTCAACCCCGCCTTCGAACGCGCCACCGGCTACCGCCTGAAGGAGGCTCACGGCAAAAAACCGGCAATCCTGAAATCCGGCAAGCACACCCTCGAATTCTATCAGGAACTCTGGAAAACCCTGCTTCAGGGCGAAGTCTTCCAATGCCAGTTCATCAACCGGAAGAAAAACGGGGACCTGTACCCCGAAGAAAAAGTCATCACCGCCATCAAAAACACCCGGGATGAAATCACCCACTTTCTTTCAATCGGACGCGATGTATCGGTTCGCTTGAAACTGGAGGAAGAACTCCGGCAACTGCAAAAGCTTGAATCGATCGGAAGGCTCGCCAGCGGAGTCGCCCATGATTTCAACAACCTCCTTGCATCCATCCGGCTCAGCGGCGAGGTGTTGACCGAGGACAACCTCGACCAGAACGCCAGGCTGGAAGTGGCCAAGGAAATCGCCGACGCTGTCGACCGCGGGACCGCTCTGACCCGCCAGATGCTCGCCTTTGCACGAAAACAGCCGGCCACCCTAGAACCCCTGGACCTTGGGGCAGTCGTCGAGAATATGACCCAGATGCTGCGGCGCCTCCTGAAAAAGGGCATCTCCGTCTCGGTCGACGTCCCGGATTCCCTTCCTGCGATCGACGGCGACAAGGGAATGATCGAACAAATCGTCCTCAATCTCGCGGTCAACGCGCGGGATGCCATGAACGAAGAAGGCAAACTCCGTTTCACGCTGAAACAAATCGTTGTGCTCCCAGATGCCCCGCTCCCCCACCCCGAGGCTTCCGTCGGCCAGTTCATTCGCCTGACGGCGTCGGATACAGGGACTGGAATTCCTCCGGAAATCATCCCACACGTGTTCGAACCGTTTTTCACAACCAAGGAGTCCGGACACGGCACCGGCCTTGGTCTGTCGATGGTCTACGGCATCATCAAACAACACGGAGGCTGGATTCAAGTCGAGAGCCAGCTTGGCCACGGAACCTCGTTCCATCTCTTCCTGAAGGTTTCCGAAAGAGCAATCCGACCCGCGACCCATGAACTCCCGCCGGTGCAACTCCGGGGCAATCAGGAGGTCATCCTCGTGGTCGATGACAACTCCCTCGTGAGGGAGGCCCTCCGCCGATTCCTCACCCGGAACGGCTATCTGGCCCTGGAAGCGGACTCCGGAGCCGCCGCCCTGGAAATCTGGCGAACCGATGCACCCCGCATTGATCTCCTTTTCACAGACATGCAAATGCCGGGAGGAATCTCGGGCGGCGATTTGGCCCGTCGATTAATGACCGAAAAACCATCGTTGAAAATCATCCTGACATCCGGCTTCAGCGAGGAAATCAATCGGGGGGATTTCGACGACAAAGACCGAGTTCAGCTGATTCAAAAACCGAGTCCTCCAAAAACCATTCTCAAAGCTGTTCATAAGGCACTTGGTGCCGGACAAAAACAACAAACCGTTGTACCGAACGCAGTGACCACTGCCGCGACAGCTTCAATCCAACCAAACCAAACGAACAGCCTCGCGCAATAGACCGCGAGTGAGCCCTCCTATGCACGCGCTACTCATTGACGACTCGAAAGCCAATCGACTTGTAATCAATTCCTACATGACCGAACTCGGCTTCAAGGTCACCGAAGCCCGTGACGGATTGGACGGACTCAACGCACTCAAAAACAATCCCACCGTCAACGTGATCCTGCTCGATTGGGAAATGCCCGGCATGAACGGCCTCGAATTCCTCGCCAAGGTGCGATCGGATCCCTCAAAAACCGAGCTCCCCATCATCATGATCTCCAGCAACGATTCCCCAGACAAAATCGCCAAGGCTCTCCAGACTGGGGCCGACGAATACCTCGTCAAACCGATCAGCCGTGAAGATCTGGAATCCAAGCTCGAACTTCTGGGAATCGAACCCGAGTAGGACGCGACCCGGCAACCCACCTCGACACTGCAACCGATTTGAGAGGGTTGCCCAAGGGCTGGCCTTGGTGGGTTGAAACCAACCCGTACCGCAGATCACCGCCGCGACCGCCCACCCGATCCTCCCGGCTGACGGTTGCCGCGCACGCCGCCCCGGTTTTGCGAGGAAGCCTGACCGGGACGCCCCTGGGACCGCGAATGCCCCTGACCGGAGGAAGGCCGACGCTCCCCATCCGGCACACCCCTCGGTGCCGCAGCAGCATAATCGAATCCTTCGGCCCGTTTGCGCACAATCCCCCGCCCGATGAACCGCTCCAGCGACCGCAATCCGGCCTGGTCCTCCGGTGTGACAAAGCTGATTGCATCCCCCACGGCATGCGCCCGCCCCGTGCGTCCGATTCGATGCACGTAATCCTCCGCGTGCATCGGAAAGTCGTAGTTCACCACATGCGAAATACCGTCCACATCGATCCCGCGCGCCGCTATGTCCGTCGCCACGAGAATTCGCACCAGACCCGACTTGAAGTCCTTGAGCGCCTTGAGCCGCTGGTTCTGGGATCGATTGGAATGCAGGGTGGCGGTGCGCACCCCCTTCTGCTCGAGTTGCCGGGCCAGCCGGTCGGCCGCATGCTTCATCCTCGAAAAAATGAGCACCATATTCATCTGGGAATCATCCAACAGATGCAGCAGCAACGCGGTTTTCAGATGTTTGGGCACCTCATACACCAACTGGGTCACCGTCTCGGCCGGATTCGCGCGCCGACCAATCTGGACGATCTTGGGCGAACGTTGAAACTCGTTCGTGAGCACTTCAATCTCCCTGGACAACGTTGCGGAAAACATCAGAGTCTGCCGCTGCCGGGGCAGTTGCTGCACAATACGCCGAATCGAGGGCAAAAATCCCATGTCCAGCATCCGATCCGCTTCATCCAGCACCAGGAATTTCAACTGCGAAAAATCAGCGCAGCCCTGGCCCATCAAATCAAGCAACCGACCCGGGCACGCAATCACCACATCGGTGCTCGCCCGCAGGGCTCGGATCTGAGGCTGTTCTCCCACCCCTCCAAACACCGTCGCCACCGAAATCGGAAGATGCTTCGCATACGCCCGCACATTTTCCTCAATCTGCACCACCAACTCCCGAGTCGGAGCAATCACCAGCACACGACTCCCCCGTCGCTGCGCTGGCGCCGTTGCCAGCTTGCTGAGAATCGGCAGCGTGAATGCCGCGGTCTTCCCCGTACCGGTTTGGGCAATGCCGATCAGGTCGTGATCGGCCAACACAGGAGGAATGGCCGCCGTCTGAATCGGGGTCGGTTCCGTATAGCCCGCCTCTTGGACGGCCTTTAAAATTCTGGCCTCAAGGCCTAGTGCGCGAAATGGCATCGGCAGCAGTGTGACGGAAGCGCGGGCAATAGCACGCCAATTCACAAACGCCCAGAACGCACCGCTGCACCCGGCACCTGTCGGTCGCAGCGCGACCGACTCCACCCCGCTCCACACGCACCGATCTGTCGCATCGCATCCGACGGTCTTTTGGAGTGCTCGCGGCAAAGCGCAGCGTCGACGCCGCTTTGGTCTCCCCGAAGAATCAAACCGCTTTGGTCCTGCCCGAAGAGCCAAACCCACTCCCTCCTCATTCAACATCTCGATTCGCTCCACTGCGAACATCAAGGAATCCTCAACGAGGACATCTGCGCACCTGAAACGAACGGCGGTGCGCTTCGCCCCGCCAACATGCGGCAGGGCTGCCGATGCCCGGGACAGCTGCCCGTTAATGGCCGCCGTGCCTACAACTCCGCCTCGGTCCAGGGCGTTTCCCGGCCCTCTGTGGCCTCTCTCACCCCCTGAACTTCGGCAGCAGACACAGGTCCGGCGTCAGTACCGAGTTCCGTTCGAATGTACGTGAGCACATCCGCGATCTGCTCATCGCTCAAACCACCCAGGGATGGCATTTGCAGCGGAGCCGACGAAACAAACGGCCGATCGTTGAGAGTGATCGGACCAGACAGGCCGTGCAGCACGATCTTGATCAACCGTGCCGTGTCGCCCGCCACCCAATCCGACCCCGCCAAATGCGGATAGACCCCGGACAATCCCTGCCCCCCGGGTTGATGACAGGCCAGGCAGGTCCGGGTGTACAGATCCTCTCCGGACGACGCCCGTTTCGGTCCGGATCCAGCCAGATCCTTCAGGTAATCCCCCTGAACCTGGGTGGCCAGCTCCAGTCGATTCTCTGAAAACGGCCCCTGCCAATACCCCTGCAGAGCTCTGGCAGACTGCCTCAGCGCGTAGTCCAGAAACGGATCGCTCGGACGTCTCAACACTTCGGTCGCCACACTCACCGATTCGATGGCGGGAACATAGCTCGCCGCCACCACGGCTTCCAACCGCACACGCGGGTTCTCGTCCATCACCCCTCGCCTCAAGAGCGCCAACGGATTCTCCAATCCTCCTGACCAACCACCAATCATCCGCGCCCCGTAGGCTCGAACGCGCGCATCTTTCGCGATCAGGAGACGATCCAACAACGCGGGACGAACCGCCTCATGAGCCTCAAACACACCCGCAACCTCCAGAAGCAACCGTTCAACTCCGGGCACCTCCGGCGAAAGCCGCTCCACCCAGCGATCAGCCGCAGCCAGCACTTCCCCCGTCGGCAGATAAAACAAACGCCGCTTGGCCTGCTGCCGCGTCCAACGTTCCGGTGAACGCAACTGCTCCAGCAATTCCGCTGCCGTCATGGACGCCAAATCGGGCTGGCGAACCGGCGCGTGCCGGGTCGAGGAAAGACGCCAGATGCGGCCATGGGTCCTGTCCCGTTGCGGATCCGCGTAACTGGCCTGGTAATGCCCAATGACCGGATTGTACCAGTCCGCCAGATAGATCGCGCCGTCGGGACCGACACTGACATCGACCGGACGAAAGGAATTGTTGCTCGAAGTCATCAGCCTTGGCAGCTGCGTGGTCTTGAATCCCGATCCCGCATCCTCGAACCGGTGCACCTCCACCAACGAACCGAAGTAACCACCAATCACGGCGCAACCCTGCAATTCATCCGGCAGCGCCCGCGTGCCGATGATGTCGATCGACGTGGTCTTCGGGGAGGTGTCAAACAGCGGCCCCACCGAATGATATTGCTCAGGCGAATTCGCGTAGGATTGATTGGCCTCGGTTCTCGACCCGCTGCCCGACGGGTTCGCACCCCGCACCATGCCCGGAACGGTCCAGTAACCCGTGGGCCGGTCGCCCGATTTGTGGAACACCTGCCCGAAGTCGTCGAAGGCAACCCCCCAGCAGTTGGCCCCGGCCATGCCCCCTCCAAAAAACCCGTCCATTCGCAGCGTGCGCGGGCGCAGGCGCCAGACTCCCGCGCGGTCCAGACGCGCGATGCCCCACGGCGTTTCCACAAGCGACATGGCGTGGAGTCCCTGAGTGAACCAAAGGCTTCCTTCCGGACCGTGGGAAATCGAATTGACGAGCTGATGCGTGTCGCCCACCCCGAATCCCGACATCAGCACCCGGCGGGAATCGGCCCGCCCGTCGCCGTCCGCGTCCCCCAGAAACACGAGCTGATCGAAATCACAGACATACACCCCCCCCTGTCCCGGCTCCACACCCTGGACCATCGACAACCCTTCAGCAAACCGCCACGACCGGTCCGCCTGCCCGTCGCCGTTCGAATCCTCCAGCACCACGATGTAATCGGTGCGTCGGGCACTGTCCTGGAACTGGGGATACATCGGCGAACACGCCACATAGAGCCGACCCCGCTCGCCCCAGGCAATCTGGGTCGGGTTCACCACATCATTGCCCTCGGATGCAAACACGTTCACCCGGTACCCATCGGCCACGTCGAACGTCTTCAGCTGCTCCTCTGGCGACAGGCCCTGGGGCGATTCCGCGGGTGTGACCACCGGACCCGCCCGGATCACGGGCACGGGTTCCCCACGCGCCAAAGCCTGAATGCGCTGATCGAGCTGGGTGATCCAGGGCCGCCGCTGCTCGAACGATTGCTTGAGCGAAGGCGCTCCGCCGGCGGCACTTCCAAACCGTTGCGAAACCCGATCGCCGTATACGAACGACCAGTTGGCAGGCCGCCACGAGTCAAACCAGGCCCGATTCTTTTCCACAATCGCGGCCCGCAACGCCTCCATGTCCACTCCCGCCGGAGTCGCCGCCCCCAACTGCCGGGCAACCACCCCAGCCACTTCCCGCAAACCCATCTCGTTCAGATGAATTCCGTCCGCCGTCAGCGCCGGGGCACCCGCGGGACGATTGCTGAGGGGAGTGAACAAATCCACAAAGACAGCATGGCGCTGGTTCGCAATTCTTCGAACCGCCTGCACATAGACCTTCACATCCCCATTGCGCTCCCTCAGATCCGGCGCATGGGACGCCAGCGGCTTTTCAAATGGCATGGGCGAAATCAGCACCAACCGCCGCGTCCGGGCCGAGAACTCGTCGAGCAACCGGTGATAGGCCACCTCAAATTCCGCAAGACGCCCGCCCCCGTCCAGTGCCTCCATTTGTCCGTACTGCGCCATCACCAGACTGATTTCCGCGGTTTCCAACTGCCGGATCCAGGAACCGAAATTCAGATCCCGCCACTGCTCGTACACCGTGTCAGCCTCCCAGGCCATCGAACGAAACCGGGGGCGTTCGGATTGAAACCCGGCTGCCAGCAAAGCCTCCAGTTCGCCCGCTTTCTGTTCCCGAACGAGGTTCTCCTGCCCGGCAAACGCAATCACCTCACCGGGTGCCATGTGAAATTCCCCGGCGTCAAACGCTCGAAACGGGACCACCGGCTGGCCCTCGCCAAAACGGCGCAGCAGCTCGCCCTCGGACGGCACCGGTGAATCGGGCAACTCCTCAATACGAATGTTTCGAAACGAAATCTCCGCCTTGCTGTTTCCGTGAATCTGCAGCGCAATCAACCCTTCGCCCGCAATGGACGCATCACGCTCCACCCAGGTCACCGTCCGTTGCCCATTCAACACCAACACCACCTCCGGTCCGGTGGCCACAATCTCGTATCGATTCCAATCCCCCGCTTTCTCAAGACGCACCACCAGATTCGTGTCCGCCACCACCAACATCCGTCTGCGCCTGGATTCATCATACAAACAACCGGACCACCCCCCTCCTATGTCCGCCTGAAAACCAGACATCTCCCCCCCCTCAATCCGCCTGCTCCGGAACTGAACC
>JAIPJX010000200.1 GCA_021733945.1 Verrucomicrobiota bacterium | reverse complement strand
TACCGATGCAGACGGCACCATCTCGCCAAACGATCAGCAACCCCGGGGCAACCGACGCAGGGGCCTCCCCCTTGCGGCTCTGGACACGGACGCGGACGGCACCGTGAGTGGGGCTGAGCTTGTGGCGGCTGCGGCTCAGATGGCAGCCAATCTTCAGGACAGGTTCCTGGCGCACCTGGATTCGATCGCGGATGGCGAAACCGCCGGAGACGGCATCATCACGGCCGAGGAATCGCGGGCTGTTCACGAAGACCGGGTGATCCATCGGATCGAATCGTTTCTGGCACGGTACGACCTGAACGAGGACGGCAACGTGACTGCGGACGAACTCGAGGCGGCCCACGCTACAAAACGGCACGATCGGAATCAATCCCGTGGCAACCGGTGAAGCGAACTTGCTTTCACCAAAAACGACCATTCACCGAAACCTAAGAAAACCTTCAACGCCGAACGCCCCGTGGCGTTCGGCGTTGAACACGTTTCAAAGGGAAACGCTTCACAACCCCCTGACTCAAGACCAATTTCCCCGGTCATGAATTCGTTCCGAACCATGCGATCAAAAGCGCAGATTCCCGTGCCCGCAGTTTTGCTTGGTACCCGTTCGCGGAGCCAATAAGATCCCACGCATGCAATCCGCAGGCCGTCCGCAGTCAGGTGTCGATTCCCCGAATTCCCATATCCGTCCCATGAAACCAATTCGTCCCCACTCCAGTTTTTCCATTCTTTCCATTTGTTTTCTCCTGATCGTTTCGGTATCCGCTCAGAACCCACCTCGCCCCGGAAATCGACCTCCTCCTCCCCCTCCGGGAAGCGAAGGATTTCCTCCACCCGGGCAACGTGGATTCGGCGGACCTCCCCCGTTTGGACCCGGCGGCATGGGGCAGGAGACCAAGCTGGTCGAACAATTTGACAAGGACGGCGACAAGCGGCTGAATTCGGAGGAACGCCGGGCGGCGCGCGCATCCCTTGATTCCGGGGGACGACCACGCGGACCTGGCGGACCTGGCGGAGGCAGGCGTTTTCGGGGAGGCCCTCCGGGAGGCTTCGGACGCCCGGGAGGAAATGAAGAGCCAGTGTCACCCGGAGTCCGACTGGCACCCTCTGACGTCAAGATTTACGGGGATGCGCCTCTCTACGATTCGAAGACCATACGCACCCTGTTCCTCGACTTGACTCGACATTGACGGCGCCCTCAAGTTTCTGGCGCTCGAGAACGCGCTCATCAACAATGACGGCTACCGGGTGCGCACCAGCGACTACGGCATTTATCAGGATCCGAAAGGCCTCTTCCACATCCTGCCCCATGACGTGAACGAAACCTTCAGCATCGCGGGCGGTCCGGGATTCGGAAGGGGCCCCGGACCGGGAGGCGGCGCACCCACCCACGGTCTCGAACTGGATCCACTGATCGCCGCAGAGGATCCGCAAAAGCCGTTGATCTCAAAACTGCTTGCTGTACCGGCATTGCGCGAACGATATCTCCGGTATGTGCGCGAGATCGCGGAGCGTTGGCTGGACTGGGACAACCTGGAACCGCTCGCGCGCGGCTATCACGAAAGGATCGCTCCCGATGTCAAGGCGGACACCCGGAAACTGGAATCAACCGAAGCGTTTGTGACGGGCCTGGACGGCAGCTTCGGGCAGTCCGAAGACACGGGACGCTTCGCCCTACCTCCGGGGGGCGGGGGAAGGTGGCGCGAACCGTCCCGGTGAGCGTTTCCAGGATTTGGACCTTGCAGGGCGGGGGCGGCTCAGCGGGACGCTTCGCCCTACCGGCATTCGTTTCAGAGGATTTGGAAGGCGGGGGTGGTCCGTTTGGAACGGATGTCTGCCATGGGGATGGACTCCAGGGCATGGCGTCGGAAGAACGACGGTGTTTTGGAGTGCGCGCGGCAGAGCGGAGCGCCGACGCCGCTTTGGTAGTGCCCGAAGAGGCAAACCCGCTCACTCCCATCAGGATCCCAATCCGTTCAACTCCAAGCCATGAGGAACCTCGAAATCCTCAACGAGGACATCCTGAATCACAACGAAATCAAACGCCTTCCCCGGTGACGGGGCTCCTGCGTCCCGGACGGACGATGACCCGCGCGTCCGGCGCAGGAACGCCTGCCGAAGCTCACCCGGGACGGATCCTGCAGCGCAAACAAATGCGTTGACCTTCGGATGCGGCACAGGCTTCAATGCCCCCCTGGCACTGGATCTTTTTGCTTTTACCAAATTTATGAATACATCAGAACAATTGCGTCGGAACAAAATCCGTTTACTCCTGCCCTGCCTGCTGCTGCTCTCAGCATGCCTGCAGACCGACGCGCGTTCGTTTCGGCCTGGAATGATGCCGAACGGTAACAAGTTCAGTTGCCAGGCCTGTCACCTGAGCTCCGCCGGTGGCGGCAGTCGCAACCCCTTCGGAAACGCGGTCTTCTCGATTGTCCGGGGTGGAAGTTCAGCCCCGTTCTGGAGCCCCACCCTGGCGGCTCTGGACTCGGATGGCGACGGATTCACCAACGGTGAAGAGTTGGGCGACCCGGATGGGGACGGCATTCCATCGCCCGGTGCCGAGATCACCAACCCCGGCAGCGCCAGCAGCAAGCCCGCGCCGTCCAATTCAGCTCCAACCATTGGATCATCCCCTGTTGGGAACGCCTCCTTCGGCAGTCCCTACAATTACCAAATCACGGCGCAGGATCCCGAGGGCCACACATTGATTTTCTCCAAGGTCGATGGCCCCGCATGGATGACCGTCTCTCCCGCCGGACTCGTCGCCGGTGTACCGCCAGAGGATGCAGCAGCCGACGTGCAGGTCACCGTTCGGGTGACGGACAACGGCAACCCGGCGATGTCCGCACAGCAGACCTATTCCGTTCGCGTGGGGGCTTCCTTTGCCGGCTGGCAGAATCTGCGTTTCGAGAGTGGCAGCGGCAATACAAACGCCGGACCCGACGCCGACCCGGATCAGGACGGGCTGCCGAACCTTGCGGAATACCTGCTGAAAACAGACCCAAACTCAGCTGATTCCCAATCGCTGGCAACGCTCGAGTTCGATTCCTCCGGTCGGCTTGCCCTGCAGTTACGTGTCCGGTCGGATGACCCCGCGGTGGTGCTGTCCGCAGAGTTTTCCGATTCGGTGACTTTTGACATGCCGTCCCAAGTGGTGTTGGTTGAGACAGGCTCGACCGGTGGCTTCAAAACATTCACCGCAACCGACAGCGTCGCCCGATCCGAACGAACCGTGCGTTTCGGTCGGATTCGAGTGCAGCTGTAGAACAACCGGGAGCCAGGGCGATCCGTTTGAGATTGGCGGATCGCCCGAAAGGGAAACCGGTTTGCCGGCCAACACGGAAACAACCAAATCCATCATGACGGCACTGGTCCTCGAAGAACTCAAAAAACCACTCGTGCAGCGCGAGCGCGCGAACCTGAAACCCGGGAGTGGCGAAGTCGTCATTCAACTCAAGGCAGCGGCCCTGAATCGGCGCGACTACTGGATTCAGCAGGGCCTTTATCCAGGAGTGCAACCGGGCATCGTGCCGGGCTCGGACGGTGCCGGCATCGTCCTGCAAACCGGCCCCGGAGTCGATGTTTCCTGGCGGGGACGCGAAGTCCTGATCAATCCGGGGCTCGACTGGGGAAACAACCCGGCCGTTCAATCCGATCATTTTCAGATCCTTGGCATGCCGCGGGACGGCACGTTTGCGAGCGAGGTATGCGTCCCCGTGGGGCAGCTGCACGCACGCCCTTCGCACCTGAACTGGCTGGAAGCCGCCGCCCTGCCCCTGGCTGCCCTTACCGCGTATCGCGCACTCTTTTCACAGGGCCGTCTGCAGACGGGAGAGACCGTTCTGATCACCGGGATTGGAGGAGGCGTCGCGGGTTTCGCCCTCCAGTTCGCGGTGAAGGCCGGAGCAACGGTCTGGGTGACCTCTTCTTCGCCGCACAAGATTCAGCGGGCTGTAGAGATGGGTGCCCAGGGCGGTTTCGATTATTCACTCCCGCTTTGGACCAATGAGTTCTCAAAAATCGCAGGCTCCCCAAACCTCGTGATCGATAGCGCTGCGGGCTCGGGCTACCGGGATCTGATTCACCTCGCCGCCCCCGGGGCGCGTATCGTCAACTACGGGGCCACGGCCGGCCCCCCTGAGAAGCTCGACATGTTCAAGGTCTTTTGGAAACAGCTTCGTCTGACCGGTACCACCATGGGATCCGCCGGGGATTTTTCCGGCATGCTCGCGTTTGTGGAAAAACACGGAATCAAACCCGTGATTGATGCCGTGTTCCCCCTCTCGGATACCAATCGGGCTCTCCACCAGATGGCGACTTCCCCGCAATTCGGCAAATACGTTTTGAAGATTTCCGAGTAAACTCTCCGGGGGGATCTCCAAAACGAAAAAAACACGCGGAAAGTCGAAACCATTTCGGACTCTGCTGTGTATTGACTATTAGATTGCGCGATTCCGCCCGGAAAGTCCGCGCCGCTGACGACGCGTGCCGAAGTCAATCAAGCGGGTGGAATCACCGAATTAAAAACCCAACACGATGATCATGAAAAAAACGGCGACACAAATTCTCTTGGCCCTGGCTGCAGTGATAAGTCTGGGCGGATGCGCCGGTTCCGGCAGTTTTGCTTTCATGGGTCCCAAGCAGGAGAAGACCCTCGAAAAAACACTTCCGGCCGCCGCCGGAGGGACCCTGCGCCTGGAAACCGACCTTGGATCCGTGAAAGTAACGAGTCACTCCGGCACGGATGTCGTGGTGACAACGACCCTGCAGGCTTACACCCGGAGTGAAACGAAAGCCGAAGAGTGGTTCGATCAATTCGATGTCGCTTTTCAATCGAACGAAAAGGACGTCGAGGTGACAGGCCGGTGGAAAGACCGTTCCCTGTGGCGCAAGGTCCGGATGAATGTGAATTACAACATTCAGGTGCCGGAGGAGTATCATCTGGACATCGCCACGTCCGGGGGCAGCATCTCCGTGAGCGACCTCCGCGGCGGAGTGAAGATGCATACTTCCGGAGGAAGCATCACCGTGGGTGACCTTGAAGGCGAGGTCGACGTGCATACTTCGGGGGGAAGCATTTCGATCGGAAAGGTCCGGGGAGGCGTGCTCGCCAGGACCTCAGGGGGCAGCATCTCCGTGAACGAAGCCGACGGACCAGTGGACGTCAAAACTTCCGGCGGCAGCATCCGGCTCAAGAACCTTCGGAACAATGTCAACGCCCGCACCTCCGGTGGGAGCATTCACGCCGACCTCAATTCCCAATTGAACGAACCCGCCGAACTGAGAACCTCGGGCGGAAGTATTGAGCTGTCCGTACCTCCGGGCTTCAAAGCCGAACTCGACGCGGAAACATCCGGTGGCCGTGTCACGTGCGATGTGCCCATCACGGTTCGGGGTTCCATCCACAAAACACACCTGAGGGGAACCCTCAACGGAGGCGGCCCCCTGGTAACCCTGCACACGTCCGGCGGAAACGTCCGCATTTCGGAACATTGACCCGTCAACGCTGATAGATCGGCCCGTTGAACAGTTCGTTGGGGATCGGATCCTTGTTGATGATCCGCCACGCTTCGGTCCATTTCACCATTTTGGCGCTGCCGCCGAACGTTCCGATGACGGCGCCACCCGGCAGGTCGGTGATCGTGCTCTGGCCGTTGGGATTGGAGAGATTCCACCAATTGGGCACCCCGGCGTGACGAATGGAGACGCCATTCCCCGCATTGCCCGGGGGCGGGACGTTGGAGGCATCGTTGAAGTTGAACGGGTCGAGTTCATTCTGCTCCCACAACTGCCAGTCGGTCGGAAGGAATGCCGTCATCTTGTAGGTCTTCCCGTTGGGATCGAGTCCGGGTTTTCCAATGTTGTTGTATCCGCCGATCGTCCCGTTCCAGCAGTAGGAGGTGAGCTTGACCGGGCGCGCCAGCCAAAGTTCCTTGAGTTTCCCCTTGCTCCGGGTCGAGATGTCCTTGGGACACCAACAGACCTTGGGATCTCCGAGGTAGGGACCGAGCTGACTGATCTTGAAGAACGCAACCTGGTTCTCAAACTCGACCGAATTGATATCCTTGCCAGCAGCGGATTGCGGAGCGCTGGGACCACCGGGGATCCGCCCGTTGTTCCGGGTGGCATAAACCCAGCCGTCCGGCCCGCTTAAATTGCCGCCCCAAGTCGGGTGCGCCAACCGATCGTCGCTGTCCCCGGCGTAAAGATGACTCGCCAGAAGAATCTGTTTCACGTTGTTCAGGTCCAGAGTGAGCTGCGCCTTGTCCTTGGCCCGCCCCAGCGCAGGCAGCAGCATGCCCGCCAGAATCGCGATGATGGCAATCACAACGAGCAGTTCGATCAGCGTAAACGCTCGAATCCGGGGGGACCGATGCGCCTGAGTTCGGGTGTGGATGCATGAATTCGACGGTTGCTTCATAATGTCTCCTACTTCGTGAGGCCACCCCGCCGTCCCGCCTGAGCGCACCGGGCGGCACTCTCTGCTCCTGAATTTTCGAGTTCACAGGTGAACCCCTTCATTATTCTCGGCGGATTGCGCGAACCCTACCCCCACGAGGGCCGTTCCGACAACCTGAAAACCTCATAAAAATCCGCCGTCCAATGACCAGGTTCCAGAAACGACTTGATTCCCGGGGCATGCTGATCTACAGTTGCGACGTTCCAAGAGGAGGATTACTCACAACCCACAGGAGGAAGTTATGTATCGATCGATGAATCAGTTTCTTGTTGTCCCAGCCCTGTTCTTGCTGGTTTTCACCTGCACTCTCACCATCCCGATCCATGCGGGACAAAAGGAAAAGGCCGGGCAAATCTCGGCGCAGAAGGAGAAGCGATTTCCGTTCAACGGAAAACTCCACTCGATCGACATGAAGGCCATGTCGATCACGCTCACGGGAAAAACAAAGAATCGCACCCTGCCCCTGATGAAGAACGCCAAGATCCTCAAAGACGACAAGGCGGCCGGATTGAACGACGCCGTGCCCGGTGACGTGGTGGCCGGACTGGTGGTGAGGCATCCCGACGGCCGGGAAGAAATCCAGTCACTGCGCATCGGCCCCAAGCCGGATAAAAAAGGGGACAAGCAGAAGAACAAAGCACCCAAAAAAGAGGACCCCAAGAAAGAGCAGACCCCCTGAAACGAACGGTCGGAAGGGTTCCATCGGAGCCCGGAGGCCTGAAACCCTCCGGGCTCACACCAGGTGCCACGGACGGAAGCAAACCCTTCCATCCATCACCGAGCGACCCTGACAGGAGAACCTATCTGCGCCACCATTTCTTGGCTGCTCCGGGCTGGCCTGCGGTGGCTGATGCACTCGCCTGATTCCTGAAATGATCGATCAGGAACTGGCTGCGGGCGGAGGTCAGAACCATGATCAGCTCGTCGTAACTCTCAAAACGATCCTCCGGTTTCTTGGCCATGCACTGCGCGATCGCCTCACTCGTGGGTTGTGTGACCGACGGCACCACACTGTTGGGCGGGGTCAACGGCGTGTGGATGTGCGCGGCAACCACGTCGTCGATGCTGGGCGCTTCGAAGGGCACATGCCCGGTGAGGGCGTGATAAAGAGTGCCGGCCAGGCTGTACATGTCGGAAAGAAAATCATCGCGCTCCCTCATGATTTTTTCAGGAGCTATGTAGTAGGGAGTCCCCCAGACAGACTCTTCCTCGGCCTCCGACTGCGTGTTCCGGGCGAGACCGAAATCAACGAGTTTGGGTTCCCCGTCGGCATTAAACAGGATGTTGCCCGGTTTGATGTCCCGATGCAGCAGATTGTGCTTGAGGGCGGTTTCGAGAGCCGAAGCGACCTTGATGCCGATGTCCAGAACGTCCAACTCCGGCAATCGCCCCTCCCTTTCGATCCGACCGTCCACACTGCCGCAGGCCGCCAGTTCCATCACCAGGTACAGCTGCCCTTCGAATTCGTCGAAGGTGTAGATGTGGATGATGTTGGTGTGGTTCAAGGCGGCGCACGCCCGGGCCTCACGGTAGAATCCCTCGAGAGCCTGTGGATCCTGGGCAAGCTCGTGCTTCATGAGCTTGACGGCGACCTCCCTCTCCAGGGTGGTGTCGAAAGCCCTGTAAACCGTTCCCATGCCGCCGGAAGCAATCGGCGCGATCATTTCAAACTGCCGCAGGCGCATGGGCATCATGAGGGGATGCTCGCACTTCGTACACGGCGTGGTTGCCAACGGGGCGAGGTCTCCCGAGATAAAGACCTTGGCACCACAACCACCGCAGGTGACCATTTTCAACGGCTTCCGTTCTTCCAACAGTTCAGACATACTCAGGTTCCAAAAGTTACACTCAGTTCGTTTCCCGCACTTCGCTATCCCTGCAAAACTCCACCCACCCAATCCAGCGTTCCGGCATCGCGACAACTGGTCCGGGCCTCTGAATGGTTCAAGATTACTAGCATAACACCTGCCACCGTAAGGACAAGAATCATCATTTCGTCCCCCCCGCTGCGGGTGCAAGACAGAATTCTTCGAACCGTTGCTTCCATTGGCTTGTTTGGAAAAAGTATCTGACCTCCAAGCACCACGTCGGTTGAAGATCTGAAAAGGTGGCACGAACCGCACTGCCATTCGCGCGAACCGTCCCGGT
>JAIPJX010000199.1 GCA_021733945.1 Verrucomicrobiota bacterium | reverse complement strand
CCCCCGGAGCCGCATCGGCAACCGGGTGCGCATCCACGCAGGCAGCGCCATCGGCGCGGACGGCTTCGGGTATGTGTTTGATCAGGGAGCCCATCGAAAAGTGCCGCAGATTGGAAATGTCGTGATCCACGACGATGTTGAAATCGGATCGAACGTGACGGTGGACCGGGGAGCTTTGGGCTCGACTGTGATTGGCAGAGGGACCAAGATCGACAATCTGGTGCAGATCGCGCATAACGTGACGATTGGAGACCATTGCCTGGTGGTGGCCCAGACGGGCATTGCCGGAAGCACCAAGCTGGGCACCTACGTGACTTTGGCCGGTCAGGTGGGCCTGGCGGGGCATCTCCGAATCGGCGACCGCTCGACGGTCGCGGCGCAGTCCGGAGTGATGCACGACATCGGGGACGGAGAAAAATGGTTCGGAAGCCCGGCGCAACCGGACCGGAAAATGAAGCGGCAGTTGTTGGCGAGCCAGCACCTTCCAGCCCTGCTGCGACGGGTCGCGGCGCTGGAAAAATCGCTCGGCCTCAATGCCGGAACGGGAACCGCAGAAATAAAATAGTGAATTGAATTAGTAAATCGATGTTGACTTGATCCGCTCGTTTGCTAATTTCCACGGCCTTTGAAGATAGCTTTTGAATGAAGACACTAGTGCCGAAAATAAACATGGAGCGCCGCAAATGGCACGTGATAGATGCTAACGGCGCCGTTCTGGGAAGATTGGCAGTTCAGATTGCCGATGTTCTACGTGGTAAAGACAAGCCGATTTTTACGAAACACCTCGATGCCGGGGATTTCGTGGTCGTGATCAACGCGGAGAAAATCCGCCTGACCGGCAAAAAAGAGACGGACAAACAGTATATGACCTACTCCGGTTGGCGGGGTGGCGAAAAATACACCTCGGTGGCCCAGGTCCGGGCCAAACACCCCGAGCGTTTGATCACTCACGCTGTCAAGGGAATGATCCCAAAAAACCGTCTGGGCCGCGTGCTCATGACGAAGTTGAAAGTTTACCCGGGCAACGAGCATCCGCACGCCGCCCAGGAACCGACTCCTCTCACCGCACAGAACTAACCGTTGCTTATGGCAGAAACTTCAGAATTTTTGGGCACCGGCCGCCGCAGAACCGCTGTGGCACGGGTGCGTCTCGCCGCCGGATCCGGTAAGTTCACCGTGAACGGTCGGCCGATGGAAAACTATTTCCCGGTGGACACATACCGGACCGTCGCCACCCAACCGCTGGTGCTCACCGACACGGGGTCGAAATTCGACGTCCGGGTGAACGTACGCGGCGGCGGACTTTCCGGTCAGGCCGGCGCGGTGCGCCACGGCATTGCCCGGGCTCTGCTCCAGGTTGACGCCGAATTCCGGCCCGCCCTCAAGACCGAGGGATTCCTCACACGCGATCCTCGTAAGAAGGAACGTAAGAAATATGGGCAGCCGGGGGCCCGGAAACGCTTCCAGTACAGCAAGCGTTAATCTGCCAAACAGCTTTCGAGCGGCCCCGCTGAACAGTTCAGCGGGGCTTTTTACTTTCAGTCGAGAACCAGGAGCCCCGAGTCCCCAAACGGATCTCAGGGGCCATCAATGCAATGAATTCAGTCAAAGTCGCCGTCGTCGGAGCCTCCGGATATTCCGGAGAGGAACTGGTCCGCCTGCTGCTTCGCCATCCGCGGGTGAACCTCGCCATGGTCACATCCCGGCAGCATGCCGGAAAATCGGTGGCGGAGGTATTCCCGAAATTCGCGAGCCTGCCCAACGCAAAAACCCTGCGGTTCACCGATTCCGATCCGGAAACCATCGCGGGTTCGGTTGAGATCGCCTTCCTCGCGCTGCCCCACGGGGTAGCCGCTGAATTCGCGGTGCCCCTGGTCGGGAAAGGCTGTGTGGTCATCGACCTCAGCGCCGATTTCCGGGTGCACGACCCGGTTGTGTACAAGGAATTCTACGGCGGCGATCACCCCGCGCCAGGCCTCCTGAAGGATTCCGTCTATGGTTTGCCCGAGGTTTACCGGGAACAGATCCGGACCAGCCGCCTGATTGCTTCGCCCGGGTGTTATCCCACCAGCATCCTGCTGCCCACCCTGCCGTTGCTGCGCGCCGGTTTGATCCGATCCGCCGGCATCATCGCCAACTCCCTGAGCGGGGTGAGCGGGGCCGGACGAAAAGCCGAAATCAGTTACCTGTTCGCCGAATGCAACGAAAGCATGCGCCCTTACGGCGTGCCCAAACACCGGCACCTCTCGGAAATTGAGCAGGAACTTTCCCTCGCTGCGGGCACCGCGGTCACGATTCAATTCATTCCGCACCTGATCCCGGTCAACCGCGGAATTCTCACCACGCTTTATCTCTCTCCGGATCGCCGGTTTGAAGGCGCCGAACAATCAGCAGCCCTGGAGCGGGAAATCGAACAGTGCTACAGCACGGCCTACGGCACCGAACCCTTCGTACGGCTGTTGTCCGGGGCAGCCCTGCCGGATACCAAGAACGTGGTGGGCACGAACGTCATCGAGATCGCCTGGAGGCTCGACTCCAGGACCGGACGCCTGATCGTGATGAGCGCTCAGGACAATATCGTCAAGGGAGCCAGTGGCCAGGCGGTTCAAAGCATGAACATTCACCGCGGATTTGACGAGACTCTCGGATTGATCTAGGCGAAGGCCACACCGCGTGCGCCCTTGCCCTTCGTTGAAACAAAGTTTGCAGAACCAATCATGACAAAGCACACCTTCAAGGACGTTCCCGGCGCCGTGACCGCGCCCCAGGGTTTCTCCGCTTCCGGCGTCTTCTGCGACATCAAACGGATCGGCACCGGCAAGGGTTCGAACAAGGGACAGAAACCCGACCTGGCTCTGATCCTCTCCGACGCGGAGGCAACGGTTGCCGGCATGTTCACCACCAATCAGGTGGCCGCTGCTCCGGTCAAACTTTGCGTCGAACGGGTCGCCCGGGGAACCACCCGCGCCATCGTGATCAACTCCGGCAATGCCAATGCATGCACCGGTAAAACAGGGCTCAAGGATGCGTTTGCCATGGCGGATCACACCGCGGCTTGCCTGAAACTGCAGTCCGAGGACGTGCTCGTGGCATCCACCGGCCGAATCGGAGTCACTCTCCCGATGCCGAACATCCGCAACGGCATTACCGACGCCGCCGCCCGACTGGGCAACACTCCGACCCATGCGGATCAGGCCGCCGAAGCAATCCTCACCAGCGATACGCGCCGCAAACAGGTCTCCATCGAATTTCAACTCGACGGCAAAACCGTCCGCATCGGCGGCATGTGCAAGGGCGCCGGCATGATTCAGCCGGGCATGAGCGCCACCGGCGCACGCCCCATGGCCCTCCCCTCGGCAGGATTGCACGCCACGATGCTTTGTTTTGTGACCACGGACGCCCGAATCGGCACCCGGGCACTGCAAACCGCCCTTCGATCCTCGGTCGCCCAAAGTTTCAACCGCATCACCGTGGACGGCGACATGAGCACGAACGACACCGTTCTGGTGCTGGCCAACGGCAGGGCTGGAAACAAACCGGTGACCCGCGCCCGGGCGGCATCAAAAGCCCCCCCCGCACGGATCCGGGATGCGCAGCAATTTCAGGCCGCACTGGACCATGTCTGCCTGACTCTCGCGAAAATGATCGTCCGGGACGGCGAAGGTGTCAGCCGCTTTGTGACCGTGCGTGTTTCCGGGGCCAGAACGCTGGCCGACGCGGACGCCGCGGCGCGGGCGGTCGCCAACAGCGCTCTGGTGAAGACCAGCTGGTACGGCGGCGACCCCAACTGGGGCCGCATCATTGATGCCCTCGGCTATTCGGCGGCCCTCGTCCATGAAGACAAGGTGGACATCGGCTACAGCAGCCCGGGATCGAAAAAGGTGATCTACTCGCTCAAACGGGGACAACCCACAAAAACCTCGTTTAAAACCTTGTGCGAACAAGTGGCAGGACCGGAGTTCGAACTGCACATCCACCTGAACCTGGGAACCGCCGGGGCCCTGATGTACAGCTGCGATCTCACCGAGGAATACGTGGATTTTAACAAGGGCGACGTCAGCGATCCCGCCTCCCTGGGTGGGTGACGTCCGCAAACGATCCTTTAGAACCGATGCAAGACCTGATCTCCAAAGCCGCCGTCCTCCTGGAAGCGCTTCCCTACATTCAACGGTTCCGCAGCCAGACGTTTGTGGTGAAATACGGGGGCAGCTTCATGGACTCCCCCGATCCGGCCGTGCGGAACGGAGTCGCCCGGGACGTGGTCTTCCTGGAAGCCGTGGGCATCAACCCGGTCGTGGTGCATGGCGGCGGCAAGGCGATCACCCGGGCCATGGACCAGGCCGGACTGAAAGCCTCCTTTGTCCAGGGGATGCGCGTCACCGACCAGGCCACCGTGGACGTTGTCGAGCGGGTTTTGTCCCGGGAGATCAATCCCGAGATCGTCCGCACGATCAACGGGCTGGGAGGCAAGGCACGCGGGTTTGCCGGAAGCGATATTTTCACCTGTCGCAAACTTCAGATGCGCGGTCCGGACGGTGCCGAAATCGATCTTGGATTTGTGGGTGAAGTCATCGGCGTGAACATCGAACCCCTGCGCGAATGCATTCGACGGAGCATCACGCCGGTGATCAGCCCGACCGCACGGGATGCGGACGGCAACATCTACAACTGCAATGCGGATGTGGCCGCGGCGCAGGCGTCCATTCTGCTCAAGGCGAAGCGCCTGGTCTTCATGAGCGATGTACCCGGCCTGCTCCGGAATCCCCAGCAGCCCGACACCCTGATCCCCCACCTTCAGATCGCCGAAGTCGGCCAGCTCAAATCGGCCGGGGTCATCGACAAGGGAATGATTCCCAAGGTCGACAGCGCGGTGGCCGCCCTGAAATCCGGTGTGGACAAAGTGTCGTTCGTGGACGGACGCCTCAATCACGCCGTGCTCCTGGAAATCTTCACCGACAAAGGGGTCGGAACCGAGGTGGTGCTGTGACGACCACACGCCCCGCCTCATGGCACCAGCAAACCCAGCAACCGGCAGCTGAACCCAGGATCGATTCATGATGAAACCAAGCGAACCCACGCCCCCCGCGATGGTGCACAACCAGGCCTCCGCCATCAAGGAGCTGTTCACCAAGAACGTGATTCCCAGCTACGGCCGCTTCGATATCGTGCTCAGCCACGGCTCGGGCTCCTCCGTCTGGAGTGTCACCGGTCAGCGTTACCTCGACATGGGCGGCGGCATCGCGGTCTGTTCCCTGGGCCACGCAAGCGGGGACATCACCGAGGCGCTCATCGAACAATCCCGAAAACTGGTTCACATTTCCAACCTGTATTACACCGAACCACAGGGACGACTGGCCCGGGCCCTGGTGGAACGGATCGCACCGGGAAAATGTTTCTTCGCGAACAGCGGTGCCGAAGCCAACGAAGGCCTCTTTAAACTGGCGCGCCGGTTCGGGAATCCCGAGGGCCGGTTTGAGGTCCTGACTGCTTTCAATTCCTTTCACGGGCGCACCCTCGCAGGCCTCGCCGCCACCGGTCAGGACAAGTTCCGCAAGGGTTTCGAACCGATCACACCCGGTTTCCGGCACATCCCGTTCAACGACCTGGCCGCCGCCGAAAGAGCGCTCTCTCCCGCCACAGCCGCCATCCTCATCGAGGGCGTGCAGGGCGAGAGCGGCATCCTGCCAGCCACACCGGAATACCTGCTGGGGCTCCGGAAGTTGTGCAACGAAAAGAATCTCCTCCTGCTCATGGACGGCGTGCAGTGCGGGCATTATCGAACCGGGAGATTCCAGAGTTTCCAGCGCATCCTCGAGGGAGTGCCGGGCGGTGAAGGTTTCCTGCCGGACGCCATCTCGATGGCCAAATCGCTGGGTGGCGGCTTTCCGATCGGTGCCTTCTGGGTCTGGGAACCGTATGCCGATATCCTCGGGCCCGGCACGCATGCGACCACGTTTGGAGGCACCCCCCTGGCCTGCGCCGTGGCGTTGAAGGTCCTGGAGGTCATCGAACGGGACGGTCTGGCGGAAAACGTGCGCAAGGTTGGCGCTTTTCTTGAGGAAGAACTGCTCCGGTTGAGCCGGACCCACCCCGGAGTCATCACCGCCGTCCGCGCCTTGGGCCTGATGATCGGGTTTGAACTGCAACCGAACCTCGCCGCATTCGCCGGCAGCAACCAAGCCGCCTCACTGCAGTTGGTGAACCGCCTGCACGAAGCCGGTTTGTTGACCATTCCAGCAGGAACCCAGGTGGTCCGATTGCTGCCTCCCCTGAACCTCCGGATCGAGGAAGCCCGGGAGGCCATCCAGATCATCGAATCGGTGATCAGTCGATTGATTTAACAGTTAGGAGATCATGAAACATTTGCTTAAACTTGAGGACTTTCCAAGGGCCGCAATCGAGGAAATCCTGTCCTCAGCCACCGTGCTCAAGGCCGGGCGCGGCGCGCACACGAACCTACCGCTGACAGGCCAAACCTGGGCCATGATCTTTTCCAAATCCTCCACCCGAACGCGGGTCTCCTTCGAGATCGGGATCCGCGAGTTGGGAGGCCAGGTGATCTTCCTGAACGCCCGCGACATCCAGCTGGGCCGCGGCGAACCGATCAAGGACACCGCCCGGGTCCTGGGACGCATGGCGCACGGCGCCGTGATCCGCACCTTCGCCCAGAGCGATGTCGATGAATTTGCCCGGTTCTCGGGCATCCCGACCATCAACGCGCTCACGGACGACGAGCATCCGTGCCAGATCCTCACCGACATATTCACCTTCGAGGAGCTTCGCGGCAGTCTCCGTGGTAAAACCGTGACGTTCATCGGAGACGGTGCCTGCAACGTGCCGATTTCCTGGATTTTCGCCGCCGCAACCTACGGTTTTCAACTGAGGATCGCCGCGCCGCCCGAGTTTCAGCCATCCAAGACGCTGCTTGAGCGTGCCGGCGGCGATGTACACTGTTGCACCGATGTCAGGGAGGCCGTCCGCGGTGCCCATCTCCTGTACACCGACGTCTGGGTTTCGATGGGCAAGGAGGACGAAGCAGCCGAACGCCTCGCTCTGCTGAAGGATTACCAGATCAACGCCGAAACCGTCGCCCTGGCGCACCCGGAAGCCCTGGTCATGCACTGCCTGCCGGCCTACCGCGGCAAAGAGATCGACGAAGCCACATTCGAAGCGAACGCAGACACGATCTTTCGGCAGGCCGAGAACCGGTTGCATGTGCAAAAAGCCATTCTGAACTGGGCGGTTGCCTGAGCGACCATGGTTGAATACCAGCAACTCCTGCGTCTGATTCTGGATCAGGGCAGGTTTAAGTCCGACCGCACCGGCACGGGCACCTATTCCATCTTTGGTGCGCAGGCCCGGTTCCCGCTGGCTCCGGGGTTCCCGTTGCTCACCACCAAAAAGCTGCATCTCAAATCCATCATCTACGAGCTGCTCTGGTTTCTCAGAGGCGACACCAACACCCGCTTCCTAAACGAAAACGGTGTGACCATCTGGAATGAATGGGCCGATGCCCAGGGCGACCTGGGCCGTGTGTACGGCGCGCAGTGGTGCGACTGGCGCACTCCGGACGGCAAATCAATCCACCAGATCGATCGTGTGATCGAACAGATCCGAACCAACCCGGACAGCCGCCGCTTGATCGTCAGCGCATGGAATGTCGGTGAAATCGATCAGATGGCCCTGCCCCCCTGCCATGCCCTCTTTCAGTTCTTCGTCCAGGAGGGCGAACTCAGCTGTCAGCTCTATCAGCGCAGCGCGGACCTGTTCCTCGGAGTTCCGTTTAACATCGCCTCCTACGCCCTGCTCACAAAGATGATCGCCCAGGTGTGCGGTCTCAAACCGGGCGTCTTTGTGCACACCTTCGGCGATCTGCACCTTTACAGCAACCACCTCGAGCAGGCCCGGCTCCAGCTCTCGCGCGACCCACGCCCCGCGCCCCAGATGCATCTCAACCCGGACATCAAAAACATCCACGATTTCCGGTTCGAGGACTTCGAGCTCACCGGTTACGACCCCCATCCGGCCATCAGGGCACCGATCGCGGTGTGATCACCCGCCGTTGGAGGGGGGAAGCTGGCGCGAACCGCACTGCCATTCGTTTAAGAACTGAAATGGTAGGGCGAAGCGTCCCCGCTGAGCCGTTCAACTCACTTTCGCTCACCCGCTTGTCGGCTCAACGGGACGGTTCGCCCCACCCTCCGAATAGCTTAAACTAATGCCGGGACGCTTCGCCCTACCGCCCCAGGGGGGACTTTATCCCGCAGAGACGCTGGGACGCTGAGAAAACCGATCAAATGGAATCCCTCTCCTCTCTGCGTCTCCGCGCCTCTGCGGGAGATTTTTTCGCTGTCCCATGTTCGCCAGTCGGCGGAGGGATGCGATCGTTCTCAAACAGCAGCTTTCAGTGCTCATCGGCGATATCGGTGAGGAACTCCGGGCTCAGAGCGTGTCTGAGAAGCAGGAGTCGAGGTAAGAAGATCCACTTCTTCAACTGCCAAACCAGGCATTTTCCAGGGCATTGGAAGCCTCGTCACCTCGGCTACAAACCCGAAACGAATCATGTGAGTGTACACGATCTCCACCCTGTTCCATCTGCTCGGCGTGGATCACCAACGAC
>JAIPJX010000014.1 GCA_021733945.1 Verrucomicrobiota bacterium | reverse complement strand
TGGCGTTCGGTCATGACCCATCCGGGTGAGACCGTGTTTACACGGATCCCCCGGGTGCCCACTTCCCTCGCGAGCGATCGGGTGAAGGCGATGATGCCCCCCTTGGTGGCCGCATACGCGGTGAGCTGCGCCGGACCCGTGTGGAAGACGATGGAGGCGAAGTTGATGATGGATCCGCGACCCGAATTCATGTGTTTGATGGATTCCCTGCTCGTGAGGAAATAGGCGCGCAGATTGCGTGCAAAAAGCGCATCCCACTGGGCGACGGTCGTGTCGGCGAAGGGAATGCGCGGATCCGCCGCAGCGTTGTTCACCAGCACATCGATGGCCCCGGTGGTGGAGGCGACGCGGTCGATCCATCGAACCACCTGTTTCTCCTCCATCAAGTTCACCCTGGAGAACTGCACCCTGGGGCCGAGCTCCGCGGCAAGGTGTTTGCCTGCGGTTTCATCGACGTCGCAGAAGAAGACACGGGCACCCTGGGCATGGAAGCGACCGACCATGGCGGCACCGATCCCGTTTGCGCCGCCTGTGATGATCGTGGTGCGTTGGGCAAGGTCCGGATAGCATGGTCCCGCAATGGGGAGATTCTTGATGGGTTTCATTCAGTCGGTTTTGCGTTCGTCCTGGATGGTTTTCCTGGCCTCGATCAAATTCTTCAGCAGCTCCACCGGGCCCACCTTTTCTTCGATGCGAATTCCGACGGACTGGGTCTGGGAACCCTCGGGGCGGGTGTCGCGAATGATGTTGTTTCGGATGATGACATCCCGGGTTTCGCCCCGGATTCGAATGCCCGCGGCCGTGCCGCCGGAACCGTTGTTCTCGATGAGATTGTCCTCGAGGCGGTTTCGGTGTCCGGACATTCCCAGTGTTTCGTTGCGGAAGAAAATGCCGTCCTGCTGGTTCGATCGAACCTGGTTTTGTCTCAGAAGATTGTCCGTGTCCTTGTGTCCGATTGAAATGCCGAAACGACCGTTGTCTTCAAGCAGGTTGTTCTCGAAGAGTCCGTGCCGGACACGCCAGCAGAGAAACAGACCATCTTCTCCGTTGGACCGAGCCACGCAGTCTCGAACCAGGGGGCGCTGCGAACCGCTGCCCGGATGGATTCCGAGGGACGCGTTGTGTTCGCTGACGCAATGGATCACCTGGACATCGTTGGATTGCTGGAAACTGATGCCGTCCCCGTTGTAGTTCCGGACCGTGCAGTTTTTGATGACGGTTCCAAATCCCCGATACAGAAAAATCCCGGCGCCGCGGCACCCGTTCAAATGCACATTGTGGTCCTTGTCCCCTTCGATCACGAGATCCTCGATGCGGCAGCCTTCAAGGTGATATCCACTGACGACCGGGAACACGGTGGCCGCCTGGGCACGATTGGAGACCATGCAGTCCGCGTTCAGCGGGGTGTCGATCGAGAACGTGTTTCCGGTTCGACCCGTGATTCTGGCCACGGTGGTGTGAAATCCTCCGGACGCGGCGTCCCAGATTGCGACACCGGACCCGACCGAGAAGCCGTTCGGATCGGCCACGGTGAATTGTTCCTCACCGAAATCGCCGTCCAACACCAGGGGCGAGACGGTGGCCGGCGCTTTTCTGAGGATCGTTTTGCCGCTGGTGCCGCGGACCGTGACGCCGGAGCGGAGGTGGAGGGAATCACGCATGAGAAACTCGCCTTCGCCAATCTCGACTGTTCCTCCTCCAAGCCCGGCGATGTAATCGACAGCCGCCTGAAGCGTCCGATTGTCGTTGCCGATGAGATCGCCCGAATGCTTGCCAACCGTGATCCGGGGGCGCTCCTCCATTTGCGAATGCATGGCTGTGGGGAGTTGTTGTTCGTCGGGACTCGGTGAAAAATCGCTGCCGCGGAGTTCCGCGGCGCGAATGATGGATCCCAGGAGGGCGACTGAGGCAATCAGGAGGATGCTTTTGAAGATCGGTTGCATGATTGTCTGGATCGGTTGAGGTGCGTGTGTCACAGGGAGAGTACACGAAACCCGTTCGGAAATGCAAAGCTTGGGTTTGCCGGGATTGCGGGCCGGGGGATCCTCCGGGGGGCGACCTAGAAGAAGATGCGGAGAGCGTAGTAGAAAACGATGGCCAGAACCGCGCCGGCCGGGATGGTGACGATCCATGAAATGACGATGCCGCGGATCATCTGCAGATTCAGGGTCTCGAAACCGCGAGCCAGTCCGACGCCCAGAACGGCACCGACCAGGGTGTGTGTCGTGGAAATGGGGAATCCAAGTCGACTGGCCAGAACGATGGTGCTGGCTGCGCCCAGATTGGCTGCGAAACCACGGGAGGGCGTGAGTTCGGTAATCTTACGGCCGATGGTCTCGATGACCTTGTAACCCCAGGTGGCCAGTCCAACCACGATTCCGACAGCTCCGAGGGCGAGGATTGGCACGGGAACAGCGGCTTTGAGGCTCACAACGCCGTCCCGGGTGATGGAGATGATGGCGGCCAGAGGTCCGACGGCATTGGCGACGTCGTTGGCGCCGTGAGCGAACGCGAGGAAACAGGCGCTGACGACCATGAGGCCCGTGAATACGGATTCGACCTTTTCGAATTCAAATTCGCGACGGTATTCCCAACGTTTGCTGGGGATTTCCGAACCGGGTGCGAGGGCGGGGCGGAGTTCGGTGACCGGTGCTGTTTCGCTGCGGTGTTCCTTGCGCACGAACGGAATTCCTTCCCCCAGATCGCTGGCCAGTTCGATCTTGCGATCGATCCGCTCCTTTTCGTGCTTGATCTTGAGTCGTGCCACCCAGAAGAGAGAGAGCAATCCGGCGGTTGCCGCCACTGCGGCGGAGACCGCGAGGGCGGACCCAAGGTTCAGGTTGAGGTTGAGGCTCTTGAGTCCCTTCCAAACCATGACCAGGCTCAGGGTGAAAGCCACGTACGCCACGATAAAAGGAATGAACCGGTAGATCTGCCGGACGGGGTGTTTGTTTCGGATGATAAAAACCTGAATGATCTTAAACAGGATGAATGAAATCAGACCACCGCAGAGCGGAGAGGTCACCCATGAAGCCACGATCGCGCCCACGGAGCTCCATTTGATCGACTCCGGGCCGCCCATGATGAGCCCCACACCCAGGACCGAAGCAACGATGGAATGGGTGGTGGACACGGGCCAGCCAAAATAGGTGGCAATCTGCAGCCAGACAGCCGAAGCCGCCAAAGCGGAAATAAACGCCAGAACCAGAGGCAACGCTTCGAGGTGGCTTGGGTCGAAGATGCCTTTTCTTACGGTCTCGGAGACATGGCTCCCGACCAGAACCGCACCGGCGAATTCCATGATGGCCGCAATGACCACGGCCTGCCTGAGTGTGATTCCCTTGGAACCGACCGATGTTCCCATTGCATTGGCGACGTCATTCGCGCCGATGCTCCAGGCCATGTAAAATCCGGCTGCAAGCCCGAGAAAGAGAAGGATCTGCCCGTGAGGCAAAGCTGTTTCGAATAGGAGAGCGACCATGTGGGATTAGGAGATGGAATCGATCTTCAGGGTCCGGCGCAGCGCCTGCCCGGTCCGAACCGCGCTGCGCGACATCTCGGTGAGCCCCGAAATGATCTGGTGCCAAAGGATGGCGTCCAGGGGCGAAGTCACTCCCTGGGCACCGAGAGTCTGTCGGGTGAGATTCATTCGGGCGTTTTTCGAATGGTCGTCCCGTTCGGTCAGTTCGGTAATGAGTCTGGAAACCGACTGGGCGTCCCTTCCGCAAAAGGACGCTTCGATGAGCAGATCGACCTTTGAAATGACGCCGGCGGCGAGATCGCAATTCTTCAATACGATCTCCAAGTAGGCCGTGAGGGCGCCCTCCATGGAAGGGGGGACCCCCAGGTCGCGTACGGTGAGGGCGGCGGCGATGCTTTCCGCCTGATCCGCCATGGCGTCCTGGTGCTCGAGAATCGCAAGAAAATCTTCCTTCCGAATCGGGATCAGCATTTTTGAAGCGAGCAGCTCGTGCAGTGAGGTCTGGATCCGGTCGGCTTCGGTTTCGAGGGCAAAGATCCGGTCTGCGGAATCTTTCAGCAGGGATTGCGCTCCGCCAATGGCGTGCTGAAAGAGTGGGCGCAGCTGTTGCACGGCGGAGTGCACCGAGGCGCTGTGCGCTTCGAGTCCGCGGAACGGAGATTCACCCACCAGATTCAGGAGCATTGCCATACCCGCAAAAGATCTGGATACCGGTTTGGCGGGCAATAAACAAGCCCGATGTTACCCTCCGCGCGGATCAGCCCTGCCGAAACACGGGAACGAGGGGGCTGTGATCCGCAATTTCCGATCGGAATGTTGTGTCGGGTCCGGTTTAGTCAGCCGGTTTGTTTTTGATTTCGTTCTGAACAAATGCCTTCGGGGTGATGCCGTAAAACCTCTTGAAATGAGCCGTGAAGTGGCTTTGATCACAGAATCCGGATTGGGAGGCGATGCTGGACAGGCTGTCTGTAGAACTGAGCAGGAGCTGCCTGGCGCGTTGCACCCGGCAACGAATCAGGTATTGACGGGGCGGCAGGCCCGTTGATTTCTTGAACATCCGCGTGAAATGAAACGGACTGAGATTGGCGATGTTGGCAAGTGTCTGAAGCGAGAAATCCTCCGCAACATGCTCGTGAATGTAGTTGATCACCTGCCGGAGCTTGTATTTTGCCAGTCCGCCCGTTGATGCGGTCGGTTCGGGTTTTGAGGAGGAATAATTCTTGATCAGATGCACCGCCAAGGAGGCGCTGAGCGATTCCCCATACACCCTGCCTCCGGGGCTGCCGTTTTCCAGCTCCTCCCGGAGCGCGAAACAGAGTTCCCGAACCAGGGAATCTTCGTGACTCAGAGTCTGATTCAGTTCCAGTTCCGAGGACTGGCCCCAATCGGCAATGGAATCCATCAGGAATTCCCGGGTCAGCGACAGCATGAGGAAACTGCTGGATGTGCTGCACCGTGCCGAGTGGCGCATCCACCGGGGGATGACAGTGATGCTTCCCGGAGTGAGCTCCTTGGTGAAGGAGCTTTTTTCGTCCTTCCAATCGAGGTTGACCGGCTCACCCAAATGCACAAAAACCGTGTCGTTTTGAAAATAGACGTCGTTGGCCTCGAAGGCCCCCGTTTCGTGGTGTTCGAGTAGAACACCCCGCCAATCGCTTCCCGCACTCGACGAAAGTGGGGCCTTGTTCAATAGCGGAAATGCTTTTCCGCCTTTGCGTTCTATTAGAAGTTGTTTTCGGTTTAACATAGAATATGTCTGAATCTTTGACGTCTGAACCGTGTGAAAGGTTACACACCCTTCAATCGGCGAGCCATTCATCCAAATGCTCGCGCACGAATGCGTCGTCGTTCAAATCGGGGTAGGCCCTCTGGACGCGGGTGATCTCGGATGATTGACCCGGAGAAAGCGTCGCGGAGGGATCCAGGCAAAGCAGGTTGTCCAGGAGTCCCTGCCTGCGCAGCACTTCATGGATTCCTGGAATACAACCGGCGAACGCGTGGGCGGTGTCGAAGAACGCTCCGTTGCAGTCCGTGATTTGTCCAGCCAGCGTGAGCAGGCTCGAGGGAATGCTTTCCTGGGTCCTGTGGTGCTGGCATTCCGCAAGAAGTTTGACCGCGTGTCGCGTCCAGCATGCCCAATGACCCAGGAGGCCCCCGGAGAACCCGAGCCGGACCGGTCCGGTTGGGCCTTCCATTTCGTGCCGGGCAAGCAGGTCCTGCACGATGGCGTCATCATTTCCAGTGTACAGGGCTATCGAACCGGCCCTGCCTGTTTCCGCCACGGCGCGGATCACATCCAGGGTTTGGTAACGGTTGAAGGGAGCGATTTTGATCGCTGCGACATTTTCGATGGAAACGAAGCGTCGCCAGAAGGAGACGGACAAAAGGTGTCCTCCCACGGCGGGTTGCAGATAAAATCCCATCAAGGGGATTTCGTTGGCAACCGTTTTGCAGTGTTCGATCAGGCCGTCTTCATCGAGATGAGTCATTCCTCCGAGCGAAAGCAGACCGAGGTGATAATCGAGGTCCCGGGCCAGGCTTGCCTCGGCCACCGCCTGCGGAGTCGGACCGCAAATGCCTGCGATCCGGATGGTCTGGCACCCGGACGCCGCATCGCAGGCCTTTGCCGTCCGTGCTGCGAGTTCCAGTACGGGTTGGAATAACCCATGGCGTGGAAGCCGGATCTCAAACTGGGTGGTGTGCACTCCCACGGCGATGCCGCCGCTGCCCGCCGCGTGGTAGTAGCGCGTCAACGCCCGCTGGCGGCGCTCGTCGAGCTTGCGGTCCCGCGTCAGGGCCAGTGGGTGGGCGGGGATGACAATGCCGCGATGGAGTGTTTCCTGAACCCAGGGGGGTGTCGGGTTGCTCATTCCCCGGATGGAATCAGCCGAACCTGACGTAAGTCCATCACGGCTGCACCCGGCTTTTTGAGCGGCTTGACGTCGAGCGAGTACCGGCCCGGGGCATCAAAGCGAAGGTTGCCGATGTCCCGTTTGAGAAAATCCTGAAAGCCCTTGGTGGCGATCACGTCGATTTCGAGCGATTGGGATCCGGATTGAAACGCGACCCGGCTGCCGCCGCTGCCGGGGCCGCAGCCCTGGAGAATTTCGACACGATAAGAGCCGGCGCGATTCACCTGGAAATCCCAGTGGGCCGAATCGTTGGCGTTGACCCAGTAGCCGAGTGTGTTTTTGTGCGGTTGGGGTTCATAACGCAGCATCGCGCCGTGTACCGAGGCGTCCCGGGAGTGCAGTTCGATCGATGCGTCCGACCGGGGTTGAACCACCCAGGACGGGGTTTTTTCCCGGGACGGATCGAAGTCCGGGTTGGTGGAAGGCATCTGTGCGTTCAGCTGCTCGCGCCAGTTGCCGAGCAATGCCGCCAAGGCGTTTCGTTTTGCCGGGAACTGATTGGCGATGTTGAGTTTCTCGCCGGGGTCGTTGGCCAGATCGAACATCTCAAGATGTCCGTCCTCGTAGTGTTCGATCAGCTTGATGTCGCCCTGGCGTACGGCTCCGTAGGGGGTGGCTCCGCCCGGATGATAATGCGGGTAGTGCCAGAACAGATTGGTTCTCTTGAGCGATCCCTTTGAGCTGAGCAGTGGGACGAGGCTTTCGCCGTCGACCTGGCGGGCGGCGTCTGTCGATCCGACGGCTTCCATCAGGGTCGGGAAGAAATCGATGCTCATGACGGGGCTCGTGTTGACGCTGCCAGCCTCGGTGACGCCGGGCCAGCGGACGATCAGGGGCACGCGCACGCCACCCTCGTAGGCCGAACCCTTTCCGGCCCGCAGCGGGGCATTGGAAGTGATCGGCAGAAGTCCGCCGTTGTCCGATGTGAAAATGACGAGCGTTCGTTCGGTCAAGCCCAGGTCCTCGAGAGTCTGCGTGATTCTTCCAACACTTTCGTCGACACTTTCAATAAGGCTGGCGTAGGTGGCGTTGGATTGGCCGGTGCCCGGGATGGCCTTGGCCTGATATCTGGCGATCGCGTCCTTCTTGGCCTGGATGGGCGTATGCACGGCGTAATGGGGGAGATAAAGGAAGAAGGGCCGGTCCCGGTTCGATTTGATAAACGCCACGGCTTCCGCAGCTTCGCGGTCGGTGAGAAATTCTCCGTCGGGCCCCTCCTGGAGCGTGGGGATTTTGTAGGGAGCGAAGTAGCTGGGGGGTTGCCCGCGGAAATACCCTCCGACATTCAGCTTGAACCCCTGAGTCTCGGGATGAAACGCTTCGCCTCCCAGGTGCCACTTGCCGATGCTCGCGGAGATGTAGCCCCGGGCGCCCAATGCTTCGGCCAGAGTCGTCTCGCCGTGCTCCAGGTGTTGTGTCCACTCCGGGACCTTCAGTTTTGCCCTGGGTCGCACATGACCGGAGATCCAATCGGTGAGGTGAAGGCGGGCTGGATAACGGCCGGTGAGGACGGCCGCCCGGGAAGGGGAGCAGACGGTGCAGGCCGAGTAGGCCTGGGTGAACTTCATGCCGCCGGCGGCGAGACGATCAATGTGTGGGGTTTCGTAAAACTTGCTTCCCATGCAGGAGAGATCGGTCCAGCCAAGATCGTCGACCAATATCAGGACGATGTTCAGGGGTGTGGGATTCCCGGAAGCGGGTGTCGCCTGCGCGCGCGGGACACCCAGAACGGTTGCCAGAAAGAGAACGATGAGCTTGAATCGAAACATAGCTAGAATTTCACCCTGATAAAACCCTCGGATCGCCCGCAGGTCAATGGCGAAACCGGCGGCTGAAAGGATTAAAGGATCAGGCGGGCCCTGTTATTCTGGAAGGATTCCTGCTTATAAGTGCTGACTTCCGGGACGAACCCCGATAGGAAAGAGCGACCCGAAGGAATTGAATCAAAAATTGTGAACGAAACGACACGTTATCTTCATGCGGTGGTGGATCCGCCTGGAATCGAGATCGGCCAGTTGGTCAGCCTTCTGGTCAAGGACGCCGTGCAGGCCGGGGCAAGCGACATTCACATCGAGCCGTGGGAGAGCACGCTGGTGGTTCGGATCCGATTGAGCGGAGTCTTGACCGAGTTGGTGCATTTGCCGCTGGACCTGATGGAACGGATTTCGGGACGGCTCAAGGTGATGGCGAACCTGATCAGCTATCAGACGGACCTGCCTCAGGAGGGGCATGCGCCCGCGGGTCCGGACACCGCGGGTGTGGAACTGCGGATCTCGGTATTCCCGACCGTGCGCGGGGAGAAAATCGTGATCCGGATTTTCGATTCAAGGAACCGGACCTTCGAACTGGCCAGCCTGGGGTTCGAGGAGGACACGCTGAAGACGCTGGTCGGATTGCTCGACCGCCCCAACGGATTGATCCTGCTGACGGGGCCGACCGGCGCGGGCAAAACGACGGTGATCTATTCGGCGCTTTGTCATTTGGTTCACCGGTTTGGCCCGACCATCAGCATCAGTACGGTGGAGGATCCGGTCGAGTTCAACCTGCCGATGATCAGCCAGGCCCAGATCAACCCCGTTCGTGAGTTCACGTATCCGATCGCGCTCCGGTCCTTGATGCGCCAGGATCCGCAGGTGATCATGATCGGTGAGATCCGGGATGCCGAGACCGCTTCGATTGCGGTGCAGGCGGGTTTGACGGGGCATCTGGTGATCAGCACCATTCACAGCGGGAGCACCGCGGGGGTCTTTGCCCGTCTGATCAACATGGAGATCGAACCGTTCCTGCTCGCCTCGAGCATTGGGGGGATCGTGGGATTGCGGTTGATCCGGATGAACTGCCCCTATTGTTCCGAACCGTATCAGCCGGAGAGCGGGTTGTTGAGGATGTTGCCCGAGGAGATCGCGGAGACGGCGTCCTTCCGCCGGGGTGTGGGTTGTCCGGAATGCATGCAAACCGGGTATGGTGGACGCACGGCGTTGACGGAAATGCTGGTCGTGAATGAAGCCATCCGCGATGCGGCGCTCCAAAAGCGGACCACCCGCTCGTTGCAGGAAGTGGCTGTTGCCGAGGGCATGCAGACGCTCTGGAAGATGGGGCTGCGACGCGTGGTCAAGGGGGAAAGCCCGCTGGAAGAGATTGTGCGGGTCGTGGGATTCGATCACTCGTAAGCGTTTGTCCCTGACTCCGGGAGCGAGTGTCAGGGGTTCAGACGCCTTCGGAGAGGTTTTGGTTGAGATTGTAGGCGGCGCTGATGAGAGCCAGATGGGTGAAGGCCTGTGGGAAATTCCCGAGATGTTCGCCGCGCGGGCCCAGTTCCTCGGCATACAGACCCAGGTGGTTCGCGTATCCCAGCGCCTTCTCCAGATAGAACCGTGCCTTCTCCAGATCTCCGGCCCGCGAAAGGCACTCGACGTACCAGAACGAGCACATGGAAAAGGTGCCCTCCTTGCCGGATAATCCGTCCGGCGCGGCGTGCGCCGTCCGATACCGGTGGACCAGCGAGTCTTCGACCAGCGATTCCTCGATGGCCTGCATGGTGGAGGTCCACCGCGGATCGGTCGGACCAATGAATTTCACCATCGGCATGAGCAGGCAGGAGGCGTCGACGGTTTTGGCCCCCTTGTACTGGACAAAGCAGCGGAGCTCGGAATCCCAGAAATTGTCGTAGACATCATGGTAGATCTCGTCCCGCACCTTTCTCCAGCGATCCACCGGGGCTGGGAAGGAGCGTTTTTCCGCCAGCCGCAGGCCGCGGTCCAAAGCCACCCAGCACATGATCCTGGAATAGACAAATTCACGCCGTCCACCGCGCACCTCCCAGATGCCTTCATCCGGTTGTTTCCAGTGCCTGCAGACCCAGTCGATCATGCGGGTGAGATTCATCCAGAAATCGTAGGAGATGGGTTGCCCGTATTTGTTGTACAGGTAAACCGAGTCCATCAGTTCGCCGTAGATGTCGAGCTGCAGCTGGTCATAGGCTCCGTTGCCAATTCGAACGGGGGAGGACCTGGCGTATCCCTCGAAATGAGGGAGCGTTTCTTCCGAGAGCTCGTGGCGTCCATCCAGAGCATACATGATCTGCAGGGCGCCGTCCGGGGCGAGTTCCTTGCACCGGGTCTCGATCCAGTGCATGAAGCCGGCCGCTTCCTCGGTGTAGCCCAGGCGCATGAGGGCGTACAGGGTGAACGAAGCGTCCCGGACCCAGGTGTAACGGTAATCCCAGTTTCGGACGCCTCCGATTTCCTCGGGAAGGGAGAACGTGGGGGCTGCGACGATGGATCCGTGCTTCTGGGAGGTCAAGAGCTTCAGCGTGAGCGCGGAGCGATTGACCATTTCGCGCCAGCGTCCGCGGTAGCTGGAACGTCGGAGCCAGTTCCTCCAGAAATTCATCGTGGATTTGAAGGATTCGGAAACAAAATGCGGGGATTCGGAGGGAGAAGGGGTTCCGTTGACGGCGTTTTCGAGCACGAACGCGGCGGATTGCCCGGCCTGAAGCGTGAAGTCGGCGACGCCTGTGCCGTCTTGAATCCGAACCGGCACCTGGGTGCGCAGGCGGATGACCGTTGCGTCGGGTCCTTCTGAAATAAACAGCACTTCGCCATCCCGTTGTTCCACACGATGCCCGGAACGGCCGTAATTGAATGCGGGGGCGCACACCATGCGGAAGTCGATCTGGCCACGCACCGTCTTGGCGCGGCGCACCACGGCGTGCGCATGGGCCTCGGGCGTGCCCACGGGCATGAAGTCCGACACCTCGGCGACGCCGTCCTCCGAAAGAAACCGGCTGAGCAGAATGTTGGTGTCCGGAAGGTAGATTTGCTTTTGCCGCATCCGGTGGTTCAGAACCGGTGCCAACTGAAAACGTCCGCCTTTCCTGCTGTCCAGAAGTGCGGCAAAGACGGATGGCGAATCGAAATTCGGAAAACACATGAAATCGATCGAACCGTCCATGCCGACCAGCGCGACCGTATGGAGATCCCCGATAACACCATAATTCTCAATAGGTTGGTAGCTCATGGGTAGGCCAGTCAATCACGCATTCGCACCCGGAGTCAATTGGCAAATCCAGTTACTCCGGACCGCGGGGCATCAGCGTGTTCGGACTGAGCTCCGGGCCGGTGGCGTTGAAGTAGCGGTTCAGGATCGCTTGTTCCAGACGGCCGCGCTTCCGGATGGGGGCGGGAATGCGAACGACCAAATCGATGCGATCCGGTTCCGGCAGCCGGATCGTAATACGCGGTTCGACCGACAGGCTCGGAATGCCCTCCTTGACTCCGAGTTTCTCCATGTGAGAGCGCGCTTCGGCAATGAACCCGGCACATTCCTCGGTGGCGGCCCGGAGCAGGTGGGTGCGTGCTTCTCTCCAGGGGTCTGTTGGTCGCATGGATACCGTAAAGACATGAAGCACGAATTCGTGGGCCGCGCTGTCGTTCATGACCGGGGTGTTGAGGAAAAGGCTGTTGGGAATGACGATTTTGCGGCCGGTGTGCTGATGGGTGGCTTTGCCGGGGCCAACCTCAAGCAGGGTCGTGGTCAGCAGGGTTTGGTCGAATACATCCCCCCGCAGATCGTTGATTTCAATGCGGTCGCCGATCGTGAAGGAGCGGGCGCTCGTCTTGAGCATCGCGCCAAGCACGCAGAGAATCAGTTCCTTGAACGCGAGCACGATCGCCACGGCAAATGCCAGAAGCGATACGGCGAGGCCCTGAAATTTGGGTCCCCAAATGAAGAGGCTGCCGAAAAGAAGCAGAAACCAGCTGGCCCGCCGGATTTGGATGATGCTGCGGCGGCGCAGTTCATTGTTCAGACCTTCGGACTGACGGACCTTGCGGAGTCCGTAGATTCGGATCATCAACACGGCACCAAGCAGGATTCCGGTCTTGACCAATCCCTGCACCGCGCTGTGCTCTTCCATTAAACTGACAAGCCAATCCATCTGCCGTTTATCTCAGGACGATTCCAGAAGCGCGACTGGAAAGTGTGTCAGAGCGCGGGAGGCGGGCACAGGGAGTTCTCCGCTCTGGCCTGTCAGGTCCATGATTTCCCCCGTAAAAAGGTTGGTGTAACGACTGGATCCGGGGGGGACGGGGATGGAAACGGTGGCATCCTTCCAGATGGCGTGGCCGATCGGAGCGGTTGCCTCTCCCCCGGTCAATCCGGCGATCAGTCGGGGAATGATGGTGATGATGGTTTTGGATCCGTCGGTGCGGGCATGGACGCAGAGATGTTTCGCCTGGGAACCGGTGGTCTCCGGCGCGAGGTAATCGCCGGAGGCGAACAGGGTGCCCAGGCGTTTGCGCGCCTGCAACGCCGTATGGATCAGGAACTGTTTGATCTGCCCGGTCTCCCAATGGGCAAGGAGGTGCCGGAGGAATGAGAGTCGTTCCGGGATGTTTGTGGTGGCGTGCTGCCGGATCTCCTCCAGCATCCGCCTGCGGGAATCGTAATCCACCGGTCTGCGGTTGTCCGGATCGACCAGATTCAGATCCCAAAGTTCCGTGCCCTGATAGAAATCCGGAATGCCGGGGATGGTGATCTTGAGCAGGGTCTGCGCCAGTGAATTGAAGACGCCCAGAAACGCGATTTTCTTTTGAAACGGAAGGAATTCTTCAAGGAAACGGTTTTTCGAATCCTCTGTCAGGACCGCTTCGGCGAACCGGCGTTGAGCCTGTTCATAGGCCGCGTTTGGTTCCACCCAAGTTGTGTGGGTCTTGGCTTCGCGAGCGGCCTTCTGGAGGTAGTCGCAGATGCGTTGCCGCAGATCACCCAGGGCGGTGTTTGGCTGCTGCCCCGGGGGCCATGCGCCGAGGAGCGTCTGGTAAAACAGATAATCGTCGTTTCCATCCGGACCGTCGGAACCGCCAATATCCGGTTTGAGGGGTGCGTTCAGGTCGCTCCAGCGTTTGAGGTTCCGTTCCCATTCGTCCGGGAGTTCCGAGAGCACATTCAGCCTGGCGCGAAGATCCTCGCCACGCTTGGTGTCGTGTGTCGCGCTGGCGATCATGGAGTGAGGCCAGTGCGTCAATCGGTTTCGGTTCCCGGAATGAAATTCCGCGGGCGAAACCCCGAATTGATCCGGGTGGCCGCCCACCTCGTTGAGGGAAGCCAGCCTGTGAAGCTGGTAAAATGTAGTGTCCTCCAGTCCCTTGGCCATCGCGGGGCCGGACAGCTGCTGGAAGCGCATGATGAAGGCCACTTGATCGGCCCGTGTTTTTCGCGTCTGCGGTGTCAGACGGCGAAGGGACAGCACGTCGCTCAGGAAATCGAACAATGGCCCCCTCGTTGGGTCGCTGATCCGGCGCGCGCTGTGAATAGCGCTGTCGATGAAATCCTGGTCGACGGGCGAGGCCTTGGAGGTCTGTTCGGTAATGTAGGTGCGGTAAACAGGAAACGTCGCCAGGATTTCCGTGAGCCCGTCCCGAAGCTGGTCCAGCGTAAAGTCGCATCCGTGCCGTGTGCCGGAGGCCAGTTCCTTGAGTTGGACCGACAGGGACCGGAGTTCACTTGCCAGCGAGGTTCGCAGGATTCGGCGTTTGTTGGAAGTGACCTGTTCGGGGAAGTCGACGGATTGACGGCTGAAAGTGTTGTAAATCCGGTCGAACTTGGCGCGGTTTGCCTGGTCGACGAACAGTCCGTTGATCTGGTTCAAGGCATCGTAGCCGGTGGTGCCGTGTACGGCCCAATCCGGAGGCAATTGTTCGCCATGGCTCAGGATCTTTTCGGCGACGACATAAAATGGCGGTGCCTGGGGAGGAATCCGGACTTCCGACGGATTCGCCTGGGCGGGGGCGGATCCGGTTTCGAGCCCTTCGCCGTCCGTTGCTTTGAGTCCGGTCTCAGAAAAGAAAAGGTGCTGAAGCCGGTCAAAGTAGACCGCAGGATCCCAGAGGCCATCCGGATGATCGATTCTCAGCCCTCGGATCCTGCCTTCCCGCATCAGGCGGCCGATGAGGACGTGGCTGGAGTTGAACACATGGGGCGTTTCCATCCGAACGGCGGCCAGATCCGAAATATCAAAGAACCGTCGGTAGTTGAGTTCATCGAGTCCGGTGCGCCAGAAGGTCAGACGGTAGAACTGTTTTCGCAGGAGCGACTCCAGGCGGCTGACGCTTTTGGGATTGCCTCGGACTCCATTAAAACTCTCCAGCATTCGGGACACTGCGGAGGCAAAGGAGGGGACTGTGTTGGCCAGAGTCGCCAGGCGGATTTGCACTGCTGCAAGAGGAGGCGCGTCATCGGGACTGGTTGGGTCGGGCTGGTTCGGGGCCGCGGCGGAAGCCTCGAAACCGGAGTTTAAGACATCGCGGAATCGTTCCGACCATTCCGGATCGCCATCGGTCGGCAAGGCGGCCTGGAGAGCTTTCAGAAGGGTATGGTAGGATGCGGGCGAGAGTGGGAACCGGGCGTCATAATAGGCTGCCATGAAGGCACCGTCTTCAAACACGATTCGCAGTTCGGCATTCTCGAGTGCCGCTCCGAAGGCGGTGCCGAGCACCGGCAACACGACATGCGGCGGCCGGGATCGGGGCGAGACGTTCCAGCGGATGTCGAAGAAGGTGGCGAAACGGGATCCCGGACCGTATTGCAGGACGTCCATCCACCAACGATTGCCCGAATCGCCGATGCCCATGTGATTGGGGACCATGTCGAGGATCAATCCCAGGCCGAGAGTTTTGAGGGTCTGGGACAACTGCTCGAATTGGGGTTCTGTTCCGACCTCGGGATTCAACTGATTGAAATCGCAGATGTCGTAACCGTGGGTGCTGCCGCTGCGTGCTTTGAAGATCGGCGAAGCATAAACATCGGAGACGCCCAGATCGTGGAGGTAATCCGAGATCCGGGTGGCGTCCTCAAACCGGAACCCGGCGTTGAACTGCAGTCGGTAGGTGGCTGCGGGCGGGAGAAACCCCACCCGGTGTGTGGGCTGGTCAGATGATCTGGGCATGACGAAGGGAGCCTGGGTGAGGCTTACTGCGGCACATGAAAATTGAGATGCCGACCCAGTTCCGAAAATTGAGCCACCCATTCCTGGGCGTTTGGGTCACCCTGCCCAGCCCGAAGGGCGTGATCCGCAAGGAGCGAATTCATCATTCCGTAATAGCTGTTTTGAACCTTCCAAAGGTTGACGTCGAAGGGGAAGCGGTGGAGCAGGGAGGCGGTCTCCGCAAGTTGTTTGAGCAACGACAGATCCTCCGGGGATTTGGCGAAGTTGAGGATTCCGAGCTCGATGTTCTGCTTGAGGACATGGCGGATGCTCGTCTCGTAAAACGCGACTTTCCTGGCTTTGCCTTCCTCGAGGATTTTGAGAACGCGTTCGATGTTGGTCTGTTGGGATCCGAGTTCGCGGTACAGATCGACGTTCAGAATGAAGTCCGCAGCGGTTTGCAGGGCCGAGGGAAGGGGTGCCCGCATATCGGTGAGGAAACGCATCAGCGGCGTGTAATTGTCCGTGATCTGTCGGTATCGGTTCTCGAGGTCCTCGCGCGTTGAGGCGAGCACCTGGTCAAGGATCTTGCGTTGTTCATCTCGGAACAGCGACTTGAGTGAATAGTTGGATTCCCCAAAATGCCGGTCCATCAGCCGGATCACCTGTGGAAAATCCGCGCGATTAAACGCGTCGCCGATTTCGTCGAGCAAGGTCTGGTAGTCCTCTTCGCTTTTGAACTGGCGCACGCCGCCGTTGAGGCTGTGATCCCCGAGATGGAGAACCCCGTAGGTGATGACATCGGAGGTGCGGGTGATGTCGAAGGTGACCCTGGCCCGACCGACCGCGAGGCGCGCCTTGCCTGCGGTGAAGAGTTGACGGTGCTCTTCGTCGACCGTGAACGCGTAGATGTGGGTTCGTTTCTGATAGGACTCGAAGAGTGAACTCACCGCGTAATGGGCACCGACGGTTTCGCGGTTGATGATGGCCGGTTTGACGAAGTGGTTGTAGATCCAGCGACCGTCCTGATGTTCGGGAATGTTGCTTCGGGCGTGCTCGAGGATCTCGAGAAACTTCGGTTCGAAATCCTCGCCGCACAGGTCGGTGGCGAGCTGGAGTGCCCGGGCGGCGTATTGAATGATCTGCACCGTTTCGATGCCGGACACCTCGTCGAAGAACCAGCCGCAGCTGGTGTACATCAGCATCGCATGCCTCTGCATTTCCAGGAGGCGAAGTGCGGTGATCTGTTCGGCTTCCTCGAGCGGGCGTATCGCGTGCCGCTCAAAATAGTGGGCGATGGACGTCTCGGAACGATCGAGGATCACCTGGACATAGGCATTCCGCGCCTCCCATGGCTGCTTGAGCAGTGTGGCGGCCTTGGATTCGAAGCGGGGGGCCAGCGTGTCGCGCAACCAGTCCAGGGCGTTGCGCAGGGGCTGCCGCCAATTCTGGTTCCAGCCGGCATTGCCGCCCGAGTTGCAGCCGCAGTGGCTCTTCCAACGTTCAACGCCGTGGGAGCAGCTCCAGGCACTGCCCTCGTGGATCTCCGCATCGAATTGGGGCGGGTTTTGTTCCAGAAATTCGCCGTAGTTGGTCAGTTCGACGTCCGGATCGTTCTCGATGAAATCCAGCGCGGACGCGAGGGCCATCTCTCCCTTGCGATGGTGATGGCCGTAGGATTCCCCGTCCGTGGCGATGTGCACCAACTGGGTCCATTGCCGTCCCTCGTGAAACGCTCCGGTCAAACGTCGTGCAAAGCGTTCCCCGCTTTCGAGCAGTTTTTCGAAAGCAACCGCCTGGGAGACCGGAGCGTCGTAGAAGAACGCCGCGATTCTTCGTCCGGAGGGAAGCCGTATCGTGTAGGCACGCGACGGATCGACTCGTCCGCCGTTGACATCCCGCCAGCGGCCTCCGCCGCCCGAACGGCGCGTTCGGTTGGCCTGGTAGGGCGAGAGGATGGTGAACTTGATGCCATGCTGAGCCATCGTTTCCAGGGAAGCCACGTCGGCCGCTGTTTCCGCCAGCCACATGCCTTCGGGTTTGCGTCGGAAACGCGCCTCGAAATCCTGGATTCCCCAAACGACCTGGGTGGTTTTGTCCCGCGGGTTGGCCAGCGGCAGGATCATGTGGTTGTATACCTGGGCGATTGCAGAGCCGTGTCCGGAGAACCGGGCCCGACTCTCACGGTCGGCGGTGATGATCGCCTCGTGGATTTCGGGTGCCTTGTCGTGCATCCAAGTCAGGAGCGTGGGGCCGAAGTTGAAGCTGATCCTGGAGTAATTGTTGACGATCCGATCGATACGCCCCTCGGTGTCGAGCATTCTCGCTGTGGCGTTGGGTGCGTAACACTCGGCCGTGATGCGCTCGTTCCAATCGTGGTAGGGCGCGGCTGAATCCTGAAGTTCAACCGCTTCCAGCCAGGGGTTCTCCCGGGGCGGTTGATAAAAATGACCGTGAATACAGATTTTTTTCTTCATGGGCTTATGGCTGGATCAGCACCACCACCGAGCGTGGCTGTAAAACCAGCTCGACCCGTCCTTCGGATTCAAATTGTTGAGATACTTGCGAGCCGGGCCCTGCCCAGCAAAGGTCGGCAGAATCAATCTGCCGGGTCCACGGACCGGCGGCGAGGGGAAGGGCGATGGGTGCGGGTTTTTCCGAGAAATTCAGCAATACGGCGACTTCGTTTCCAGGTTCCGGGTACCGGATCCAGAGGGTGTGTTCGTTTTCAGAGACCTGCATCTCAATGCTGTGCCGGTCGGCCTGGGCGATGGCGGGCAGTTCGCGCCGCAGCCGAAGGAGCTCGCGGTAGAATTCGCGCAACTGGCGGTGCCGTCCGTCCGCGGCGAGCGCGTGGTTGAGTTTGCAGGAGTTGAACGTGGCTTCGTCCTGGGGATCCTTCACGTCGCCCTTCCAGGCAAAAGCGGCGAACTCCTCAATCCGGCCCTTCCTCACCGCCTGGATCAGGCCGGGGTCGGAGTGGCTGATGAAATAATGGAACGGGGCGGGATCACCGTATTCTTCGCCCATAAAAAGCATCGGGATGCAGGCCGAAAGAATCACCGCGCCGGCGGCCAGCTTCTGGCCTTCGAACGTCGTGAGTGCGCCCAGTCGTTCCCCGAGCTTGCGGTTGCCCACCTGGTCATGGTTCTGGCAACAAACCACAAATTGTTTGAGGGATGTGTTGGCGCTGGAACTGCCGTGCCGGTGTCTTCGATGGACGGAATATTCGCCGGTGTAGGTGTATCCCTGCTTCCAGGCTTTCGCCAGGGGGAGGACTCCTCCGAAATCCTCGTAGTATCCCGTTCGTTCCCCTGTCACGAGGGAATGAATCGCGTGGTGAAAATCATCACTCCACTGGGCATGCAACCCATAGCCACCGAGCTGCTGGGGCAAAATGTGCCGTGCCATGTTCATGTCGCTCTCGGCAATGAGATGGAACCGGCGGTTCAAGAGTTCGGACCTCTCCCGGGTGCGATCCACAAGTTCCTCCAGAAACGGGATGGCCGAGAAATCCCGGATCGCGTGCACGGCGTCCAGTCGCAGCGCATCCAGGTGGAACTCGTCCTGCCACTGAAGCGCGTTCTCGATGAAGTAGCGGCGGACTTCATCCGAGTCCGCACCGTCAAAATTCAGGGCTTCGCCCCAGGGCGTTTTGTACCGTCCGGTGAAATAGGGGGCATAAGCTCCCAGGTAGTTTCCCTCGGGGCCCAGATGGTTGTAGACGACGTCGAGGACGACCGCCAGGCCCGCTGCGTGGCAGGCGTTGACCAGGCGTTTGAGACCTGCGCCGCCGCCGTAGGAATTCTGCACGGCGTAGGGGTAAACGCCGTCGTAGCCCCAGTTGCGGTTTCCCGGAAACTGGGCGACGGGCATGAGCTCGATGGCCGTGATGCCCAACTCGCGAAGTCCGGGCAGGTGGGGGATGATGGCGTCGAAGGTGCCTTCCGGGGTGAAGGTGCCTGGGTGCAACTCGTAGATCACATACTGGCTCAGTGCGATGCCGAACCAATTGCCGTCGGTCCACTCAAACTCCGGGTCGGTGACCTCGGAGGCTTGATGCACCCCGTCCGGTTGGGAGCGCGAGGCCGGGTCCGGCAGTTCGCTGGTGCCATTGAGTCGGTAGAAATACCGGGCACCGGCGGATGTATCCGGGACATTCGCGGTAAAATAGCCGCGGTCCAGCCGTGTCATCGGAATCACGGCATCCTTGGTTTCCAGGATTCGAATGTCGACCTGTTTGCATCGGGGAGCCCAGACCAGGAAATCGCAGCTTCCGTTCGGTTGCAGTCTGGCTCCGAGTTGCGAAACCCTGCCGACGGAGTGGGATCTCATGATTTCTTGAAAAACAGGGCACCCAGCGGGGGAAGCGTGATCGTCAGGGAACAGGGCTGGCCGTGCCAGCCGATGGGGGCGGCTTCCACCGCGCCGAAATTGCCGACTCCACTGCCGCCGTATTCCTCGGCGTCCGTGTTGAGGATTTCGTGCCAGGAGCCGGAGGAAGGAACTCCCAGCCGGTAATAATGCCTGGGCACGGGCGTGAAGTTACAGACGGCAACAACCTCGTCATTCGAGGTGGGACCGCGCCGAAGCCAGCTGAGGGTGCTCTGTTCGGAATCGTTGCAGTCGACCCAGGAGAATCCCTCGTGGCTGCAGTCCCAGGCGTGCAGGGCGGGATAGGCCCGGTAGAGGTGGTTCAGGTCGTGGATCAATCGCTGCACCTGGGCATGGGGCGGGTGCTCGGTGAGATGCCAGTCGAGGCTGGAGTCATGGTTCCACTCGCTCCATTGGGCGAACTCGCATCCCATAAACAGGAGCTTCTTGCCGGGTTGGGCAAACATGAATGCAAAGAGCAACCGGAGATTGGCGAACTTTTGCCAGACGTCCCCGGGCATCTTGTTGATGAGCGACCCCTTGCCGTGTACCACCTCGTCATGCGAGATGGGCAGCATGAAGTTTTCGGAGAACGCGTACACCCCGCGGAAGGTCAGTGCGTTGTGATGGTACTTCCGGTGGACGGGGTCCTTGGTGAAATACTCCAGCGTGTCGTGCATCCATCCCATGTCCCATTTGAGACCGAAGCCCAGGCCCCCCAGGTAGATGGGTTTTGAGACCATGGGCCATGCGGTGGATTCCTCGGCGATGGTTTGCGTGTCCGGGTAATGTTTGTAGACTTCCTGGTTGAACCGGCGCAGGAAATCAATCGCTTCCAGATTCTCGCGTCCCCCGAACTGATTGGGGATCCACTCACCGGTTTTCCGGGAGTAATCGAGGTAAAGCATGGAAGCCACCGCATCCACCCGCAGGGCGTCGATGTGATAATGGTCGAGCCAGAACATGGCGCTGCTCATCAGGAAGCTGCGGACCTCGTGCCTGCCGTAGTTGAAGATGTAGCTGTTCCAATCGGGATGGAACCCCTTGCGCATGTCCGCATGTTCGAACAAATGCGTGCCGTCGAAATAGTTGAGTCCGTGTTCGTCGCAGGGGAAATGCGAAGGCACCCAGTCGAGGATCACCGCAATTCCGTTGCGATGCAGGCAATCGATCAGATACATCAGGTCGTCGGGCGTGCCAAAGCGGCTGGTGGGGGCGAAATAGCCCGTGGTCTGGTATCCCCACGATCCGAAGAAAGGATGTTCGGTGATCGGCAGGAGTTCCACATGCGTGAACCCCATCTGGGTGACGTATTGAACCAGGTGCTGCGCCATTTCGCGGTAGGAGAGCGATCGGTTGCCGTCCTCGGGGACCCGCATCCAGGAGCCGAGATGCACTTCGTAGACTGAAATGGGCTGTGTGAGTTTCGATTTGGCAGCGCGCGAAGCCATCCATTCCTGGTCTTTCCACTCGTAGTTCAACTCCCAGACCACCGAGGCCGTCTGCGGCGCCACCTGGCTGTAGAAACCGAATGGATCTGCTTTGTCGACGGAATAGCCGTTGTGCTGGGAGGCAATATGAAACTTGTAAGTGGCGCCCTTGTGGACACCCGGGACAAAGCCCTCCCAGATGCCCGAACTGCCCTTTGGGGAAAACGGGTGGCTGGACTTGTTCCAGTCGTTGAAGTCCCCCATGAGGGAGACTCGGTTGGCGTTGGGGGCCCAGACCGCGAAACTGGTTCCCGCCTGGCCGTCGTGGGTGGTGGGATGCGCACCCAGTTTCTGGTAGAGGTGGCAGTGGGATCCCTCGTTGAACCAGTGCAGGTCGTCGTTGGTCAGCAGGCTGAAATCGGTGCGTACCCCTGCAATCTCGGGCTTTGCGAGTTTTGCTCCGTTGTTTTTGTTCTTCCTCATGCTTGTTCGATTTCTTCTTGGCTTGATCCGCTGTGTCGGTGCTGTGCCCCCTGCGGATCTACGCGGTTCTTCGTTAGCGGGCACGCTGGGAATTGACGGAACTCAACAGATCCCGCAGTTTTCGGTTTCGTTTCAACTGCTCCATGGAAAGGCGCGTTTTACGGCACCAGTTGAGTCGTTCCAGGGTCGTGCCGGGCACGTTTTGAGATTGGACCTCCAGCAACAAATCTTCAAGGTTGATCAGCACCAACTCGGCGGAGCTGATGCTCAGGTGCCCGAGACCGGCTGTTAAAAGGTCCTCCGCACTGAAGGGGCCATCATCTCCGATTGTCCCCTGCCGATGCAAGAGTTTTCTCAGGGAAGCCAAAATGCGGCTGCGGGCAAGCTGTTCGGCGGGCAATTCGTCCGGTTTCAACAGACCCAGATCGAGGCGGTCTTCGAGGTCGAGGCCGGCACAAAACGCCGCAAAGGGCGGCATGTCGTGTGTGTTGAGACTGGCTACGGAGTGTTTTGGAACGGTTCGGAAGAGTTTTCGGGGAGGCGGGGCGACTTCGTATTGGCTGACAAACATTCCGCGAATCCGGTGCCTTTTGAGGCTTTGATCGACCTCGGGCGGCACGGTGCCGAGATTCTCGCCGACAATGGTTGCCGAATGTCGGTGGGATTCTATCGAAAGTACGGCGTATTGCTCCTCGGCTGGATAGCTCACATAGGCCCCGTGGTTGGCGGGCATTCCCCTGGGAACCCAATAGAGGCGGTGCAGTCCCATGATGTGATCGATCCGGAGAATGGAGGCGTGCCGGAGATGATGCCTCAGATAGTTCTTGAGATAGTGATGGCCCGTGGTTCGGCAGCGCTCTGGATGGAGAGGCGCAAAACCCCAGTCCTGTCCCCGGGTGAATACCGAGTCCGGGGGAGCCCCGCCCGAAGCATCGAACGCGAACAATGCCTGTTCCCTCCAGGCGTCGTAGCCTTGTGAGTGCACACCCAGGGGCATGTCGAGGTAGAGGCGCAGGCCGCGTTGGCGCGTGGTTGAGGAGAGATCCTCCATCTGTTCCTGGGCAATCCATTGTGCGTAAAGATGGTAGTTCCGGACCGCCGGATCGAAGTCGTTCTCCAACAACGTTCCCTTGCGCATTCGCGCTGACCACTGAGTCCACGACGTTCCGTGGCGTTCGCAGGTGGCGCGGAAGCGGGCGTAGTCCCCGATCCGGGGTTGCGCCTGGAGATGTTGTTCCAGCAAGTCGCGCCGGCGTGACGGTTTCGAAAACACGAAACGGGAAAGAATTTCCAATACCTCCCGCTTGGCCGCCATTTGTTCCCGGTAATTTACCAATTCCGAATCCCGCAATCGTTGGCACCTTTTTTCGAAGGCGCGCGACCGAACCAAACGCAAGGCAGCGGGGCAGGCGTGAAGTTCCGGGATGGCTTCGATATCGATGTAGAACTCGTTCCAGAAGAGGCGGCTCACCGGGGAATAAGGGCTGGGCTCGCAGGGGTCGTCGAGGAACGCGGGCAGCAGTGGAAGGGTCGCCACGGTATCCCCGCCTTGGGTGCTGATCCATTCGGTGAAATTCTGGAGGTCTCCAAAATCGCCGGCTCCCCAGCTCCGTTTGGAATGCAGGGCATACAAGGGCGCAAAAACACCCCATCGCCGCCCCTCGGATCGTCTGGAATAGGATCGGACCGGGGCACAAATCAGATGGGTCCGATGCTGGCCATGTTTGGATTGGAGCTCCAGTTCATGGTATCCGATCGGGAGGCGACCCCGGATCGGGATGTGTTTGGTGACATACTCGACGCCTTCGATTCGGCGCCGGTTCTCCACGTTCAATCGACCCAGGTTTTCGTCCTGTCGGAGCATTTCTCCGGATTCGGAGCGGATTTCCAGGCCGACCGCTGTGTTTGCAAGCCTGCGCGGCAGCTGAACGGACAGTGTTGGTGTGCCCGGTTGCCAGACGATTTGCACCGCTGGTAAAACCTCCTGCGCGCGCGCCTGCAAGGTCTGCCGAAGCAGCGAGGCGAGGTCCGGGGTGCGCCTCGCGGGAACCCCCAGGGCGTTGAGCGTTCCGAGGAGCGATTCCTCCGAGGCGCGTTGGGTGCGTTGACTGACATCCAAATACTCCGTTTGGATTCCGTGCGCGAGCGCCAGTTTTTGAAGGGCGCCGAGTTGTTTTTTGTCCAGATGAGGCATGGCGATGGCGGTGTGGATGGTCGCCATGCTGGAGATCGTCCGGATGGCACCGTTAAAACGGCCAGAATTTTGGGATGAGGATCGAGGAAAGCAGCCAGAAGATCAGGTTCAACGGGATGCCGACCTTGAGGAAATCTCGAAACAGGTAGCCGCCGGCACCATACACCAGGGTGTTGGTTTGATAACCGATGGGTGTGGCAAAACAGAACGAGGCACCTGCCGCGACACCGATCAGGAACGGGCGTCCATCCACCTCAAGCACGGAGGCAATCTGGAGGACGATCGGAGTCATGACGACCGCGACGGCGTTGTTCGAGAGCACGTTGGTCATGACCGAAGCGGCCAGGATGGTGGCTGTGAGAACGGCGTGAGGCCCCAGGTTTCCAAATGCCCCGATCATGTTGTGCGCGAGCCATTCGGCGCCCTTGGTTTTTTCAAGGGCCTCGCCCACGGCAAGCATCCCCAGGATGAGGCAGATGATGCGCCAGTCAATGGAGCTGTAAGCTTCCTCGACTGCCAGACAACCGACGACGACGACCATCACGGCACCCACCAGGGCGAGCACGGAAATGGGCAACACGCCCAGAGCGGCCATGGCCACCACGAGGGAAATCGTGGAAACGGCCATCCACTGTTTGTTGCGCCGTGGCACCGACTGAGGCACATCCAGGAGCATCAGGAAATCGCGGTTGTCCCGCAGTTGGCGGATCGAGGGTTCGGCCCCCTCGATGAGAAGGGTGTCACCGAACTGCAACCGGATGTCGGCGAAGTTTCTGCGGACATTCACTCCCTGGCGGTGAACCGCAAGGACCAGGGCGTTGTAGCGGCGTCGGAAATCCAGTTGCCGGATCGTGCGCCCCAGAAGGCTTGAGCGCGGGCCGACCACGCATTCAACGATCGCCGCCTTTTGTGATCCGGTCAGTTCCAACCCGAGCTTTGACTGGGGTGAAATCTCGAGACCGGTCCATTGTTTGATCTCCATGACGGAGGAAAGCACCGTGGCGAGGCGGAGCTGGTCTCCCTGTTCAAGAATTATTTCATTCAAGGGGACGGAAAGCGGTTGCCCGCCGCGGATGACCTCCAGGACACGGGCCTTGGGTTGGTTCTTGAGGGGGGTGTCCGCGAGTCGTTTCCCGATCAAGGCGGATCCGGAAACAATGACTGCCTCGGTCAAATATTCCTTTGAGTCGGTGCTTTGCAGCAGGGATGCCAGGGTTTCGCGTCCCGGAAGAATCTTTCGGCCGAGCACGAGAAGATAAACGATGCCGACCACGGTCAGAATCACGCCGATCTTGGCCAGCTCGAACATGCCGAGGGGTGCCTGACCGAACCGTTCTCCGGAGGAACTGACGAGGATGTTGGTTGATGTGCCGATCAGGGTGCACGTGCCGCCGAAGATGGATGCGAACGAAAGGGGGATGAGGAGCTTGGAGGGTTTGAGGCCCCTGCTCGCGGCCAGGGTGATGATGATCGGCATGAACACGACGACGACGGGGGTGTTGTTGACGAAGGCCGAGATCACAGCGACAAACGGAAGCACGACCAGGAGCAACGACCAGTCCGACTTGCCGACCAGGAGGTTCAGGCGATGGGCGACGGCATCAATCACGCCGGTGCGCTCCAGAGCGGCGCTCAGAATGAACATGCAGGCAACGGTGATGGGTGCCTGATTGCTGAATACAGCGAAACCTTCATTCGGAGTGAGCACGCCCGTGCTCAGGAGCGCGCCGAACGCCAGCATCGCCACAAGGTCGACCGACAGTTTTTCCCAGAGCATCGCGACAAACGAGCAGGTCAAAACCGCGAATACAAATATCATTTCCCAACTCATATCCAAGACGGTGAAGGCTACTTGATTGTTGATGGATTAAGCACTCACTTTTTTGCCCAATCACCCGCCTCTGGATTGCGAGTCAATCGAATCCTTCCCCAGGCGGGGTGACTCAGGGTGTCACGGTCAGGGGCCAGAGCAGGGGAACAACGATGAGTGTGACCCCGAGAACCAGGACGGCGAGCGGGATTCCGACCTTGAAGAAATCGGCAAAGCGATAGCCGCCTGGCCCCATGATCATGATGTTTGACGGGTGAGCGATGGGGCTGTTGAACCCGCCGGCGGCGGCCATCGCCATGGCGATCATGGCGGCGTGGGGGGAAAGGCCAGCCTCGGCTGCCGCCTTCAGGATGATGGGAGAGAGCAGGAGCACCAGGGCCGTGGAGGGAATCACGCATGTGCCCAGGGAGGTCAGTGCAAAAATTCCTGCGAGATGCGCGCGGGGCCCCCAGGACCCGGCCACTGCCACGAAGCGTTCGGCGAGGTAACCGGCGGCACCGGTCTCCTGGAGCGCTGTGGCAAGGGGAAGCATTCCCGAAATCAGGACCACCGATTTCCAGTCAATCGAGAGATACGCCTCGTCCATGCGCAGGCAACCCGTCAGCACCATGGTTGCCGCTCCGGCGAGCGCGGCGATGTGGATGGGCAGCCACCCGAACACGGCGGGGAGCAGGAAAATCAGCATGGAGAGGGCCGCCACGGGAATCTTCTCCCGTTTCGGGGGTTCCTGGGCGTCCTTGCTGAGAATGATGAAATCGGGGTTCTGCCCGAGCAATCGCATGCGATCCCTCGGACCGTGCAGGAGCAGGGCGTCGCCGAACTGAAGTGCCATGTTGCGCAGGCCGGTTGTGTAGGATTTGCCCGCGCGCCAGATTCCCAACACGTTCAATCCGTAGTGCTCGCGAAACTGAAGATCCCACAGTGTTTTTCCGGTGAGCCGCGTGCGTGGGGACAGAATGGCTTCACCCAGGCCGAGCTGCTCGGATTCGATCTTGCTGAAATCGGGAACGGCATCCCGTTCCAGTTCCAGGTCGCGGATTGCCTGAAGCAGTTGGAGGTCGGTGCTCCGGCCCGACACAATCAGCTGATCATTGGCGCAGAGGCGCTCGCCAGGGCTTGGGGTCGGGATCTGCGCCCCATCCCGCACGATCGCGACGACGGTGATGCCCAGAGCCTCGCCGAGTCGGCTTTGAGCCAGGGTGCGATCGATCAGGCGGGATCCAACCATGACACGCAGGCTGAACAGGCGTTCCTCCAGGGCGTACGTGTCGGCAAGTTCCGAACGAGTCACCGTGCGAATCTCCTCCAGGCCCTGGACCGTTTTAAGGGCGGCGAGGTTCCTGGTGAGACCGTGCAAAAGGAGTACGTCCCCCGCCCGGAGCTGCCATCGCTGCAGATCGCTCCGGCGAATGGCCCCATCGCGCCGGATCGCCAGCACGTTGAGTCCGAAACGACGTCGCAGATCCAGCCAGGCGAGGCTTTGTCCGGCCTGGATCGATTCGGGCCCGATCCTGGCTTCGGCGAAACCGACGTTGTCCGCAAGGCACTCCTCGATGCGGGTCCGGTCGGTGGCGATCTCCAGCTGACGCCAGCTCTCCAGTTCGTCGAGTTGGTCCGTGGTGCCCTGGATGAGCAGGCGGTCGCGTGCATGCAGGACCGTGGTGGACCGCGGTGCCAGGAGTGTTTCCTTGCCGCGCAGGACCGCGACGACATGGAGTCCGAGTGCGGAACCCAGGCGGCTCTCCGCCAGCGTGCGCCCGAGCAGGGGGGTGCGGTTGGGCAGGCTCAGCACAAACATGCGTTCGTGCAGTTCATAGTCGGCCTGGAGATGAAGTCCGGATTTCATCGAGGATTCCTTCTGGATGTCGCGCGCGGGAAGGAGGTGCCGGCCAACGAAGAGCATATAAACGATTCCGACGGCGGTGGCAGCCATCCCGATGGGAAGGAAATCGAACAACCCGAAAGGCTGATACCCATGGTCCCGAAGCGCATTGCTGGCCAGAAGATTGGGAAGTGTCGCGAACAACGTTGTCAATCCGCCGAGCAGCGCACCGAAGGTCAGTGGCATCAGAAGGCGCGAGGGCGCCCGGCCGGTCTGTCTGGCGATGTCCATGACCGCTGGCAGCATCAGGGCCACGATGCCGAGGGTATTCATAAAGAACGAGAGCACGGCTGCCGTGAGCATGATCGCCAGTGTCAGCCGCTTTTCTCCGCCGGTGCCGATCTTTAGAATGTGCCCTCCCAGCATGGTCGCGATGCCTGCCTTGTAGAGGCCCGTGCTCAGCACAAAGATGGCGCAGATGGTGATGACCGCAGGGTTGCTGAACCCGTCGACCGCCTGGGGTGCGCTGATGAGCCCGGAGAACGCAAGTGCGAGCAGCACGAGGAGTGCGATCAAATCGACACGCAGCTTCTCGGTGATGAAAAGAACGATGGCACTTGCAAGCACCAGGAGGGTGGCGAGGATGTTGGCTGTCATCATGGCGCGCACCGAAGGAGATGCCGGGAAACCGGGGCTGCTTTCATCTCAGAGCAGGTGTGGTTTGAACACGAAGGCGAACCCTAGAAAGGCAAAGAACCCGATGACGTCGGTCACGGTCGTGAGGATGATGCTCGAACATTGCGCAGGGTCGAGGCCCATGGCGCGCATCATCATCGGGATCGAGGCCCCGGCCATTCCGGCGAAGATGAGGTTGACCAGCATGCCCAGGCCCACCACGAGCCCGAGGTATGGGTTGCCGTACCAGAGCCATGCGATCAGGGCCGTTACCAGGCCTGTCACCGCCCCGGTGATGCAGGCAATTCCTGTCTCCTTAAGGATCAGGCTCCGGATGCGATCGGCCGGGATCTCGCGCATGACGAGTCCCCGCATCACGATGGCAAGGGATTGCGCGCCTGCATTGCCTCCCTGGCCGGCGACGACCGGAAGAAAAACAGCGAGCACGGTCAGTTGGGCGATTGTTTCTTCAAACAGGGCAATCACGCCGGCCGCCAGAAAGGCGGTGGCCAGATTGACGTGCAGCCACGGCAGCCGTTTCTTCAGCGAAAAGCCGATCGGTGAAAATGCCCGTTCATCTCCGCCCGCACCGAACATCCGCTGCATGTCCTGAGTCACATCCTCCTGAATGCCTTGAAGGAGTTGCTCGGCTTTGATGATTCCCAGGATGCGGTTCTCGCCATCCACCACCGGTGCCGCAAAATATTTCCGCTTCGAAAGTTCGTTCGCGGCTTCCTCTCGATCTGTAAAACAGTGGATGGCGAACGCCTCCCTGCGAACCACGGCTCCGAGGGTTTGTTCCGGGGCTGCGAGCATGAGATCGCGCATGTTCATCACCCCGACCAGGTGGTCCTGCTCGTTGATCACGTAGGCGTAGGAGGCGGGGAATCGTTTCTGCGCGAGCAACCGGATTTTTTCGATGGCTTCCTGAACGGTAAGATCCTTTCGGAACGAGAGGAACGAGGTGGTCATCATCCGCCCAACACTGTTTTCCGGATAGGTGAGATGATCACGAATCTGACGTCTGATTTTTTCGGGAATGTGATTGAGCAGCCTCTCCCGCGCATCGGTGGGGAGGTGCATGAAGATGGTCGCCGCGTGTTGAGGATCCAGGCCCGATGCGATCTCCTGGAAGAGTTCCCCCTCGGCGTCCTTCAGAAGCGCGGCTGCGTACGAGACTTGAAGCTGGCGAAGCACCTTTGCCGCGAGTGGTGGCGGCAGGGCTTTGAGCAGTTCGACGACCTGTTCCTCTTCCAGGGTCTCGAGTGTGCGTGCGGCCGAGGCGGGATCCGACTCCAAATACTTTTCCGCCAAGGCCAGCAGTGCGTTGGGAGTGGGCATAAAGGGCGTGAGCGCGCCGGATTGCCGGCGCGCCGTCTGGATCAGCGTTGAAACGGTTTGCGGACGGCCGTTCGTTTCGAGATTCGCAACCGCTGTTTCAGGCGGGTGTGCAGCGTCTCTTCACGCTCCTTCCAAACCTCCTCCGGAACGTTGAGTCCGACGATGAAACTCCCGCCGGCGATTGCCTTGTGCCCGCCCGCGTCTTTCCGGCTGTCGAAGACGTCCCGAAGGATTTCTCCGGCGTTCGTCTCCTGCACGGTCGTGCGCAGTGAAACATGGAGTCGTCCCTTGTAACGGCCGGTGCAGACGGACCATTTGATTTTGTCGTAGGTGAGTAGGAATTCGGCCATCTGCGACACCAGATCGGGGTTGGCGATGTTGCCCAGATGGGCCACGACCAGGTGTCGGAACACCATGGCCTCACGAATGCATCGGCCCAGGGTGACGAAGAAACTCTTGGAACGATCCGGGTTCTGGATTCGGGCCAGGACTTTCATGTCCGAGTGATGGAGCACGCTCAGGTAGGTTTGCACCACGTCCGAGCGGGTGGCCCGGTAAAGGTCCAGGGTGTCGGAGAGGATGCCATAGGCCAGGGCGGTGGCCACGCGGGTGGGGATCTCAATGTTCTTGAGCCTGAGGGCCTGTGCCACGATCACACAGGTGGCACCACATCCGGTATCCACGATGGCGAGATCGGCGGAAACCGGTTTGTCCGAAGCATGTTGATCGATGACGATCGTGGCGCGTCGGTTGCGGGGGAAGGCGTTGTTTTGAAAGGCAGGTTGTGTATCCACCAGAGCAACGGGCCGACCCGGACGCAGGTCGGTGCGTTTGAAGCGGCGAGCCGGGATTTTCAAGGCGGTGACCATAGCCCGGTTCTCGACCCGACCGATGACCCCGCCGTAGGCGATTTTGGATTCCACCCCGAATCCCTGTTGGAGCAGGTGCTGAAGCGCGAAGGCAGTTGCGAGCGCATCCGGATCCGGGAAGTCGTGGGTGAGGATCAACAGGGACGACAGGGTGGGCGCGCGTTCGGTGAGAAACGCCAGCAGATCCCGCGCACACTGTACGGAAGGGGCCTCGTTGGCGGTGGATTCGGAAGTGGGTTTCTCCGGTTCCGCTTGAGTCTGTTCGGCTGTGGTCATGAGTGTTTCACCCCCAATAGATCAAAAATTCCCAGGATCGGGATTCGCAGCCAGTCCGGCCGGTTGTTCAGTTCGTATCCAAGCTCGTAAACGGCTTTGTCCAGAAGGTATGCGTCAATCATGGCACAGAAAGTTTTGTCGTCGTCCGGAAGAATGGGCGCTCCATCGGTGTGTTTGAGATAAGCGCCGAAGAACGCGGTGATGGCCGATTGCGACCAGAACCGGGTCCAGGGCTCCAGTTTTGCCACCCGCTCCGGGCGGATGGCACCCTGGTCGACCTGCGCAAAGAGCGCGGCATGGGAGGCGTAATGAAATGAACGGATCATGCCTGCCACATCGCGCAACGGGGAGCGTTTGATGCGCCGTTCGCCCGGGGAACGGGCCTGGTTCCCCTTCGAAATCGATGATGACAAAATCCTTGCCGGTGTAAAGCACCTGTCGGAGGTGGAAGTCCCTGTGAATCCGGATGCGCTGCGCGGAAATGCGCCGGTTCACCAGATGGTGATAGACTTCAAGGATTTCGGATTCCAGACCGACAAGCTTTTTGGCGTCGGCGCGGATCTTAGCCGGTGGTTTCTTGAGATTGTCCTTCAGGAGCCGCAGGTTTTGCATGGCCAGATTGCGCATCGACTGAAAGAGGCCGCGCTGATGCGCCTCCTTGAGGAATTGCTTAAAATCCCCCAACGTTCCGTAGATTGGATTGATGGCGTAATAATCTGCGATGTCGTATCCATCGTCCCGCAACGGGGATGGATAAAAGGGAAGGAGCCAGATTGCCGTGATGCCCAGATCCTGAAGATAATCGAGCTTCCGGGTCACCCCCCGGAAATCACCCGCCCCGTTCGCATCGCTGTTGCAATACGGCCGGACATGCACCGGATAGATCACGCCGTTCTTGTACCAGAGCGGATCTTTGCCAGGAATGGATGCCGGTTTGCTGCGTTTTGCCATCAGAAATACAGTCTCAATTTGAATCGATCAGCATGCTGTCTAATCGGAGCGCTAGCTGTAAACAAGAACAAAAGGATCGATGGGAGCCGTGCGATTCACGCCCCACAGCTTGATGATCGAGGACTGGGTGATGGTGCTTCCTTCCGGAAGCAGGAGGAATCCATGTGCATTGAAGATGTCCCGTGCCAGAACCATGTCTGGCTTGAGTTCGATCAGCAGGATCTCCCGTTGCCCGCGTGGCAGGACGGTGATCGGCACGGCCTTGGACAGGGCGGTGATGGCGTCGGGGTCGAACCGGGAGCCGGCCTGCTCTTCGATTTCCGCCATGGCGTGGATGCTCGGAGCGTGGATGCCACAGTAAGCGATGGCTACTCCGACCAGTCGGGCCAACCAGGGAATGGAGTCACCGATCAGCTTGTCCGGATACCCCATTCCGTCCCAGGATTCATGGTGGGACCGGATGATTTCCGAGGCTCTCTTGAAGTAGCTGAAACTACGCAGCACGTGTTGGCTGCCCTGAGGGTGCTTCTGGATCTCGGCGATCTCCAGATCCGTGCATTTTTCCGGGTCGCGGAGCCAGCGCCGCACGAGGTTGCGATCGATCTCCAGGAGAGCCACATCGTGGAGGGCGGCAGCCCAGACCAAATCCGCCGAATCGTCCGGTCCAAGTTCCAGGACGGAACAAAGCGAGCGGCACACAGCGACGGTGCGGGCGGCGGTGTTGCCGATGTTCGGATGGAACGCGTAGAGGGATCGGATAAAGGCCCTCATCGCCAGGTCGATTCCGGGCGGCACGGGTGAACTCAAGCCGGGTGGGACCCACCATTCTGCTGTTGGCTTGGCCGGAGTCAGGCGTGTCAGGGCGGTCGATGGAGGCGAGGCGTTCAGGGCGTTGAGGGATTCGGTCCGTGCCAGGTTGAGCTGGATGTTCTGATTCTGAAGGTACGCGTTCTGCGTGGCCAGTTCATGGTGCCGACATGCGTGTTTGAGGGTGATCAGAAGATCTTCCCGAAACCAGGGCTTGTTGATGTAGCGGAAGAGGGTTCCCGATTTGACCGCCTGGGAGAGCAGTCCTGCCGGAAACGTCCGCTTAAAAAGCAGCCGAAGCATCATCGGGTGGGATGCCTGCAATTCCTCCATGAGTTCCAGTCCTGAAGCGCCCTCGAGGCTGTCTTCCACGATAACAATTGGGAATACCTTCTGCTCGCATTGCGTGATCAGTGCCTTCGGTGTCAGGACGCGTGTGAGACGGTAACCTTCGGGGCCGAGTTGCTGTTCCAACACGGAGAACGTGATGTCGTCGTCGGTGGCGATCAGGATCTCGACCCCGTGTGGATCGTAAAAGGGAGTTGTATCAGGCATTTGGTGGCGGTAGGGGAGAAAAAGAATGCTTCGACCCTCGCACGAGCTGGGGCAAAGTCTACCGATTTCATGGGTGGTTCGTCGAGTTTGAAATATCTATGAATAATCCATGAATATTAGTTGCCAGCCGGTAGCGTTTTGGTATGAACCGGGTCTACGAAAGAGTTGCAGCCAGAAAATTTGGGTCTGGGTAAGCTTTATGAGCCTCCCGTACGATTGGAATTGGCGATGCAACGCCAGCCAAACCTTGAAACGTGTGGTCCCACGTGTCTGCATGCGCTCTACAGGTATTACGGGGATTCGATTACCCTGGAGCAGGTCATCCGTGAGGTTCCAAGCCTGCCGACGGGTGGGACGCTGGGTGTGCTGCTGGCCTGTCACGCGCTGCGCCGGGGGTATCGGGCCAGGATCTATTCCTACAACCTCGTTGTCTTCGATCCAACCTGGTTCGAACCCAAGGCTCCCGACATTCGTGAGCGATTGAAGGTTCAACAAACGATCAAGTCAGACGCCAAGCTGAACCTGGCGACGAATGCCTATCTGGAATACCTGGATCTGGGTGGGGAACTGCGGTTTGAAGACCTGACCAAGGCCTTGATCCGAAAATACCTGAACCGGGGACAACCCATCCTCACGGGTTTGAGCGGAACCTACCTTTATCGGAGCGCACGGGAATTTGGTCCGAACTGCGACTACGATGATGTCCGAGGCGAGCCACTGGGGCATTTCGTGATCCTGTCCGGGTACGATCGGGTCGGAAGGACCGTAGAAATTGCGGATCCGTTGCTTCCCAACCCGGTTTCCTCCGGGCACCACTATCCGGTCAACATCGACCGTGTGATAGGATCGATTTTTCTTGGAATTCTGACTTACGACGCGAATTTGCTTCTTCTGCAGCCCAGGTCGAGAAAGACGTAATTGTTCATGCACAAGCTCATTGTTGTCAACAACCCGCAGGAATGGCCGTTGCAGGTTCCGGATGTGGAGGTGGTTTCGGCCAGAGCGTATTTGCTCGATCCAAAATACGCGGACCTGGACCGAGCCAAGGTGTTTAACTTCTGCCGGTCGTACCGATATCAGAGCACGGGCTACTACGTCTCGCTCCTGGCAGCCGCCCGCGGACATAAACCCATTCCGAGCATTTCGACCATTCAGGACATGAAATCGCAGACGGTGGTGCGACTGATGTCCGGCGAACTGGATGATCTCATCCAATCGACGCTCGCTACGATTCGGTCGGGAAGTTTTACGCTCAGTATTTATTTTGGAAGAAACGTTACCGAGAAGTACGAGAAACTCAGCGCTGAACTCTTCAAATTGTTCGAGGCTCCCTTCGTGCGCGCCGAGTTTGTGAAATCCGATTGTTGGAGTCTGCAGAGCATTGGTCCAATCGCAGCCAAGGAAATTCCGAGCTATCACCACGATTTTGTAATCCAGGCCACCACGGAATTCTTCGCGGGACGCCGGTCCAGCTCGCGTGCCAAGGCGGTGGAGCGTTACAACATGGCGATCTTGTTCGATCCCGAGGCCAGGGATAGGGCTTCGAATCCCGGAGCGATCACCCGTTTTGTCAAGGCGGCCGGCAAGCTGGGAATCCGCGCCGACGTCATTGGCAAGGAGGATTTCGGGAGCATTGCGGAGTATGATGCTTTGTTTATTCGGGACACCACCAATGTGAACCACCACACCTACCGGTTCTCCCGGCGCGCCGTTGCCGAGGGATTGGTGGTGGTGGATGATCCCGAATCGATCCTGAAGTGTACGAACAAGGTTTATCTGGCTGAACTTCTGGATCAACAGGAGATCCTGGCTCCCAAAACGATGATCGTTCATCGCGACAACCGGGACCAGATCGTCGCCCAGCTTGGACTGCCGTGCATTCTGAAAAAACCCGACAGTGCGTTTTCCCAGGGGGTGGTCAAGGCCGAGAGCGAGACCGAAGTCGCCGAGCAGATTGAACAGATGCTGGAAGGTTCGGACCTGGTGATCGCGCAGGAGTTCCTGCCGACACCCTTCGACTGGCGGATCGGGATTTTTGACCGCAAACCGATCTACGCCTGCAAGTATTTTATGGCGTCCAATCACTGGCAAATCGTGCAGCGCAGCGACGGAGAGGACGAACGCTACGGCAGGGTGGAGACCCTGCCCGTGGAACTGGCGCCCGCGGCGGTGGTGCGTGCGGCGCTCAAGGCGGCGAACCTGATCGGCGACAGTCTGTACGGTGTGGACCTCAAACAGGTGGGCCGCAAATGTTATGTGATCGAGGTGAACGATAATCCAACCATCATGTCCGGATTCGAGGATTCGATCCTGAAGGAATCGCTCTACACGCGGATCATGGAGGTCTTTTTGCAGAGACTCGAACGCAGGCGTCAGGGGATATCCACATGAGCTCCACACGGTCGCGGTTGCGCCTGTTTGCCGGGATCGGCGTCGAGATGGAATACATGATTGTGGATGCGCGCACGTTGTCCGTGCGTCCCATCTCCGATGAATTGATCCGGTCGGTTGCCAGGGAATACGTTTCAGACATCGATCGGGGTCCAATCTCGTGGTCCAACGAACTGGTGCTTCATGTAATCGAGTTGAAAACCAATGGGCCCGCGGACTCGTTAACCGGTCTGAGCAGTCTGTTTCAGGACAACGTTTCCGAGATCAACCGGATCCTGGAACCTTTCAGCGCCTGTCTGATGCCCACGGCGATGCATCCCTGGATGGATCCGCATACCGAGACGCGCTTGTGGCCCCACGAATACAGTCCGGTCTACGAGGCGTATAACAAAATCTTCGGGTGTCAGGGACATGGTTGGGCCAATCTGCAGAGCACCCACCTGAATCTTCCGTTCAGTTCCGATGAGGAGTTTGCCAGATTGCATGCCGCCATCCGGTTGGTCCTTCCGATTCTGCCGGCGCTGGCGGCCAGCTCCCCGATCATGGACGGGCAGCAGGCCCCCTGGCTGGACCAACGGCTGGCGGTTTACCGGACCAACTCGGCGAAGATCCCGTCCCTGACCGGACGGGTCATCCCCGAGGCCGTCTTCTCACAGGCTGCGTACGAATCCGAAATCTTCGAACCGATGTACCGCGATATTGCTCCATTTGATCCGGATGGAGTGTTACAGGATGAGTTCCTGAATTCGCGGGGTGCGATCGCACGGTTCTCACGGGGCAGTATCGAGATCCGGTTGATTGACATTCAGGAGTGTCCGATGGCCGACATCGCGATCGCTTCCGCCGTGGTGGGCACGCTGCAGGCGCTGGTGCGGGAACACTGGTCCGGCTTCGAGTCACACTGCCGGATGGAGACACCCGCTCTGCAGGACATCCTGTTTGAAACTGGGTGCCACGGGGAAGAGGCGGCGATTTCCAATCCGCAGTACCTGCGTCTTTTCGGCATGGAAACGACCGGTCCGGTCCGGGCCGGTGACCTGTGGAAATCTATTTTCGATGGCGGGCTGGGCGCGCAGATACCCGAGCCTGCCGTTTCCCAGGCGTTGGCGGCAATCCTGGAACGAGGCACTCTGGCCCGCCGCATTCTCCGGAGCGTTCAGCAAGATTTCTCCAGAGAACATCTGGTTCGTGTGTACCGGGATCTGTGCGGCTGCCTGGCGGACGGGCGATTGTTCGGCAAATAGTCCGGCCGTCCCTTCAACGGGGATCGGAGTCCTCGTCCTGGTTTTGGTCCGGCAGTTCCCGTTGATCTCCCAGCGGTCCGTCGGCGGGATTGGCCTGGGGTTTGGCCGATCCGGGAAACGTCGCTACAAACTGAAACAGGTCCGGACGCCGGTCGAGCCGCGGGGTGACCGTTCCGGAACTGCGCGAATCGTGAAGGTCGTCCAGGTCCAGATCGCAGACCAGGACGGTTTCTTCGTTCGAGTCCGCCTCGGCGGCGACACCGTCCCTGGCGAACTCAAAGTCCGAGGGTGTGAGAACCGCCGCCTGGCCGTATTGGATGTCCATATTGGTGACGTCCGGAAGGTTGCCCACGTTGCCGGCCAGGGCCACATAGATCTGGTTTTCGATGGCTCGGGCGTGCGCGCAGTATCGAACGCGGAGGTATCCCTGGCGGTTGTCCGTACAAAACGGAACAAACAGGATCTCGACTCCTTCGTCGGCGAGGTAACGCACGGCCTCCGGGAATTCCACATCGTAACAGATCAGGACTCCGATCTTGGCAGCCGGAGTGTCGATCACCGCCAGATAACGGCCTCCGCTGATGCCCCACCACTTGCGTTCGTTGGGGGTGATGTGCAGTTTGGGTTGTTCGACAATGGAACCGTCGGGAAGACAGACGTGGGCGATGTTCTGGAGCTTGTCGCCCTTGTAAACCGGATGGCTGCCCGCAATGATCGTCAGACCAAATCGTTTGGCCAGGCCGCTCATGAGTTTGGTGAACCGGTTCGTGTAGGCCGCCAGTTTTTTCATGCCTTCCTGGGGCGACAGGGCATCCACCTGGGAGAGCAACTGCACGGTGAACAGTTCGGGCAGGAGCACGAAATCCGATTGGTAATCGGCAGCGACATCGACAAAATACGTGACCTGGCGGGCGAAATCGGCGAACGAGGTGACCTTTCGCATCTGGTATTGCACGCACGAGACGCGGACCTTTCGGGCCCCGGGGTGGCGCGGGCGGTAGTCCGGATTGAGCCACTCGAGCAGGCTGGCGTAGTTGTGGCTGCGCGGGTCCTTGAGATAGTTGGGCATCACACCCCGAAGGACAAATCCTTCGCGCAGCTGAAAGGACAGGACCAAGTCCCGGATCTCCCCGGCCGCCACCCGCTGGGCGTATTCTTCGGGAGAGGTTTGGACCGGTTGCTCGCTGTAGTTCCAAAGCCGGCCACCGGCAAGGATTCTACGCAGATTGAGGCGCCTGCACAGATCGCGCCGAGCCTGGTATAATGCGGCACCCACTCCGTGTCCCCTGAAGTCCGGGTGCACATAGACGTCCGCCCCATACAGCGTGTCCCCTTTGAGATCGTGGTTGGTAAAATAGCCGCTGTCGGTGATCCCTGCCCAGGTGTGATAGCGCAGGGGTTCCGATCCGAGATGCACGACCAGAGAGGCTGCGGCACCAACGATTCGCCCTCGGATCTCCGCCACCAGCTGACCGCTGGGAAATAAACGTTGGTGGCTGGTCAGGTGGGATTCCCCCCACACCACGTTGTCCTCCGCAAGCAGCGGATAAGCCGCCCGGTTCAGCGCGACCATGGCTGGAACATCCTTTGAGGTGGCTTCACGGACGCGAACTTTGCGTTTCTTTCCTTCTGTCATTGCGGTGTTCATAGAAGGATCGATCGGGCTGGGCAATACTGAATTTGGAGTGAATCGTTCTTTCGAGGGTGTTTTGGAAACTCACCGCCGGGGGGGCAGGATGACATCGGTTTCAAGTTTGTGTGGGTGGCGTGTGCCGTCCTCGGGCCAATCCGTCCAGGTGGCGGATCACCAGGGCGGTCCATCCGGTCTGATGGCTGGCTCCCAGGCCCTTTCCGTTTTCCCCGTGGAAATACTCGTGGAACAGAAGCAGGTCCTTCCAGTGCGGATCATCAGCGAAGCGGGCTTCACCGCCGTGACACGCACGGTTTCCGTCGGCGTCCGGCAGGAAGATCCCGGCGAGTCTGGCGCTGATGGCTTCGGAGACCTGCTTGAGATTGAGCTGGTGACCGGATCCGGTGGGATACTCAACGGTGAGTGTATCGCCGTAGAAATGATGGTATCGTTCCAGCGCTTCGACCAGAAGGTAGTTGACCGGAAACCAGATGGGACCGCGCCAGTTGGAGTTGCCGCCAAAGAGCCAGGTGTTCGATTCTCCGGGGACATAATCGACCCGATGTTCCTCGCCACCAAACTCGAGCAGGAACGGTTCCTTCAAATGGACCCGTGAGAGGGAACGAATGCCGTAGGGCGAGAGAAACTCATTTTCGTCCAGGAGAAACTTCAACACGCGTTCGAGTCGGCGGCGCGAGGGAATAGCCAGGAGCCGGTGCTTGTGTCCGGTCTCGGCGTAGGAGATGTGGCGCGCGAGGTCCTTGCGGTTTTCCATGAACCAGTGCAGGCGCTTCTTGAATCCCGGCAGTTTTTCGATGGTGTCGTTCTCCAGAACCTCGACGGCGATCAGCGGGAGCAACCCGACCATGGAGCGGGTTTTCAGTGCGATGGACGTGTTGTTCAACCGGATCTGATCGTAATAAAACCCGTCCTCTTCATCCCAAAGACCGGTGCCGCCCAGGGTGTTCATGGCATCGGCGATCTGCACGAAGTGTTCGAAAAACTTCGAAGCCATGTCTTCGTAAGCCACATTCACCTTGGATCCGTCCCGCGCCAGCTCCAGGGCGATGCTCAGCATCGTGGCACAGTAAAAGGCCATCCATGCCGTCCCGTCCGCCTGCTGCAGGGTGCCGCCTGTGGGCAGCGGTTTTGAACGGTCGAAGATCCCAATGTTATCCAGCCCGAGGAACCCGCCGGAGAAGAGGTTCTTTCCGTCCGCATCCTTGCGGTTGACCCACCAGGTGAAGTTCAACAGCAGTTTCTGGAAAACTCGCTCCAGGAAGGCTCGGTCGCGGCCCCCGTTCCTGGCTTCGATCTTGTAGACCCGCCACGCGGCCCAGGCATGCACCGGCGGGTTCACGTCGCTGAAGGCGAACTCGTATGCCGGGATCTGTCCGTTGGGGTGCATGTACCATTCGCGGAGCAGAAGACTCAACTGGTCCTTGGCGAACCGGCCGTCAATCTTGGCAAACGGGATCATGTGAAACGCCAGATCCCAGGCTGCAAACCAGGGATATTCCCATTTGTCCGGCATGGAGAGCACGTCCGAATTGTAGAGGTGGGACCATTCCCGATTCCTGCCCTCCTTGCGTGCGGCGGGGGGGGGCGGAGCCGCGGGGTCTCCCTGAAGCCAGTCCTGGACTACGAAATGGTAAAACTGCTTGGACCAAAGAAGCCCGGCGTAGGCCTGCCTGACGACCCGTCGTTCCTCCTCCGAGCTCCGGCTCGGACTGAGAGCTTCGTAGAATGCGTCGGCCTCGGTCCGGCGCAGATCGAAGATGCGCTGGAACTCGGCCCCAAGCGGATCCTGCAGGTTTTCGGTTTCCGCGGAGAGCCGGAGGGTGATGGTCTGCGATCCTCCTGCCGGAAGGGTCAGTCTGTAATGGAGCGCCGCCTTGGTGCCCGGACCGTTCGGACACACCGCATCGGTCCGGCCCCGCACGAGGAACTCGTGGAATGCGTCTTTGACATGGGGGGAAGCGTTGGGTGAATCGAACAGGCGCTCGTTGTTGGTCTCATTCTCGGTGAACAACACGCCCGGGGCACTCCCGTCGGGTGCACGCGTGAATGCCAGATGGTGGCGGCCCAGGGTTTCGTGGTCCGCCCTCAGTCTGCCCTCGCCGTCAGCTGAGATCGAGGGGCGGGTTGTGCCCCCTTCGTGAACCTGTCCGGAGGTCCAGGTGTTTCGGAACCAGAGTGTGGGCAGCAGATGAAGGCGGGCGGACGCGGGCCCACGATTCGAGATCGTGATCCGAATGAGGTTGTCGTCCGGAGTATTCTTGGCGTATTCGACCTGGACATCGAAATAGCGATGGTCGTCAAACACTCCCGTGTCCGACAACTCAAATTCGGGATCGCCTTTTCCACGCCGCTGGTTTTCTTCGATCAACCTGGAATACGGAAATTCGGCCTGGGGATATTTGTACAGCCCCTTCATGTAGGAATGGGTCGGAGTGGAGTCGAGGTAGAAATACTGTTCCTTGACGTCCTCACCGTGGTTGCCCTCCGGGCCTCCGAATCCGTAGAGCCGTTCCTTGAGGATCGGATCCTTTTCGTTCCAAAGGGCGAGGGCGAAACAGAGCCGGCATTGCCGGTCCGTGATTCCCATCAGTCCATCCTCACCCCATCGGTAGGCGCGGCTCCGGGCGTGGTCGTGGGGGAAATAGTCCCAGCAGGTTCCCTGGGGTGAATAGTCCTCGCGCACGGTGGCCCATTGGCGCTCGGACAGGTAGGGGCCCCAGCGTTTCCAGTTCCGCGTTCGCTGGGCATCCTGCTCCAGGCGTTCGTCCTCCGCACCTTGAGATTTCATAGTTGGGTTGAGCCGTGAACCGTGGCCGTCCGGGCGAGTTGACTTCGTCCTGAAGCAGCCTGGCAACCCGGGCCCGACGGTTACATGTAATAGTCGAAGTCGCGTTCCGATCGGATTTTCCGGCGGATCCGGAAGACGTGGGCGGGGAAGAAGGAAGGATTGAGCTCGACGTAGTTCCGCATGCCGCTCCAGAGATAACGGGCACCGGTGAGCAGGTCGTGCACCTGGTAGTTGCCACTGGTCGGAATCTGCAGGCGATCGGCCGCAAGTTCCACCCAACCACTCTGGGCATGGTGCGGGTCGAGGTTCACCACGGTCAGAATGATGTTATCAAAATCCTCGCTGTGTTTGCTGTAGGCGATGATCTGCGGGTTGTCCACCGGATGAAATACAAGGCGGTCATTGCTGTGCAATGCCGGGTTCTCGCGCCGGATCTGGTTGGTCTTGGCAATGAGCCCGGTGATGTTTCCCGATGCGTTTAAATCCCATTTCTTGATTTCGTACTTCTCGGAATCAATGTATTCCTCGGAGCCCCGGACCCGGGGGGTGTTTTCACAGAGCTCGTAGGCCGGTCCGTAGATGCCATAGCTGGCACCGAGGGTCGCGGCCAGGATGAAGCGGCTCATGAACGCCGGCCGGCCTCCGGCCTGCAGCGATTGGGGCAGGATGTCGGGGGTGTTGGGCCAGAGGTTCGGCCTGAAAAACTCCCGAACTTCGGTGCGGGTGACCTCGGTGAGGTATTCGGTCAGTTCCTCCTTGCTGTTGCGCCAAGGGAAATAATTGTAGGACTGGGTAAACCCGGCTTTTGCCAGGTAATACATGAGCTTGGGCCGTGTAAACGCCTCGGAGAGAAAAATGGCTTCGGGATGTTCGATCTTGATTTCCGCAATGAGCCACTCCCAGAACCGGAGGGATTTGGTGTGGGGATTGTCCACCCGGAAGATCAGCACGCCCTGCGCAATCCAGAAATCAAAGACGCTCTTGAGCTCCTCCCACAGTTCCTGCCATTGTTCGGTCTCGAAATTCAGCGGGTAGATGTCCTGGTATTTCTTGGGCGGGTTTTCCGCATACTGGATCGAACCATCGGGGCGTTTGATGAACCATTCGGGATGTTCGTGTACGTAGGGATGGTCGGGCGAACACTGAAACGCAATGTCCATCGCCACCTCCAACCCAAACTGCCGGGCTTTCTCCACCAGATGCCGGAACGTTTCGAGGGTTCCCAGTTCCGGGTGGACCGCCTTGTGGCCGCCCTCATGGGATCCAATTCCCCAGGGGCTGCCCGGTTCGCCCGGCTGGGCGGTGGGGTTGTTGTTTCTGCCCTTGCGAAACGCGGTGCCGATCGGGTGGATGGGCGGGAGGTACAGAACGTCGAAACCCATTTCGGCAATGCGGGGAAGCTGGGCCTCGCAGTCCCGAAACGTGCCATGGGCTCCCGGTTCCGATGCAAAAGACCGGGGAAACAGTTCATACCAGGCACCGTAGCGGGCGCGGAGCGGGTCGACCGTGACCCTCAGTTCATGTCCGTAAAATGTCGAGGTCGAGCGGTCCGGATAACTGGTCGCCAACTCTGTCAGCTCCTGGCTCAGTGCCAGATCAATCCGGCGGCGCAGGGTCTCCGGAGCGGAGACGGCCAGTGCGGCCGCCCACCCCCGCAGGGTCTCGGCGTCGCTTCCGGTCGCGCGTTGTGCCGTTGCAGTCAGGAGTGCCGACCCCACCTGCAGTTCCACGGTGACATCCTGGCCGGCTGCGGTCTTTTTCCCGAGATCCCGTTGCCACGACTTGAAATGGTCCAGCCAAGCCTCCACGGTGTAGGCCCAGGCTCCCTGTTCCCGGGGGCGAAAGGTGGCCCGCCAGCGATCGTTTGGCAGCGGCGCCATCTCCAGTTCCGTCCAGGTCAGCTCCGTGGCGCTCCGATAAAGCAGGAGCGCGGAGATCACATCGTGCCCATCGGCGAAAATGTCCGCCTCAACCTCCACCGGTTCCCCGGGCACGCGTTTGATCGGGAAACGTCCCCCGTCGATCTCCGGTGAGACCCGTTCGATGATGACGCGGCGCCTTCCGTGGTTCATTTGGAGCGGCGCATTTTTTTTTGGCATAAAGAGGGTGATTCGAAATTGAGGTGCAGATCCCCGGACTTAGATCACGGTGTTGTGAGGAATCAATCCGTTCTTTGGAACCATGACGATTCCGTCCCGAATGTAGTAGAGGGGATGGTCGAACGTTTCCGGTTTGCCGGCGGGCGACAGCACGCAATTGTTCCCGATTCGCGCGTTCTTATCGATGATGGCGTTTTCGATCCGGGTGCCCTTGCCGATTCCGATTCGTGGTTTTCCTTCAGATTCATGCCGGGTGATCGACTCGGCCGATTCATAGTAGTCGTTGCCCATGACAATCACACGATTGAGCCTGGCGCCCTGCGCCACAAAACTTCGAATTCCAAGTGAGGTTCGTTCCAGCGCGGCGTGATCGATGATGCACCCGTCGGCGATCAGGGATTCTTCAATGGACCCACCGTGGATCTTGGAGGCCGGCAGGTATCGGGGGTGGGTGAAGATCGGTGCCGCCATGTCGAAGAAATTAAACCGGGGCTTGGATGACGTCAGGTCCAGGTTTGCCTCGAAGAATGCGCGGATGGTCCCGATGTCTTCCCAGTAATCGTGAAACACGTAGGCAAACACCCGCTGAGTCTGGATCGCCTGCGGAATGATGTGTTTTCCGAAATCCATCAGATCGTTGTCCAGCAACCGGGTGAGCACGTCCCGGTTGAAGACATAGATGCCCATCGATGCCAGAAAGAGTTCCTCGGAGCCTTCGAGCCCAAGCTTGGGATACCACTCGGGTTCGAGTCGGAGTGTGTCCTGCACGGCCGGGTCCTTCGGTTTCTCGACGAATCGCTTGATCCGGTAATCGGACTCCATCTGCATGATGCCGAACCCGGGAACATCCGGTCGACGGACGGGAAGGGTCGCCACGGTGATTTCCGCCTGGGTCTCGGTGTGCCGCTGCAGGATCGAGCGATAATCCATCCGGTAAAGCTGGTCGCCGCTCAGGATCAGGAGGTAATCAAAGGAATGGCTGAGCAAATGCATCAGATTCTTGCGCACGGCGTCGGCCGTTCCCTGATACCAGGAGGTGTCGGTCAGGGTCTGTTCGGCTGCCAGAATCTCAACGAATCCCCTGGAAAAATGATCAAACTTGTACGATTGGGCTATGTGCCGGTGCAGGGAGGCCGAGTTGAACTGTGTCATCACGTACATCCTCTTCAGGCCTGAATTAACGCAGTTGGAGATCGGAATGTCCACCAGGCGATACTTTCCGCCCAGCGGCACCGCCGGTTTGGCTCGTTCCTTGGTCAGCGGGAACAGGCGGGTGCCCTGTCCGCCGCCCAGAATGATTGTGAAGACGCTATCCGGGTTGACTGGAAGGTGCAGATTCTGGTGCGTCATCGTTTGTCCTTTTGGTTCGGCATAGAAATCACGACCTATTTACGACGAGATTCCGCGTGAGGGCAAGAGACATTCCTGAATTCCGCGGTTTTCCAGGTCCGAATTCGGTTGCATTATTGCCTTGGCTCAGGGGGGAGCGGTGGATTAGGATCCTCAACAGAGTTCTTTGATATCATCGACCATACAGGGTCGTGTGTTTATGCAGTTAAATGACTGGGAACCTCGTGAAAATCGAGGACGGTTGCGCCACTGTAACAGGCTACAAGCTTCCAGGGCCACCCCGCTAACGCGGTAGGGAAGGCGGAAGTAAGGATCGAAGCCTGAAAGTCAGGATACCGGTTTAACTGTGCTCGTCCGCACGAGCACGCCACAGCTGTGGCAGGTTCGTGCGTTCAACTTCTCCGCAGAAGAGAAGGATGAGGCCAGTCCGCCGGTCCGTAACCGGCGGAATGCGATTACCTTCATTCTCGTTTTGTGTGAGTCTGAAGGCTTTTTTTTGCCCAGGCTCCACTCTGGTCTCTCAATGTTAATGACTCCTCCGGTTGTCCGGAGGAGCGATTGATGGACCAGTTCTATGTTTAAGTTTCGTTCGTTGGTTGCCGCTACCGTGGCAATCGGTGTTGTCGTCGCCGTTCAAGGCGCAGGTTTTGTGGATGCGGTCGTTGGGTATGTCCCTGGAGAGGGTTACGCTACCGAGTTCGGGAGCGGGAATGGCTACACAAATACACCGGCCGTGCTCGGCGCTCCCTCCACCCGCACTCCGGGGCCGTTCGGTGGACCTGTGGATCCGTTCAGCCCACCCTATCTGAGCGAACAGCTGCTCTCGGTCGGGGCTGGAGGATCATTGACCGTGCAACTGAGCACGCCCGCCGTGGATCTCGGCTCGAATCCATTCGGGTTGGATTTTATTATTTTTGGCAGTTCCGGGTTCGTGATTACCAATGGTGTTTTCTCCGGTGGAGGAATCACCGACGGCACATTGTTCGGTGCTTCGACCGGCGCGACCCGGGTTTCGGTGAGTGCCGACAATGTGACCTATTTCACTCTGGATGCCTCCCTGGCACCCGGAGTCGATGGGTTTGCGCCAACAGACGGTGAAGGGGATCCGAATCGGGCCGTTGATCCCGCGATGGTGCCGGATTCTTTCGCGGGGACTGATTTGATGGGAATTCGCACGCGATACGCGGGTTCGGCTGGAGGAACCGGCTTCGATTTGGCCTGGGCCAGGGATCCCTCCGGACTGCCGGTCGTCCTGGATCCCGTTCGGTATGTCCGGATCGAGGTGATGGAAGGGTCGGTGGAGATTGACGCGATTGCAACGGTTGCGGACGGACAGGTTGTGGTTGAGACCTTTGATCGCGATCCCGCCGAAACAGGGTGGTTGACCTCTGGGGATCGCGCGCTGTTTGCCTGGGATGCTCAGGCCAAGGCCCTGCGGGCGACCTGGGATTCGGCCAGGCCGAACAGCTATTTCCATATTCCTCTCAAGCGAACGCTCGGGCCCGAGGACGACTTTGAGTTCGGATTTGATCTGACGCTGCAGGACGTCGCCATTGGGTTGCGGCCCGCCACCCCCTATACCTTTCAGCTCGCGACCGGACTGTTGAATCTGGGTCATGCCACCAGTACTGAATTTCGCCGCGGGACCGGGAGCCAATCTCCAAATCTCGTCGAGTTTAACTATTTCCCAGATTCAGGCTTCGGCGCTACGGTGTCGCCCGTCATCGTCTCCGGCAGCAATCAGTTTCATCCCGGTTTCACCTTCCCCATGGAGTTGACCCTGGAGGATCGGTTTCGTGTTTCGATGCGTTTCAGCGCGGTGGATCAAACGCTCTCGACCCGGATCCTGCGCAATGGCGAACCGTTGGCGCCGGTTGAGACCGTTCAATTGCCCGCCGGTTTCACCGGGTTTGAACTGGATGCCTTCGCGGTCAGCAGTTTTAATGAAAGCGGCGCGGACGGTTCGATCCTGGCCCACGGGCTCATCGACAACATCGTTCTGGCTTATCCGGACGGCCCGGTTTCCAGGCTTTCCGGGAGGTTGGAGGGTGACGACTGGAGGTGCCGCTTCCTGTGTCGTTCCGGGTGGAACTACCAGCTGGAACGGTCCCTGAACCTCGGCGAGTGGACGAGGGTGGGGGAACCGAAGACCGGCACTGGAGGTTGGATGGAGCTGGGTGATCCCGGACGTGCGTCTGACCGTGGGTTTTATCGGATTCGTGGGGAACGACCGTGATACCGCGGAGCTCAACCCATGCCGATGAACCAGAACCGTGGAGTTGGGAGTCCCCGATCAGGGCGCATCCGGCCCATGTGGGGCCGGCGCAGCGTCGGTGCCTTTACTCTGGTGGAATTGTTGGTGGTGATGGCGATCATCGGGGTGCTTGCGGCGCTCCTCCTGCCGGCGTTGCGGATCGCTACCCGCTCAGCACAGAGGGTTCGATGTGTTGGCAATTTGCGACAATTGGGAATCGCTGCCCAGCTCTACTGGGGCGATCAGGGCGGGAGAACCTTCCGCTGGAAGGGGGAAGCTTCAAATGGCGGACGATGGTTTTGGTTCGGTTGGCTGCAAACCGGAAGGGAGGGCGAGCGCCGTCTGGATCGGACCCAGGGAGCGCTTTACAGCTACCTGGGGGGGGATGGCATCGAGGTGTGCCCCGCCATGGATTACACGAGTCGGAAACTGAAACTCAAGGCAACCGGAGCCGCCTACGGATACGGTTACAACATCGAGCTGTCGGCCGAGCCTCCGGAGCCTCCGGTTGACACAACGGGAATCCGATCCCCCGAACGAACGGTGTTGTTTGCCGACGCCGCCCAGGTCAACGTGTTCCAGTTTCCAGCCTCTCCGGATAACCCGCTGCTGGAGGAGTTCTATTACCTCAGTCAGACCGAGGCGACCGTTCATTTCAGGCACGGCAGGAATGCCAATGCCGTGTTTTGTGACGGGCATGTGCAACTGGAAATGCCGCTGCCGGGGTCTTTGGATACCCGGTTGCCGGGGGAAGTCATCGGTCGTCTGCATCCCCAGTCTCTGGCGATCCGATAAGGCCCCAGGCAGTGGGGCTTTCGGCTGGGAACTGGAACGGGTCCGCAAGGCGTCCCGCCGAGTCGCTCGTTGTCCCTCTCGCTCTTTCCACACCCGCCGGACGGGTTCAGGCACCGATCTGTTGCCGAATGGAATCGCAGATGGTCTTGCCCCAACGCTCCAGGACTGCCGCTTCACGACCTTCCAACAGGAGTCGGGCTTTGGGTTCGGTTCCCGAGTAACGGAGCAGAATCCGGCCCGCGTGTTCCTTCAATTCCGTTTCCGCCTTGGCAACCATGTCGAGAATCCCGTTGAGTTCTGCGAACGGACGCTTTTCGCGGACCCGAACGTTCTGCACCAGTTGCGGAAACCGTGTCCAGCACGCGGCCAGATGCGACAGGGAGGTGTTTTCGGCCTTCATGATCCGAAGGATCTGGAGGGCGGCCACCAGACCGTCTCCGGTGGTGCCGTGGTCGGTGAAAATCAAATGACCGCTCTGTTCGCCCCCAAAATTGAATCCATTGCGGAGCATTTCATCGATCACGTTCTTGTCACCGACTGCGGTCCGGACAACGCTGCCACCCAGCTCGAGGATCTTGCTCTCAAGGCCGGCGTTGCTCATGACGGTTGTCACCAGCGTCTTGTTGTTCAACGTGCCCTGCGCCAGCATATGAGTGGCGGCGATCGCCATGATGTCGTCCCCATCGACCAACACCCCGCGTTCGTCGCAGAGCAGCACGCGATCGGCGTCCCCGTCGTGCGCAATTCCGATGTCCGCCCGATATTCGTGAACCTTCTGACAGAAGGCCTGCGGATGCATTGCCCCGCAATCCTTGTTGATGTTTTTGCCGTCCGGGCGGTCGGAGAGCACCATGACCTCGGCACCCAGTTCACGGAGTACGCAGGGGGTGGCCTTGTAGGCGGCACCGTTGGCGCAGTCGACAACAATCCGCATTCCTTCAAGCGTGAGACCCTTTGGGAAGGACGCCTTGGCAAATTCGATGTACCGGCCCAGGGCGTCATCGATACGCACCGCCTTGCCGATGGCGTCCGCAGTGGGACGCACACTTTCGATCCCGCCGCTGAATACCAGCTCCTCGATCTCGTTCTCGACAACATCATCCAATTTGTATCCATCCGGCCGGAAGAACTTGATTCCGTTGTCGTCATACGGATTGTGCGAGGCCGTGATGACAATTCCGGCATCCGCCCGAAGGCTTCGGGTCACATAGGCGACCCCGGGTGTGGGCAGGGGCCCGATGAAAAGCACGTCAACCCCCATCGAAAGAATTCCCGAGGAAAGTGCATTTTCGAGCATGTAACCCGAGAGACGCGTATCCTTTCCGACCACAATCTTGTGGCGTCCGCGACCGCGGGATGGGTCGGGAAGGTTTTTGAACACGTGGGCGGCGGCACGTCCGAGTTTGAGCGCGGTTTCCGCTGTGACCGGTTCGATGTTCGCGGTTCCACGGACACCATCGGTTCCAAAGATCTTAATGGGCTTCTTCATGGTTTGATGAGGCTGTTTGTCAGGGACTGGCCCGGGGGCGGATCCGGGAGGGTTGCGATTTGTTCAACCGCTACGGAAGCCGGATTGAGGCTGACGATTTCGACGCCTTTGGGGGTGTGCACCTGGACTGCCATGACCCGGCTGAGCCCTGAGACCAGGGTGGTTTCGCCAATGTTCACAAAGACGTTGATGTCACTGGATGAGAGAACCTGATCGGTGCGAGTTCCTGGTCTCCGGATCTTGACCTCCACTTCCCGGGGTGAAATCTGAAAGACGCGCTGGTCACCCGGCATGGTCAGGGTCTGCACCGGGATGGCGTTGAAGGTGGATTCGGTGGCAGGCCCCAGGAACTGGGGCCGGATGTCACCCACGAGCGAGAACCGGACCGTAAACCAAACCGCGACCGCAAGGCACAAAGCGACCAGTTTCCAGCGCAGATTGGAGAGTATAAAATTGGGCAGGCCCATTGGTTATTTCTCCTGCGCCTTGGTGACGACCGGAATGGAAGCCGGTTCGCGGCTGGAGTCGTTGCGCCGGGAGCGGCCGCTCACCGGCTTGACAAACACCGAACTGAGGAACGCTCGGAGTTCCTCCTCGGTGACGCCCCGGACCAGATGTCCCTTGTAGGCGTGCGAAATCGCCCCGGATTCCTCGGAAATAATCACGACCGCGGCATCGGTTTCCTCGCTCATTCCGATCGCGGCCCTGTGGCGCGTGCCAAGCGAGGGGTTGAGATCCTGCCTTTGGGTCAGTGGGAAGATGCAGGCGGCGCACGCAATGCGATCGCCCTTGATGATCACCCCGCCGTCATGCACGGCGTTGTTGGGGAAAAAGATGGTTTCGAGCATCTCAGGCGTGGCCTCGCAGTCGACAATGATGCCCGACTCAACAACCTCCTGCAGGTGGATCGTTTTCTCGATCGCCATCAGAGCCCCGATGCGCGCTTCGGAGAGCCGCTCCGCGGCCTGCACGATCACCTCGATGTTCTCCCGCTCTTCCCGTGCCGAACTGAACATGGGGAGATTGCCCAGCTCCGCCAACAACCGGCGCACCTCGGGTTGAAAGATCACGAGCGCGGCAAAAGCCGATACCGCCAGGAATCCGCGCAGGAGAATGTTCAGCACCTGCAGCTCCAGGAAGGTGGTCAAAAGGGTGATGCCGAGAATCACTGCGAACCCGATGACCACGGGCCAGCCCCGGGTGCCGCGCATGAACATGAAGGCATAATAGAAGCCGACCGCCAAAATGATGATTTCGACGACAAACCGCCAAATGGTCTGTAACTCCAAATCCACTAGTCTCGATTCTCGAGGATCAACTCAGTCATTCGAACGGCTTGTACCGTCTCAAACACGTCATGTGTGCGAATGATTTGAACCCCACATTGCACCGCCCAACACGCGCAGGCCAGAGAGGCTGCCAAGCGCCGTTCTTCGTCTGCTCCAAGCAGCTTTCCTATAAACGATTTCCGCGAAGCCCCAAGTAGCAGCGGGCGCTTAAGCTTTGTAAAGTGCTTTAGTGCTGCCAGCAACATTAAATTGTGTTTGATCCCTTTTCCAAAGCCAATTCCCACGTCCAGCACAATTCGTTCGGGTTCGACGCCGGCACGCTCGACCCGACTCGTTTGCTCGGTGAAGAATTGGGCGATTTCCGCAACCACATCCTTGTAGCAGGGGTTCTCCTGCATCGTTTCCGGATGCCCCTGCATGTGCATGAGCACGTAGCCGGCCTGTGCTTCCGCGGTGACCCGCCAC
>JAIPJX010000198.1 GCA_021733945.1 Verrucomicrobiota bacterium | reverse complement strand
CCTGCAACCCGGCTCGCCGGGACGGTTCGCGCTACCCAAAAGCGGTAGAGGACTACCGCCGTCCAAGACGCTTCGCCTTGGTGGGGGGCGCGCACTAAACTTCGTTCGTCATCGACGAAGAATTCTGTCATGCACCCCGGATCATCCGGGTCATTGGATAAACCTTGATTTTGGAGCTTTTTTGTGGCAATGATTCGGGACGCTTTGGTTCATTTCCGGACCAGAGTCAACAAGGAGGTGGATCATGATGTTTAGGATCATTCTGGCTATGGCTTTGGCTGTTGCTCCGGTGTGCGCCCAGCAGATCTGGGTGAATGAATTTCACTACGACAACGCAGGCGGAGACTCCGGAGAGTTTTTTGAAATCGTTGCTCCGAGCAGTTTCACCGACCTCGCTTCGGTCACACTCAGTTTGTACAATGGCGGAAATCAGGAAAAGTACGCCGCTCACAGGTTGGACACGTTCTCGCTGGGATCAACGCTGGGCGATTTTTCGTTTTACAGCAAGGACATTGCGGGAATTCAGAACGGTGCTCCGGACGGATTTTCACTCGATTTGTCAGGATCGGTCATCCAATTCCTGAGTTATGAGGGGAGTTTTGCCGCGTCCAATGGACCGGCCTCCGGGTTGTCGTCCACGGACATCGGTCTGTCGGAATCCGGATCGACAGAACTTGGCGGATCGCTGGGACTTGCGGGTGAGGGGTTGCAATACAGCGATTTCAGCTGGACGTTTTTTGCCAGTGCCTCCTCGGGCAGTGTGAATGCCGGACAGAGCTTCAGCGCGATGCCCGAGCCGCACGAAACAGCCCTGGTGTCGGCGCTGGCCCTGCTCGTGTTCGTGCTGTTTCGGCGGTTACGTGGTGAACCCGCGAAACCTGCCTGAATCGAAGGATCCGAGCTGGAACGATTTCCGGACCTACCCGGCAACGGCCCCGGGGCCTTGGAACTCAGGGTCGTTCAGGCCTGGAAGTTCGCCCGTGCTGTCGGCGAACCGTTCCACCGGGGCCCCGGCACGGTGGAGCATGGCGAGATACAAATTGCTGAGCGGGGTGTCCTTGTCGTACACGATATGGCGTCCCGGCGAAAGGGTGCCGCCGGCGCGTCCGGCCAGAACGATGGGCAGGTTGTGGGGGTTGTGTCGGTTGCCGTCCCGGAGGCCGCTGCCGAACAGGATCATCGAGTTGTCCAACAGGGTGCCCGGACCGTCCTGGATGGAATGCAACTTCCCGAGCAGGTAGGCGTATTGTTCGATATGCCAGCGATTGATGCGCAGGTACTCCTGGAGCTTCGCCTTGTCGTTTTCGTGGTGGGAGATCTGATGGAACCCGCCGGAGACGCCGTCCAGGAACGAGAAGTTTTTTCCGCTCACGGCGTTGCCGAACATGAAGGTGCTGACGCGGGTGGAGTCGGTCCAGAACCCAAGCACCATGATGTCGAGCATGAGCCGGACCTGTTCGGTATGATCGACCCGGCGTTCACTCACCTGGGCGGGATCGTTGTAGAAATCGGTGATCCGGCCATCGAGTTCCCGGATTGCCTTTTGGGCGAGAGGATCGACCAGGGTATCCTCGCGTCGACGCCGGGCATCGAATTCGATGCGACGTTCGACAGCGCGGACCGATTCAAAATATTCATCCAGTTTGGCACGGTCGGCGGCACCGACTTTGGATTGAAGTTTCCGCGCGTCCTGGGCGACCAGGTCGAGTACACTCTTGTCGCCGTTTGCACTTTGGCGGCGCTGATTCGTCTGGGACCGGAACAGCCGGTCGAAGGCGAGGCGTGGGTTGATCTCCTTGGCCACCGGATTGACGGGGGTGCTCCAGGAAATATGTGAAGCGTAGAGCCGTGTGAAACCCACGTTGGTGTCCACGCCGGTGGCCACCGGTTCGATGCCCAGTTCGAGGGAGGGCAGGGGAGTCATGTTGCCAACGTGTTGAGCGACGAGCTGGTCGAGGGACACGTTGCCGCTGCGAATGTCGCTGCCTGTCGTGCGCGTGATGGTGGTGCCGGTGAGAAACCCCGCCGTTTTGACGTAGTGTCCGTCGCCCGTGTCGGACCCGGCGTTCCACAGGTCGGTCAATACCAGGATCTCGTCCCGCACTTGCGCCAGAGGCGTCAGAATTTCCGAAAGCTCGAAACCGCTGCCGGCACCGTTCGGGGTCCACGCGTCCGGGTTGACGCCGTTGGGCATAAACAGCACACCCAGACGGACCGGTGGTTGCGGGGTTGCGGAGCTTGAAGCGCCGAAGGTGGTGCGTGGGTGCATTGCCTCCAGCAAGGGCAGGCCCAGCATCGCTCCCATGCCTTTGAGAAGAGTCCTTCTGGAAATCGATTTCATGGTTCGTTTTTTTGCTCTTCGACCCGCGTCACTGGCTGGTTGCGTCGGTACTGAAATGGGAAACTTTCCACAATTCCATCGATCAGCGCCGAACTGCGGTATCCATGGGCCGCTACGGTCCTGGAGATCTCTTTTACCACAGGGGCATCGTAATAGTCCAGACCCCGCCCGAGTGCGTATGAGAGCATTTTTTCGGTGAGATTGCGAACGAAGACGTCTTTTTGATTGAGCAGAAGGCTCCGCAGTTCGGCGGGGCCTTCAAAGGATTCCCCCGAGGCGAGGAGGCCTGAAGCGTCCACCGGACTTCCCGCTATCTCCGAGCGCCACTGCCCGATTCCGTCGAAGTTCTCCAATCCGAGCCCGAGCGGATCCATTTTTTTGTGGCAGCTGGCGCAGGCGGGGTCGGCCCGGTGTTTTTCAAGCTGTTGGCGAAGCGTGAGACCGTCTCTCGGTTTGTCGTCTCCCGGCAGGCTTTTGACCGATGGAGGCGGAGGCGGGGGCGGAGTGCCGAGCAGTTGTTCAAGCACCCATTTGCCGCGCAGCACCGGGCTGGTGCGACGCGGATACGAGGTCAGGGTGAGGACGGCCCCCATCCCAAGGACGCCTCCCCGGTTGTTGTCGGAAAACGCGACCCGCCTGAACTCCGGGCCTGTTACTCCGGGTATGGCGTAGTGGGAAGCCAGAGTTTCATCAACGAAGGTGTAATCGGAATCGATGAGGTCGAGCAGGCTGGAATCTTCGACCAGCAACGATCGAAACAGTGCCACGGGTTCCTGCATCATGGAATCTCTCAGTTCGGTCGTGAAGCCGGGGTAACGTCCGGGATCGGGCTTGGCACTGGAGTTGAGTTCGTCGACCCGCAGCCATTGCCTGGCGAAAGTGGAAGCCAGCGTTGCGCCCTTTGAATCGGACACCATGCGTCGCACCTGCGCGCGCAGGGTCTGTGGGTCTGTCAAGTTCCCGGAGGCTGCCAGTTTAAACAGTTCGTCATCCGGCATGGAGGACCAGAGAAAATAGGAAAGGCGGGAAGCAAGCTCGTAAGCGCTGATCGGGTAGGGGCCTTCCACGGGCTGATCTTCCTCGATGCGAAACAAGAATTTTGGAGAAATCAGGACGGCTCTCAGTCCCAGCTTGACCCCTTGTTCGAAACTCAAGCCATTCCTTCTGCCTGAGTCATAAAGCGACATCAGGCTGTCGACCTCGCCGGGTTGGGCGGGACGCCTGTAGGCTCGCGGCACAAAATGCTCGAAGATGGCGGAAGCGCTTGCCGGTTCGGAGTCGGCGCGGTCAGGGCGCGAGATGAAGATCCGATCCACGGGCGCGGCGTCGAGGATTTCGTCCGCGGCTGCGAGGAAACGTTCCATCAGGATCGGCGGTACAAAGAGCGTGTCAGCGATGTTGTCGAAACCGCCGCCGCCGCCCCCGTCGGCCGGGAACCGGTCCGCCGGTCGAATCGACACTCCGAAGAGGTCGCGAACGGTGTTGTTGTATTCGAGGCGGCTGAGCCTGTGAATCAGCACCCGGCCGGGATCCTTCGGGATGGCACCATGATCGAGATTGTCCAGGGTGCGTCGGATAAAACGGGTCAGGCGGTCGCGTTCTTCGGGAGTGGGCTGCGGTTTGCCGTCCGGGGGCATTTCCCGTTCGTTGAGCTGGGTAAACACCGTTTCCCAAAGCCTGGGATCCCGATAGAGGCTGGTCAGTTCCCGGAACTGTTCGAGGTTGATGCCGCCCTTTGCGCGTTTGGATCCGTGGCATCCGGTGCAATACTGTTCGACCAACGGCAGGATGTCGCTCGAAAAGGCGAGGTTTTCGTCCGCTTTCAGGGCGGGCGCGGCAGCTGCAAGCAGCGCGCAAACCAACTGGATGCTGTGCGGTAATCTCAAAATCAATACGTGGAGACTGCCAGCTTCAGACGAGGATTCAACTCGATTTCATCCTGGTTCACGGGCGAATTGGATAGAACTGCCGGGAGGGGCGGCGTGACCCGGAGCGGGCTGTCGGCAACTGCCTGGTCGGACCAGGGGCCGGTCACGGACGGGGCGTATTGAAGCGCAGGTGGGGCCCCCTCGAAAAAACTCGCTGGTCCTGCTCCGGCGCGATTGCGCTGGGGACATTCCGTCGCTACAATCACCGCCTATGACATTTCCGACGCAATTGTTTGTGGACGGCGGCTTTCGCGATTCCACTTCGGGGAACCGCACCACGCTTGTCAATCCGGCCACCGGGGAACCGTTTGGCGAGGTCGCGGCGGGTGGTGTGGAGGATGTCAACGGAGCGGCGGAATCGGCTTTTCAGGCCTGGGAAACGGTCTGGCGGGACATGAAACCGGGCAAACGCGCGGAGATCCTTTATTCGGTGGCCCGTGTGCTGCGTGAGAACATTGAAATGATCGCGCGTCTGGAATCGCTTCAGATCGGCAAACCGATCAGCGATGCCCGGGATGAAGCCGCTCTGGGGGCGCGCGTTTTTGAGTATTATGCCGGGGCAATCGGAAAATTCTGCGGCCAGACCATTCCGGTGTCGGGGGGAGGGTTTGATTTTACGCTGAGGCAATCGATGGGGGTTGTGGCGGCGATTGTCCCGTGGAATTTCCCGTTTCCGATTGCCTGTTGGAAGGTGGCCCCGGCGCTGGCAGCGGGAAATGCGGTGGTGCTCAAGCCCGCCTCGTTGTCGCCGCTCACGGCGTTGGTGCTGGCCGAACTGGCGCATCGGGCGGGATTGCCGGCCGGCGTGCTCCAGGTGCTGCCCGGGCCGGGATCGGCGATGGGAGACGCGCTGGTGCGGCATCCGCGCGTGCGCAAGGTTTCGTTCACCGGTTCGACGGAGGTGGGGCGGCACATCATGGCGCTGGCGTCGCAGGATTTGAAACGGATCTCCCTTGAGCTGGGTGGCAAATCCCCCAACATCGTGTTCGCGGATGCGGACTGGAAGCGGGCGGCTGAGTCGTCGCCGATGAGTGTGTTTGCAAACACCGGTCAGGATTGCTGCGCGCGGAGCCGGGTGTTTGTGGAACGTAGCGTTTTCGAGCCGTTCGTGGAGGCGTTTGTCAGCACCACACGCAAACTGGTGGTTGGGGATCCGGGCTTGGACGAAACCCAGATTGGACCGATGGTTTCCGCCGGGCAGCGTGCCACCGTGGAGGAGTTTCTGAAGGACGCCCGGGCCCGGGGCAGCCGTGTGGCGTGTGGCGGCGGGAGACCCGATGGCAAGGGGTTTTATCTTGAGCCGACCGTCCTGCTTGACGTTGGCAGGGACGATCGCTGCTGGCGGGAGGAGATTTTTGGCCCGGTGGTGTGCATCACGGCGTTTGATGATGAGAGGGAGATGCTGCGCGAGGTGAACGCATCGCCCTACGGCCTGAGTGGTTCGATCTGGACGAACGACCTGCGGCGGGCGCTCCGGGTCAGCCGGGCCGTGGAGAGCGGTGTGCTGAGTGTGAATACCAACAGCAGCCTGCATGTCGAAGCGCCGTTCGGAGGCTTCAAGCTCAGCGGGATCGGCCGTGATTTGGGAATGCACGCGATGGAAGGCTACACCGAGTTGAAGAACGTCTATGTGGCGGAGTAAACCGATGCGCTGAGTCCCGCCGGAGGCCGATCCGGCTGATGGACCGGGCTGGCCGCTGCCGGTTGCTGACATGCCCTCGAACCGTTGAAGAACCGTTGAAGAACTTATGACCCAGACTCAGCTTAAAGAAAAGATTCGAACCGGAGAAATTGACACCGTGATTGTGGCGTTCCCGGATGTATTCGGGCGCCTGGTGGGCAAACGGTTCACAGGCAGGTTTTATCTGGATCAGGTGGCCGAGCACGGCACCCACAGCTGCAATTACCTGCTCACGGTGAACATGGAAATGGATCCGATGGCCGGGTTCAACGTGGCGAACTGGGAGAAGGGGTTTGGTGATTTCGAAATGCGCCCGGACCCGGCCACGATCCGGGTGTTGCCGTGGCAGCCGGGAGCGGCTCTGGTGCTCTGTGACTACCGGCATCACGATGGTTCCCTCGTCGAGGAAGCCCCGAGGTCGGTTCTGCAAAAACAGGTCGCGCATTTGGCTCGGAAAAAGACCGTTTGCAACATCGCCAGCGAACTGGAGTTTTTTCTGTTTAATGATTCCTATCCCGACGCGGCGGCGGCGGGATACCGAGGATTGACGCCCTCGAGCGATTACCGGATTGATTATCATACCATGCAACCCGCGCGTGAGGAGGATCTGATGCGGCGGGTGCGCAATCAGATGTGCGAGGCGGGTGTCCCGGTGGAATCGAGCAAGGGCGAATGGGGTCGTGGGCAGCACGAGGTGAACTTCGTTTATGATCAGCCCATTCCGATGGCGGACATGCATGTGGTGTTCAAGCAGGGCATCAAGGAAATGGTCGCGCAGGAGGGGCGTGCGATCACGTTTATGCCGAAGATTGCCGAAGCGGAGGTCGGCAGCAGCTGCCATATCCATGTGAGCCTTGCCAGGAACGGGCAGAACCTGTTTTGGGATGCGCGGGCCGGAACCGGTTCCAGGATGTTTCGCCAGTTTCTCGGCGGGTTGATGAAGTATTGCCCCGAGTTTTGCTACTTCTTTGCTCCCACCATCAACGCGTACAAACGATATCAGTCCGCGAGTTGGGCACCGACCAGGATGGCCTGGTCGCACGACAATCGAACGGTCGGGTTTCGGGTGGTTGGGCACAAGAATTCGTTCCGGATTGAGAACCGGATGCCGGGCGGTGATGCGAATCCCTATCTGGCATTCGCGGCGACGATCGCGGCCGGGATGGCGGGTGTTGAGGAGGGGCTCGATTGTGGTGAGGCGTATCAGGGAAACGCTTACGAGGACGCCGGGTTGGCGTCGCTTCCGCGGACATTGCGTGAAGCGGTGGAGTTGCTCGGCAAGAGCAGTCTGGCGCGGCGTGTTTTTGGAGATTCGATGGTGGATTTCTATCTTCATACAGGCCGGTTGGAGGTGCAGGCATACGACAACGCGGTGACGGACTGGGAACGGGTGCGGTACTTCGAACGAATCTAACCGCGAGTTTTATCGAATGGAAAAAAGGGTCGGGAATAAAATCGTTCTGAAGGTGTCCGGCCTTGGCGTGCGCCGGGGTTCCACGGCCATTCTCGAGGGCGTTGACTGGACGGTTCGCAAGGGGGAACATTGGATCATTCTTGGCGCGAACGGGTCTGGGAAAACATCGCTCCTGAGTGCCTTGACGGCGTACCTGACGCCGACGACGGGCGATATCGAATTGCTGGGCCATACCTACGGGCAGACGAACTGGCCGGAACTCCGAATGAAGCTCGGGCTGGTAAGTTCGGCGATCCGCCAGATGATGCCGGACGCGGAAACGGCGCTGATGGCGGTGATCAGCGGCAAGTATGCAATGATCGACTACTGGGGGCGGGTGACCCCTGCGGACCGGGCGAGGGCCCGCCGAATCCTCCGCCAGATCGAATGCACCTATCTGGCGGAACGGCCGTGGGTCTTTCTTTCCCAGGGCGAACGCCAGCGGGTTTTGATCGGGAGGGCGCTGATGGCGGATCCCAAAGTGCTGATCCTGGATGAACCGTGCGCGGGGTTGGATCCGGCGGCTCGGGAACATTTTTTGCAGTTCATCGAACGCCTGGGCCAACGCAGCCGGGGACCGAGCCTGATTCTGGTGACGCACCATGTGGAGGAGATCATGCCGGTCTTTTCGCATGTGCTTGTGTTGAAAAAGGGGCGGGTGGTGGCCTCCGATGAAAAGTCGGGTGTCTTGAACTCGAAGACTTTGACGGGAGCGTTTGGCGCTCCCATCCGCCTTCGGAAATCCGGCGATCGGTATGCGCTTACCGTGGCCCCCAGTGCCAAGGTTGTGATTTAGAGAGCCATTGCTCGCAGAACCTGTCGTCCCGGGGGCACGCAGGCGAAAACGCCCCATGCATCTTGATCGCGTCGATTTGATGCACTGCCATACGGCGACCGATGCGGCGGATGATGGTGCTTGGTTTGTACAGGGAAAAATCGTGGCTCGTGTGGGATCGCAGCAGGATGAATATCTTTGGCAAGGCATTCCCGAATTTCGGATTCTCATCGGTCGCAGTCTTGAGCGGCTGGCTAAAAGCGTGGCGGGTGTAGCTGATCAATCGCTCGGCCATCTCTGTGGGTGGCAAAACATAGTCCACCAAGCCGGTGCCGATCGCGCTGAGGGGCATGCCGTCGAATTCGGCGGTGTCGGTGCTCTGGGTCATGATCATGCCACCCTCTCCCTTGATCGCGCGCAATCCCAGTGTGCCGTCGCTGCCGGTTCCCGAGAGAATGATGCCGATCGCTCGCTCATGATGATCGAGGGCAAGCGACCGAAAGAAAAAATCAATCGGCAGACGATGCCCGCGCGGTTCGGCAGGGGGGAGCAATTGAAGCGAGCCATTCAGAAACGCCATGTCTCGCCCGGGCGGAATGATATAGGCGCAGTTCTGTTGCACCACCATGCCGTCTTCGACCTCGAAGACAGACATGCGCGTGTACCGACGGATGAGCTCGCACAGGATGCTTTTGTGGTCGGGAGCCAGATGTTGCACGATCACGAAGGCCATTCCCGGATCGGAGTCCTTTGGCATGCCCGTGAAAAAAGCCTCGAACGCTGCCAGACCTCCGGCCGAGGCCCCGATGCCGACAATCGGGAAGAGGCATTGCCGGGGCATGGGTGACTCGCCAGGATTTGGCTGAACAATGGCTTCAGACGGAACCGATTTGCCAGGGTTTGCTCCGGGTATGGGTTTCATGACAAATGGCGGCACATGGCAAATAACACCTTCCTTCATATTTGCTCCGAAAACCGAACACATAAAACCGCTCTCCTCTCTGCGTCTCCGCGCCTCTGCGGGAGATTCTTTTCGAGGTCCCCGTTTTCACGAGAAGGAGCGATTGCTCCATACGCTTGAAAAACCAAAATCCCCTCCCCGCATTGTCTGTTTCCCCCCGCTCACCGG
>JAIPJX010000013.1 GCA_021733945.1 Verrucomicrobiota bacterium | reverse complement strand
TACCATGAACCCCTCGTGCTCGATCGCTTCGTAAGTGGTAAACCGGTAACCGCAGGCAAGGCATTCGCGTCGCCGTCGAATCGTCACTCCCTCTCGAGACGTTCGCGAATCAATTACCTTGTCCTCTTCGCATCCGCATTTAATGCAGCGCATATCTTAATGTAAACTACCGCCCGCTGTGGTTTACCAGCTAATAACATACTAAATGTAGTGGAGTCAAGCAGCTCTGCTCGATTGTTTGAGCGTTTCTCGTTTTCAAACGACCGGAGAGGCAGGGTCGTGAAGGGTGGGGGCGCACCACTTGCGAAGCTCCGAATCATGCTTGAAATCCGAGCGCCGGAAAGGCAGTGTGCGGTCTCACACTCAACCAACGGCAGTGTCATTGTCATGAAGAATCAAGGAAAGCAAGCGAACGAATCGAGTCCAGTCAGAGAAGCCTCCGGGCAGTTGGAACGGAGGGCGTTCCTGGGGACGCTGGCGGCTTCGGCGGCGGGACTTGCCATGAGGCCACTGGCTTCGGCAGCGGAACGGGATTGGAGTGGGAATCGTCCGGTGCGGTATCCCGACCCGGATGTTCTGGTTCTCGATCCGCAGTTCGCGAAATACAAATTGGGAAACGCGCCGATTCAACGACTGCAAACCGGCACGCTCTGGGCGGAGGGGCCCGCCTGGAACGGAACCGGGCGGTACCTGCTTTGGAGTGACATTCCGAACAACCGGCAGATGAGATGGCTTGAAGAAGACGGGCATGTGAGCCAGATGCGGAGCCCTGCCGGGCACAGCAACGGCAACACCTTCGATTGGGAGGGGCGACAGATCTCCTGCGAGCATGGCACCCGGCGGATGGTCCGGTACGAATGGGATGGTACGGTGACCGTGCTTGCCGACAAGTGGGAGGGAAAACCGTTTAACGCGCCGAATGATGTGGTGGTGCATCCGGACGGAGGAATCTGGTTCACCGACCCCGGCTACGGCAGTCTGCAGAACTACGAGGGGAACAAGGGGGAACTCTACATCAAGGAGGCTGTGTATCGGATTGATCCGAGGACCAGCGCCATCAGCAAAGTCACCGATGCGTTGTACAAACCCAACGGGCTTTGTTTCTCTCCCGATTACGAGAAGCTCTATGTCGCCGACACCGGAGCGAGCCATTACCCGGATGCGCCCAAGAATATTCAGGTGTTCGATGTGTTGGGCGGGGTCCGCCTCGGCAAGGGAAAAGAATTTGCATCCATGGAACTCGAGGGGAAGGGGGCGGGGCTGGCGGACGGAATTCGCGCCGATGTAGACGGAAACATATGGGCCAGTGCCGGATGGGTGGGGGATGGCTATGATGGGGTGCATGTCTTTGCTCCGGATGGCCGGAGGATCGGGCAAATCCTGCTTCCCGAGATCTGTTCGAATGTTTGTTTCGGAGGAACCCGCCGGAATCGCCTTTTTATGACGGCCAGCCAGTCTCTCTACGCGGTGTATGTGGAGACGCAGGGTGCCCACATCTGCTAGCCATTCGTAGCATCCATCGAATCTTCCCATGCGTCATTTTGAACTGAACCACGTTGCGATCCATGTGAAGGACGTGGCAGCGAGCTGCCGGTTTTACCGGGAGGTCCTGCTGTTGGAGCCGATTGTCCGGCCGGATTTTCCGTTTCCAGGGGCCTGGTTTCGACTCGGGGTCGATCAGGAGCTGCATCTGATTGGGGAGCGCAATCGTCCGGTGTATGCGGGCAATCGTGGAAATCATTTTGCGCTCCGGGTCGATTCGTTGGTGGAATGGGAGAGTCATTTCCGAAAGGTGGGTGCGGGGTATCGTCCGCGGCGTCAGCGTCCGGACGGTGCCTGGCAATCCTACGTCACGGATCCGGACGGGCATTCCATCGAGTTATTCACGCCTCCGGGAAGTCCTCCGTAGTCGAAGCTTGCCTTTTACCGCGCGGCCCCGCATTAACACTGTGCAAACATGATACTGGAAGACGCACAAAAGCAGCGGGTGGCGGAGTGGATTGCCGATGGCATGAAACTCTCGGAAATTCAGAACAAACTGGACGCCGAATTCGGGGTTCGCATGACCTACATGGAGGTGCGATTCCTGATGGATGACCTGAGCTTGAAGCCTGTTGACCCGGTGCCGCCACCCGAGGAGCCCGCTGCAGCCGCCCAAACGGCAGGGGAGCCCCCGGATGCCGGGGAAGCGCCCGCCGGTCTGGGCGGTGTCTCGGTGAGTGTGGATCATGTGACGCGACCCGGATCGGTTGTCAGCGGCCGGGTTACGTTCAGCGACGGCGTTGGCTCGGAATGGTATCTCGACCAGATGGGGCGGCTCGGTTTGGTGCCTTCCACCCCCGGATACAAACCCTCCGAGGAAGACGTCATGTCCTTCCAGACGCAGCTTCAGCAGCAGTTGAGCAAGCAGGGGTTCTGACCCGTGCCGCAACGGCTGGAGGGCAGGGCTCGGGCGAACGGTTATTTGCCGAACGGACGCCGACTCGATTGATCAGGGGTCGGGAAATCCTTCGGAACGGATTTGTCCTGAACGGTGCCGCAGACGGCCCATTCAGCCCCCCTTAAGAAGCAGACCCTGAAACCGACGCACTCCACCGAATAGTCGGCGTGGCCCATGGGAGTATGAAAAACCCGGCCCCGGCCGTATTCCACCGTAATGAGCATGGGTTCGTGACGTCCGGTGCCGTTCTTGGATTTGTCTGAAAAGGTGGTGGCCAGAACCTCCATGTTTTCGGCCGGACCACGCAACCGGTCGTAGAGTTCATCCTGTGCGTGCAGCCAGACCGGCGGCATGCCCCGGGTGATGGGGTGGTCGGGATTCCGGATCTGGATCTGGAACTCGTGTTGGGAGCCGTGGGAACCTCCGCGGCCCGGAGACGGATCACGGACCAGCTTGCCCTCGTCATTGTAGTAGACATACGGACCGCTTTTTTCGTCGCGATCGCCCCAGCCTCCCAGGCCGATCATGCGGTTGTATGCGGGCCAATCGGCGAATGAATTGTCGGCGGCATGCACCACCACCAGGCCCCCGCCTTCGCTGACGAACTTCTCAAATGCGACCTGGGTCTCCGCGGGCCAGGGTGCGGCACCCCAGCCAAAGTTGGTGACCACGAGATTGTATTTCGAAAAATCAGGTTTAAAATCCGGATCGCTTTTCGCTTCCTTGAGAGCGACGGTTGTTCTTCCATCGGGAAGGGGGTATGCCTTCACCAGATCATCGCCCTGCCAGGTAAAGGCGGTTCGTGCGATGTCCACCTCGAACAGGCCGGATTCCTCCAGATACTGTTTCATCATGGCCGTGGTTTTGGGCCACATGCCGTGGTTGTTCTGACCATCGACGATGAGCGCCTTCCAGGCCGCTTCGGTAGTGGAAGTGGCGGATATCAGCATGAGCAGCGCCGCCAGAGTGGGATAGATTCGCATACGAATTCTGAATGTTGTGTTGGTCATTGGACCGTTCATTGGTGTCGGTCTTCAGTAATACCTGAATCGGGCTGATTGACAACCCAGAACCCGGACCGGCTTCCCGTGCAGATCTTGTCCGTGAATGGTTGCCTGGTTTGATGGGACAACGAGGACACTTTGAGGAACACGGTCGGCAAGCGTATTTCTAACAATCCTCCTCCGCGTGCTCTGTCGGTTTCGCGTCGAGGGCGCGTCCGTGTTCGGCGAAAGGCCCGGTAACCGCCATGTTTCCCGCTGGACCACGCAACCGGGTGTATCATTCGTCCTGTGCAGATCGCAGCGGGCGTCATCCCCCCGCAAACACCGGTCGGAAACCGGCTTCGGTGAGAATGCGGGCGACTTCCGTTCGTTTGTCTCCCTGAATCTCGATGCGTCCCTCTTTGACAGTGCCCCCGGTGCCGCAGGCTCGCTGCAGGGTCTTGGCGAGTTCCTCCTTTTCGGGCAGGCCGATTCCGACGAAACCGGTGACGACCGTTACGGTTTTTCCGCCGCGATGGGCGGTTTGCCGAAGGATGTCCACCCGTCCTCTGTTTTTGTTCTTTTTGGCCCGTCGGCCCGTCGGCTCCGCAGGGGTGGGTTCGATGGGTTGGGAGGGGCCTTCGGGCAGGCCCTCAAGAGCCAGGGCAGCGAACGGGTTCTGGGTAAGATCGGGAGTGGCGTCGGTTGGGATGCGTTTGGAAGGTTTCATGGACTGAAATTGAGATAGCCAAACCGTTCATTTAGTCGTTTGCTGAATTCACTGTGGCTATTGAAACGATGCAGAGCCCGGCGCACAAGCCGCGATTCGCGATGGATCCATTTGGGTCGGTCCACGATCTGACCTTTGCGGACCTCGAACGGATGCTCGAGGCCGACGGGGTGCGCCCGATCCACGCCGGAAGCGTATGGCGTGTGCTTCACCGCGGATTGGCGACCGACCTCGGACCGGAGCACGATTTCCTGCCCCCTGTGCGGAGATGGCTGGATTCGCAGTTAAGCCAGGGGATGCGGCTGGATTGTCCGACGGTTTCCGAGGCTTTGGTGAGCACCGATGGTGCCACCCGGAAGCTGCTGCTGCGACTGGAGGACGGGCAGGAAGTGGAAACGGTGGTCATGGGATACCCGGGTCGGTACACCGCCTGCGTGAGCACTCAGGCTGGCTGCGCCATGGGCTGTGTGTTTTGCGCGACGGGGCAGATGGGGTTCGTGAGGAACCTGCGGCCGGGTGAGATTGTGGCCCAGGTGCTGGCTGCGCAGCGTATGCTCCGGGACAGCGGAGACGCCGGGTTGAGGAATCTGGTGCTCATGGGCATGGGGGAGCCGCTGGCCAACTATGATGCGGTGATTCAGGCGTTGCGAATCGTCTCGGATTCCCGGGGTGCGAATATTTCGCCCTCGCGCATTTCGATCAGCACGGTGGGGGTTGTGCCGGGGATCCTCCGGCTTGCAGAGGAGAATCAGCCCTATCCCCTGGCTGTGAGCCTGCATGCCACCAATGACGAGGAGCGAACCGCCCTGGTGCCGGTCAATCAGAGGTGGCCGCTCGCGAGCCTGCTCGACGCATGCCGGATTTATTCCGCGAAGACATCGCGAAAGATATTTTTTGGATGGACCCTGATGGAGAAGATCAACGACACGCCGGAGCACGCCCGACAGCTTGTTGCGTTGTTGAAGGGGCTCGACGCGCACGTCAATCTGATTCATTTAAATCCTACGGATCAGTTCCGTGCGGGCGCGAGCGAGGCATCCGCCGCGGCGCTGTTTAAATCGATTCTTCAGGAGGCTGGGTTTGCATGCACCACCCGGCAGCGTCGGGGCATTGATGTGGCCGCCGGATGTGGCCAATTGCGGTCCCGGGCCGGTGCCGTCGGAAAACGTGTGGAATAACGGAGGGGTGGGGTGGAGTCACAGGTCCGATGCCGGTCATTGCTTCATCCTACCAGGCTCCCCGGTTCTTGAGGAACGGGCACGTTCACACGATCTATCCGGCGCTGTTTCGGATTGTTTCCAACGTGGTGTATCGAAGGGAACGGTTCGTGATGGCCGATGGAGATTTTATGGATCTCGATTGGTCGAGGGTGGGGGGAACCCGGGTTGTGATCGTGGCTCACGGGCTGGAGGGCAGTTCCCGGAGGAGTTATGTCCGGGGAATGGTCCGCGCGTTTAATCGTCGGGGATGGGATGCGGTGGCGCTGAATTTCAGGGGGTGCAGTGGCGAACCGAACCGGTTGCTCCGGTTTTATCACAGTGGTGTTTCGGAAGATCTTTGGGAGGTTGCACAGCATGTAGCGGTCTCAGGGTACGAACGCGTGGATCTGGTTGGATTCAGTCTGGGCGGAAATGTAACGCTGAAACTCCTGGGCGAACTCGGGGATCAGGGACCCGATTGGCTGGGGGGAGGGGTTGGGGTGTCGGTTCCGTGTGACCTCAGGTCTTCGTCCGAATTGATGGGCAGCTCAGCGAACCGGCTCTACATGGGGCGCTTTATTCGCGATCTGCATCGGAAGATCCGTTTGAAACAGGTGCAGTTCCCAGGGCAGCTGGATGATTCCAACTACGGTGCCATCCGGACCTTTCGGCATTTTGATGATCGATACACGGCACCGCTGCATGGTTTTCGCGATGCCGAAGATTATTGGGAGCAGTCGAGTTGTCGACGTTTCCTGGATCGGATCCGTCGCCCGTCTCTGCTGTTGAATGCTGCGGATGATCCGTTCCTGGCCGAACGTTGTTTTCCAACGGAGCTTGCGGCCGGGCATCGATGGGTGCATCTCGAGGTGCCGGATCACGGCGGCCATGTGGGTTTCGTCGGGAGCGGCGAGTTCCCGGGCGAGTTTTACAGCGAACGTCGCGCGTTCGAGTTCATCTCAGGTTGCGGATGACGGATGGGCATGGTTTTTGTGCCGCATGAGCCGGAAGAGTTGAGCTTTGGCCTGCTGCAATTGGTTTGGAGATTCCTTTTTGTCGGTTTTCACAGGGTATCGGCAAAGCGGCGTCGGAAGAACGACGGTGTTTTGGAGTGCGTGTGGCAGAGCGCAGCGCCGACGCCGCTTTGGTCCTGCCCGAAGAGGCAAACCCACTCACTCCGCATCAGGATCCCTGTCCGTTCAACTGCAAGCCGTGAGGAACCTCGAAATCCTCAACGTGGACATCCCCGCCCCTTAAACGAAGCACAGTGGGGCGCGCCTTGATTTGGATCAAGGCCCGGGAACGGGGTTGCCACTGCCGGGTTTGTTGGCGAAAATCAGGACTGTCCGATGAATCGAAACGAGGCGAAGGTGTTCAGTGGATCATCCTGAAATAAAAGAATCAATCGAAGGGAACGGCCCAGCCCCGCCGGATGACGGTGGGCGGGGCGATTCGGAAGCTTTGATCCTGTTCCTCGGTTTTTCCACGGCGTTGCTTTACCTGTTGGCATTGGGCTGGGTGTTCCTGAAGGAACCCGAAAAAGGGCGTGTGCTGATGGCGATGACGACAACCAACATTCTGTTTGGGCGTGCGGCGGGATTGTCATTTGGGATCGCGGGCGGTCTGGGGAATTCGGTGGTGGTTCTGGCCAACATGCTGCTCGAAGTTATCCAGGTGCTCGTGATTTATCCTCTTTTCGTTCTGAGCTGGAAGCATCTCCTGGACATCCGTCCGTTGAAGGAGTTCATGAGCCGGATGCACAGTGCCGCGGAGAAGAAAAAGCGGGTGATTCAGAGATACGGAATCATTGGTTTGTTCATTTTTGTGTGGATTCCGTTTTGGATGACCGGTCCGGTGGTGGGGGCAATCATCGGATTTCTGATTGGGCTTCGATCCTGGGTGAGTTTGACGGTGGTGCTGTCCGGCACGTGTCTGGCCATTCTGGCATGGGCGCTCTTGATTCAAAAACTCCATAGCCTGGTCGAGGGCTATGGGTCGTTTGTGCCGATGGCCATGGTTCTGGGGTTTATCCTGGTGATCCTCCTGCGCCGGGTGTATGCGAAAGGCAGGGGTAAGCCGGAATGAGGTCCAGGCTCTTCGGGTCGGATGAAGATTCTCTGGCGGAGGGGCGCCCAGGCGAGGTCAGGCCTCGACGGGTTCGGCGTATTCACGACGCCAAGCGTTCCAAGAACCGGCGGTGCTGTTCTTCATGATGTAAAGGAAATCGATTTCCGGTCGCGCGACCTCGATGGGCGCTTTTGAACCGCTCTGGGAGAGCACATTGGCCGCGTGCACAGCGGTCAGGGGTGTGAACGTGTCGTTGCCGTCGTTGAGAGGGAAATGATGCCATCGGACGGCGTTCACAACGGGCTTGGGCAGTCCCCAGAGGCCGAGCAAATAGGCTCCGACCTCGGCGTGGTCGCAGTTGAATGTATTTCGCTCGGCCGTGATCCAGGGGAGGAGCTCGGAGCGCGCCATTTGGCCAGCCATTGCATAACGTTCCGAAAAACTTCCGGCCAGTACGAGCTTGCCAAGGTCGTGCAAGAGTCCGGCGGCAAATGAGTCTTCTGCGACCTTTGATCCCGCGCGTTCCCGGTTGGCGAGTTCGCGGGCGAGGCGTGCCGTTTCCAGGGAGTGGCGCCAAAGGGGCTCCACCCGCAGGCCCCCGAGCTCCCGAGTTCGAAATTCCTTGAAGACCCCGGCGGTCAGGGCCAGGTATTTGATCGTCTCGATGCCAAGGTGGCTGATGGCATCGCTGATGTTCGACGTGGGCCGACGCAGTCCGAAGTAGGCTGAATTGACCGTCCTAAGGATTTGGGAGGTCATGCCGAAGTCCCTGGAGACAATGGCAGCAACATCCTTGATGTCGGTATCCGGAGATTGGAGCTGTTCCATCAGCTCGGCATAAACGCCGGGCATGCTTGGGATTCCCTCCAGTCGGGAGACCTGATCGCGTATTTGCGTCTCCGGAAGGAAGGTCCGGACCATCGCCGCACGTTCTAGGGTGGCTATCAGGAGTTCGTTCGAAGACGGTTTGGGAAGGAACTGATGGATCAAGGGCGAGCAGTTGAGCACGGATTCGCGATCCGAATGGCTGGAGAACATGATCCGGGTGGCTCCCGGGCAAAGGTCCCTGGCCCGACTGAGGAATTCCATGCCGTTCATTTGCGGCATGCTCAAATCCGAGACAAGGATGTCGAATGAGGTGTTTGCAAGGCGATCCAGACCTTGCTGCCCACTGGAAGCGGTTTCAATCTGCCAATTCCCACGAAAATGCGTGATCACATGAGGAATCATGCTGAGAATCAGCGGTTCATCATCGACGAAGAGAATTCGGGGCACCATTGCAAAGCCGCCTTCAGGATTAGAATTCATGGATGGAATTTCGACCTGTTGTCAATCATGAGACCCGGGTGACAGGAAGTCACGGAAAAAACGTTGAAACATAAAGGGCAACAGGTCCATTGCGTTGACCGGGTGGATGGACGTTCTGCCTATCGATCCCGGTTTCTCACGGGGATGGGAACGCGCCCCGGGGAGATGCAACCCCGATGGAATTGGGTCTCGGGAGTTTGGGTGCGTTTGGTTGAAGAGCTGGCTGGCAACTGGTTTTGGGAAAATACTTCTGGCGCTACCCTGTGGCTTTTGTATCGTTATCCAACTTTTAAACAAATTTTCTGATGGAACCAACAGCGGATATTGCACTGATAGGCCTGGCGGTCATGGGACAAAACCTTGTCCTCAACATGAACGATCACGGATTCACCGTCGCAGTTTACAACCGGACCGTGTCCAAGGTGGATGATTTCCTGAACAAGGAAGCCAGGGGCACGAAAGTCATTGGGGCGCACTCGATTGAGGAACTGGTGTCTCATCTCAAGCGGCCGCGGCGCGTGATGATGCTGGTCAAGGCGGGCAACGCCGTGGACGAGTTTATTGAACAGCTGCTGCCGCATCTGGAACCTGGCGATATCATCATCGATGGTGGGAATTCGCTGTTTCAGGACAGTGTCCGGCGCACGAAGTATTTGGAAGGAAAAGGGTTCCTGTTTGTCGGAAGTGGTGTGTCCGGTGGCGAAGAGGGTGCCCGGCATGGTCCTTCGTTGATGCCCGGCGGGTCCCCCTCGGCCTGGGCGTTCATCAAGGAAATCTTCCAGAAAATATCCGCGAAAGTGGAGGACGATGTTCCCTGTTGCGATTGGGTGGGGGAAAATGGTGCGGGCCACTACGTGAAGATGGTTCACAACGGAATTGAATACGGCGACATGCAACTGATCTGTGAGGCGTATCACCTCATGAAGGATGGGTTGGGAATGACGGCGGATGAGATGCACGAAGTGTTCGCCGATTGGAACAAGGGGGATCTGGATTCCTTCCTGGTCGAAATCACCGCCAACATCCTGGCGTTTAAGGACACGGACGGCGAACCGCTGGTGGACAAGATTCTTGATACCGCCGGACAGAAGGGTACCGGCAAATGGACCGTGATGAACTCGCAGGAGCTGGGGATCCCGATCACGCTGATGGCGGAGGCGGTTTACTCGCGGTGTGTCTCGGCGTTGAAGGATGGGCGGGTATCCGCCTCCAAGCGATTGAAGGGACCGCGTCCTGCAATTGGCGGTGACCGGGCGAAATTTGTGGAAGCCATCCGGCAGGCGCTTTACGCCTCGAAAATCGTGAGCTACGCCCAGGGCTACATGCTGATGCGGGCGGCGGCGCAGGAGTACGGCTGGAACCTGAACTACGGCGGCATCGCGCTGATGTGGCGGGGCGGGTGTATCATCCGAAGCCGGTTCCTGGGCAAGATCAAGGAAGCGTTCGACAAGAATAAACGGCTCTCCAATCTGATGCTGGATCCGTTTTTCCGCAAAGCGATCAAGGATTGCCAGCGGTCCTGGCGGAATGTGGTGGCGATGGCAGCCAAGAAGGGAATTCCCACACCGGCGTTCAGCACGGCCCTGGCGTTTTACGACTCTTACCGGAGTGCCCGTCTGCCTGCAAACCTGCTCCAGGCCCAGCGCGATTATTTCGGGGCGCACACCTACGAACGGCTCGACCGGCCGCGCGGGGAATTTTTTCACACCAACTGGACCGGGCGCGGCGGAGACGTCTCGTCGGGAACCTACACGGTTTAACCCCGTTCTGTTTACAGGCCCAGGCACGTGTTATGAGTGATCCAGCCCAAGCTCTGCGCGATTTTACTCCGCAGAAAGAGTTCTTCATCGGGATCGACTCCGATGGTTGTGTGTTTGATTCCATGGAAATCAAACACAAGGAGTGTTTCGTGCCGATGTTCATCAAACATTTCGGCCTTCAGGCGGTCAGCAAATACGCCCGTGAAACGTGGGAGTTCGTGAATCTGTATTCCAAAACCCGGGGTGCCAACCGGTTTCCCGCCTTGTCCCGTTCCCTGAACCTGCTTCGGGAACGCCCTCAGGTCATCGCACGGAAGGTGACTGTGCCCGACTCGAAGGCGGTGGACGAATGGGTGGCGCGCGAGAGCAAGTTGGGCAATGCGACCCTCGCGGCTGAGGTTGCTGGAGGCAACCGTTCCCTCGAACAGGTCAAACGTTGGTCCGACGCGGTGAATGTCCAGGTGGCAGACATTGTGGAAGGGGTCCCGCCGTTTCCGCTTTTCCGCGAGAGCCTGCTCAAGATGAACGAGCGTGCCGATACCCTGGTCGTTTCCCAGACGCCGGTTGACGCGCTCAAACGCGAGTGGTCCGAGCACGGCATTGAGTCACTGGTCCGGATCATTGCGGGACAGGAGATGGGGACCAAGACCGAACATATCAAGTTCGCCGCCAAGGGGAAATATCCCGACGCCAAGATCCTGATGATCGGGGATGCTCCCGGTGATTTCAAGGCAAGCAAGGGCAACGGTGCCTTGTTCTATCCCATCAATCCTGGCAGGGAGGAGCTTTCGTGGAAACGGTTCTTTGAAGAAGCGTTGGAGCGGTTCTTTGCGGGTACCTATGCTGGCGACTATGAGTCCGAGCTGGTGCGGGAGTTCGACGCCTGCCTGCCTGAGAAACCGGCTTGGGCGTGAACCGATCCGGACGGTGGTGTGGCCGACGCGGGGACCTGATCCCTCCCGCGTTTGGGTGGTATCCCACGACTTTTTCAAACAAGCTGAGCGCTGATCCTGGGGACAGTATCGTGTGGGAGTCGTGGATCTCCCCACATCCCTCCATACCAATGACGCGAGGTGAGTCCTGGGTTTTTGATTATGAGTGTGAATTCACGGTTTGGAGCGATCGTTCTCCTGATGTGGTGTCTCGGGATGGGCACCGGATGTGGACGAGCCCCCTCGGTGGAGCCGGGTGCCGTGGGTGGGGACAAGAAGGACGGTGCCGTTCCGGTGGAGGTGGCACCGGTGCGATTGGGGGAAATTGAAGCGACGGTTCGCAGTGCCTACTATCTCGAAGCCGAAGAGAACGTGAAAGTGCTCTCCCGGACCTCGAACCGGGTGGTGAAGCTGCTGGTGGAGGAGGGAGACAGGGTCGAGTCGGGGCAACTTCTGGCGCAGCTGGAGGATGGAATTCAGCGGACCCAGTTCGAGAAGGCGCAGGTGCGGGTGGATAAAGCCCGTGAGGAATACACCCGGCAGAAAAGCCTCTTCGATCAGAGCCTGATCAGCGAGGAGGTTTATAAGAACGCCCAGTTTGAACTGCGCCAGCTTGAACTGGCGCTTGAGGATGCCCGCCGCGACCTCGATTACACCCAGGTCCGGGCACCCATTTCCGGAACGATCGCCGCACGCCTGGTCAATCTCGGGGATCTGGTCAGTCTGAACCAGCATCTGTTTGACCTGGTCGATATGTCCTCCCTCGTCGCGAGAATCTATGTGCCCGAACAGGAGATGCCGCGAATCGCCGTGGGGCAGCCCGCGCGGGTCGTCAGCACGGCTGCCGGCGACCAGGTGTTCGATGGGTTCGTCAAACGAATTGCCCCTGTCGTTGAGTCCCGCAGTGGCACCGTCAAGGTCACGGTCGGGTTTCATGACGTGGCCGGGCTGCGTCCCGGCATGTATGTCACCGTCGACATTGTCACCGCAAAACGTCCGGACGCGATCCTGATTCCGAAACGGGCGATCGTGTACGACGGCGAGCAGATGTTCGTTTTTCGATTGAAGGACGGGGACGTTGTCGAGCGGGTCCGACTGGCACCGAATCTTGTGGAGGAGGAGAATGTGGAACCGGTGTCCGGGTTTGCGGTCGGGGATTTGATCGTGGTGGCGGGTCAGTCCGGATTAAAGGACGGAGCCCGTGTGCGCGTGCTGGTGACAGGGGAAGCCGACGTTCCGAGTTTGGGGAACACGGGGGAAACCGCCGGGCGCGAGTGATGCAAAACGGCGCGCCGAATTCGCATTTCACGACCCATCGGCCGGTTGCCGTGCTGATGGTATTCCTCTCGGCGGTGGTGTTCGGTTTCTTCTCGCTCAAACGGCTTCCGGTGACGCTGATGCCGGAACTGAACTACCCGACCCTGACGGTGCGTTCCGAATATCCCGGGGCTGCGCCCGAAGAGGTGGAGAACGAGGTCAGTCGGAGGATTGAAGAGGCGTTGGGGGTGATCGGGGGATTGAACAAGATCAGCAGCATCAGCCGTGCGGGTTTGAGCGATGTGGTGCTCGAATTCAACTGGGGCACGGACATGTCCAAAGCCACCCAGGAGGTGTTGGAAAAGATGGATCTGGTGTTTCTGCCACGCGAAGTGGAGCGCCCCCTGATCCTGCATTTTGATCCCGCGCTCGATCCGATCATGGAGCTGAGTTTTTCCGGATCGTCCGACCGGTTTTCGGGACCGGAAGGGTTGCGCCGGCTCAGGTGGATTGCCGATCTCCAGATCAAACGCCAGCTTGAGCCGATCGTGGGCGTGGCTGCGGTCCGGATCCGCGGTGGTCTGGAGGAGCAGTTCCATGTGATCCTGGATAAATCGAAACTGGTGCGCACCGGACTCTCGGTGCAAAACGTCATCGACCGGCTGCGGCAGGAGAACATCAATGTGGCAGGGGGTACGTTGAAGGAGGGGCGTTCGGAATACATGATCCGCACGCTCAACGAATTTGAGAACATGGAACAGATCGCGCAGACCGTGGTGGTCCGTTTCCAGGACCGGGAGGTGCGCATTCAGGATCTGGGGCGTGTCGAACGCGCGCACAAGGAACGGGAGATGATCACCCGGACGGACGGTGCGGAGAGTGTGCAGATAGACATCTACAAGGAGGCGGATGCCAACATTGTTGCGGTGGCTGCGGCGGTGAAGCAGGGGGTCGGGAGCACGATCGAACAAGCGCCGACGACCCGGTTCGGATTTTCCATGCCGGCCTCGATGCAACCGGGGAAAAGTCTCGCTGCGCGGTTGTTTCAGGAGGAGGGAGCCACGCTGGCTGTGGTGGCGGATCGATCCCAGTTCATCGAAAGCAGCATTCGCGAAGTCCGCAACACGGCGATCCTGGGAGGATTGCTGGCGGTGCTTGTGTTGTACCTGTTTCTTTCCGACGTCAAAACCACGGCCATCATTGGTGCGAGCATCCCGATCTCACTCCTGATCACTTTTGCGCCGTTGAATCTGGCCGGTGTGACGCTGAACATCATGTCCTTGGGCGGGCTGGCGCTGGGGGTCGGTATGCTGGTCGATTCCTCGATTGTCGTGCTGGAATCGATATTCCGCTGTCGTGAGGAGGGGGATGACCTGGTGATGGCTGCAATCCGTGGGACCCAGGAGGTGAAGAGTGCCGTTGTGGCGTCCACGCTCACGACGGTGGCCGTGTTCTTTCCGATGGTTTTTGTGGAGGGAATCGCGGGGCAGGCATTCAGCGACCTGGGCATGGCGGTGGTGGTATCGCTGATCGCCTCGCTGGTGGTGGCGGTTTATTTTGTGCCGATGCTCGCGAGCCGAAGGGCACTCCGGTTCGAGAATGTACGGGGCGGCAAGCCGGAGTGGCACCGGTTCGAATCGCTGGAAATGATGGTCCGAACTTTCCGGGTGAGCCAGGGGGTGAGCCGACTGTGGGTTTTCCCCTATGCGTGCCTGCGGGGGGGGGTGTCTCTGGTTCTTGAGTTGATCGGCAAGGTGTTGTTGGCGCTGTTCATCGCGACCGTGTGGCTGCTGATGCGGGTTCTGGCACCGGTGTGCCGGATTGCGGGAGGAATGGTTTTCGGTGTGGCGGCTCGTGTTTTTGGGCGGGTCTTTCAGGGGGTGAACGATGGGTATCCCAGGGTGATCGACTGGGCGTTGCGGCATCCTGGAGTCATCGCCATGGGCGTGGTGGCTGCCGGCTGGATCACCTGGAGTGCGGCGACGTCGCTTGAGACCGAACTGTTGCCCGAGGTGCATCAACGCGAGGTCACTTTTGAAGCGAACCTTCCGATCGGCACGCCGATTGAGCAAACGAGCCGCATCCTGGAGCGCGTGGAGAAGGCGATCCTGGACAATCGATCCGGTCTGCAGGCTTTGATCGTCAGCTATGGTTTCGATGTGACCAACATCAAACGATCGGATGAAGGCGAACATTCGTCCCGGTTCAAGCTTCTGCTTGAGGATCGCGGGGATCCCAAGAAAACGGAAGCGGAGGTGCTGGGGCGCATCCGGAAGTTATTTGTGGACATCCCGGATCTGGAGGTGCGTGTGGTGCGTCCGGTGCTGTTCAGTTCCAAGGCACCGATCGTGGTGGAGGTGCAGGGCGACGATCTGGACAGTCTCAAGGAGATATCGCGGCAGGCAGCGGTGTGGATGGCGCGGATTCCGGGCCTGGTCGATGTTGAATCGAGCCTGCGCTCGGGAGCGCCGGAAATTCAGGTCTCGTATGACCGGCACAAGCTGGCTTTGTACGGACTCGATATCGGTACGGTGGCCACGCAGGTTCGCGATCTGGTGAAGGGCTATGAAGCAACACGCTTCAACATGAAGGACCGGCGCATTCCGATCGTGGTGAGGCTGGATGAGCCGCAGCGGGAACGGTTGGACGACATTGCCGGCCTGGTGGTGAATGCCGGTGCCGGTGAGCCGATCCCACTGAGATCCGTGGCCAGGCTGGAAATGGGGGAAGGTCCCAGTGAGATCCGGAGGGTCGATGCGCAGAGGGTGGCGTTGATCCAGGCCAACATCGGGACCGGGTCGCTGGGTGGCGCGGTGCGGCAGATCCAGGCCGCGCTCGAGAATGGAATTCAATGGCCGGCGGGCATGCGTTTTGAGATCACGGGCCAGAACGAGGAGTGGGAACGCAGCCGGGGCAGCCTGTTTCTGGCGCTTGGCCTGAGTCTTTTCCTGGTGTATGTGATCATGGCCTCCCAGTTTGAATCGTTGGTTCAACCGTTGATCATCATGTTCTCAATCCCGCTCGCGTTTTTCGGAAGTTTTTTGGGATTGCTCCTGTTCGATGCCAGTCTCTCGATCGTGGTGTTCCTGGGGCTGATCATGCTCGCGGGCATCGTGGTGAACAACGCCATTGTTCTGGTCGATTACGCGAACCGCCTGAAAAGCCGCGGCATGGAGACGCGTGAGGCGGTCATCGCAGCCGGGGGTGTTCGGTTGCGCCCGATCTTGATGACCACGGCGACCACGGTGCTGGGGCTGCTCCCGATGGCCCTGGGTCTTGGCGATGGTGCCGAAATCCGCACGCCGATGGCGTTGACCGTGATTTTCGGATTGGTGGCCTCGACCGTGTTGACCCTGGTGGTTCTGCCGGTGATCTATTATTTCTGCACAACCGGAATGGAACGTTTTGCCCCTGCGGACCCGGGCGAAGAAACCGGAGGGGTCTCCTAGGCTGCGCGTCATGGATGCAACCGACGATCCATCTGTGCCTCTGGCCGAGCGGTTGACCCGGTTCTCACTCCAACGCCGTGTCACGGTTCTGGTGTTGCTGATGTCCATCGTGGTGGTTGGGTTCGTGGCCGCGGTGGGAATTCCGGTGGAGCTTTTTCCCCGCGGTTTTACGGGCCAGAACCTCATTGTGTACGTGCCCTGGCAGAACGCACCCACCCAGGAGGTGCTGGACAAGATCACACGTCCGCTGGAGGACGAACTTGGCACCGTGCGCGGCCTGCGACGTGTCAATTCGCAGTCGCGGGTTGGAGGGAGCACCGTGTTTCTCAATTTCAAGCAGGGGACCGACATGGACATTGCGTATCGGGAGGTGCGCGACCGTGTGGAACGGGCCCGGGTGTTGTTTCCCGACGACATTGATCGGGTGTTCATTCGCAAGGAGGATGCATCGGGCATACCCGTGGCGGTGGTCGGTGTCGGGGTCGATCCGGATCTGGTGGATTCCTATACGTTGATCCAGCGGGAATTGGTTCAGCCGCTGCAGCGTTTGGACGGGGTTGCCACCGTGCGGGCCGACGGGTTGGAGGAGCGCGAGATTTTGATCGAGGTCGATAAACGCCTGGCCGAGGCCAGCGGACTCAATCTGTATCAACTGGCCCGGGATCTGGGGCAGGACAATTTCTCAATGGCCAGCGGAACGGTGCGGGATTCGGGAAAGAAATGGCTGCTCCGGTCCGTGGCGACGTATCGGACCCTTGACGAATTGGAGAACAGGAGCATTACCCCGAACATTCGACTCAAGGACATCGCTGCCATCCGTTACGAGGCACCGGACAAGCGGTTTGCGGTGCGGATTGACGGTCTGCCCGCGGTCGGGCTGGTCATTCTCAAGGAGGGCGAAGCCAACACTGTGGAAGTGTCCGAACGGGTTCGAGTGGCGGTGGAGGCCATTCAGAAAAACCCCAGACTGGCCGGGTTGGAGATCAATCTCATGTTTAATCAGGGCGCGGTGGTGGTTGAGTCGCTTGACCAACTGGTTCAAGGCGGATTGATGGGCGGCCTGCTCGCTGCGGTGGTTCTGTTTGTATTCCTGCGTCGGGTGCGGTTGACGGCGATCATCACGTTCGCCATTCCGCTGTCGATCCTGATGGCGTTGATCGTGATGTTTTTCTGGGGTGAATCGCTGAACGTGCTCACGATCCTGGCGCTCGTGATCGGGGTGGGCATGTTGGTGGATAATTCGATCGTGGTGGCCGAGAACATCCACAGGCATCACCGGGAGGGATATTCCCGCCGCCAGGCCTGCATCCAGGGGGCGGGGGAAATCGCCCTGGCCATCACCATGGCGACACTGACCACGGTGGTTGTTTTCCTTCCGGTGGCGCTGGTGGAAGGGCAGGGCCAGTTCTTCCTGATCCGGCTGGCGCTTCCCCTGTCCGTCTCGCTGATTTCATCCCTGTTTGTCGCCCTGATCTTTATCCCATTGAGTGTCTACCTCACCCTGCCGGTTCGTGGCGGCGGTTACGAGGGGTCGTGGGTGCACCGCCGTCACGAACAGATCAACGCGGTGCTCCGGCGTGTTTATGAGCTGACCTTTGAGCGATTTAATCATGTCTACGGTCGGAGCCTGGGTTTTTTTCTGAACCGACGGCTGGATCTGATTCTTCTGTTGTTGATCGTTTACAGCGCGAGTTATTTCCTGGCCTACAAGAAATTAAATGTGGTGCCGCAGCAGGAGGAGGATCGATCCCGGTTCGAAATCGGCGTGGAGGTTTCCAACGAGTACAGCTTCGAGGAAGTGGCCGAATATTTCGCCCAGGTGGAAGGGGTGCTCAAACGACGCAAGGAGGACTACGGACTCAAGGGGTATTTCGTTTTTTACATGTCGCGCGGAGGTCGGATCAACGGATGGCTGGAAACCGATGGTCCCCGGAAGCTGGGGGCTCGCGAGGTGGGCGATCGACTGTTGAAGGAAGTTCCCACCCGTCCCGGGATCGACCTGTTCTTCGGCCGAGAGAATCATTCCGAGGATGCCAAGGAAGTCACTGCCTGGGTTGTACGGCTGTTCGGGGATGATGCAACGGAGCTTGAGGAGGTGGCGGACGGGTTGAGGCCCCGGATCCTGGCGGTGCCGGGAGTGGTTGGCATCCGGGGTGGGGATGATCCGGTGCCCAGCGAGATGGCCATGGTGATCGACCGGGACCGGGCCAGCGCAAGCGGGGTCAATCCGGATGTCATCGCCGGGATGGTCGGCTATGCGCTGCGTGGCAGTGCCCTGCCGAAGTACAATGACGGCGGACGGGAAATCCCGGTAAGAATCCGGTTCCAGGAATCGGACCGTGAAACGTTGTCCGATTTGTCCGCGTTCCGGGTGCCGATGAACACAGGGGGGACCCTGCCGATCTCTGCCCTGACTCACGCGACGGTCTTGAACAGTCCGAAGGGAATATTCCGATCAAACAAGAGAATCACGGAAACGCTCACCGTCGAGTTGCGCAAGGAGGAGGCGATGCGGGCGAGGGAGGCGCTCATGGCACTGCAGCGGGATGTTGTCCTTCCCAAGGGAGTGTCGTTTGACGAGTCTCAGTTCGAGTCGTTCAACGGGGACATGGCCAACATGCAAATGGCAGCCGGGCTCTCCGTGGTGTTTATCTATCTGCTGATGGGTTTTCTGTTTGAGAGTTTCGTGCTGCCGCTCTCGATCATTCTCACCATCCCCCTGGCCGGGTTGGGGGTGGTGTGGATTCATTTCATCTTTGGCAAAGACCTCGATTTTCTTGGAGTCGTTGGAACGATTCTGTTGATTGGCGTGGTGGTCAACAATGGAATCGTCCTGATCGACTATGTGATTCGCCTTCGGGCGGAGGGCATGGATCGCCGTTCGGCCCTCCTCAGGGCGGCAGACCGACGCTTCCGGCCGATTGCAATGACGGCTTTGACGACCATCATCGGGATGATCCCGCTCACGGTCAGCCAGCCCAGTGACATGGGCATGAGCTATAAAAGTTTTGGCCTGACCCTGATTGGCGGCATGACCACGGCCACGATCCTGACCCTGCTCGTGGTGCCGGTCTTCTACACGCTGTTTGATGACCTTCGCGAATTGATCATACGAATCACGAAGTGGATCGCCCACGGTCCGGTCGGGGGGGATGCCTCCTGAGAGCTCCACAAACTCTAATCCGATGGTAGGCGCCGAGGTGACGAGGCTCCAAATCCTTGAAAATCGCCCGGTTTGGCGGTTGAGGAAGTAAGCCTTAAGTGAGCCTTCTTACGTCGGCTCCTACTTTTCAGACACGCTCTGAGCGGTTACTCCTGAGCGGGAGAGGGCGGTCGCCCGTCCTGCCTTCTGGGTTGCCGGGGGCGCCAGCGGTCCTGACGGCGGTTGCGGTTGCCCTGAAATCCCTCGGACCGGTCCTCGCCTTCGTGTTGGCGCGGGGGACGGGGAATCGGAGGGCGGTTGTCCCGGCGTGCCTGCTGGAACTTGCCGAAACCCTCGAACAGAAGGGCAATGCCCGCCGACAGCAGAATGGCCGCCAGCAGCACGATCCAGGGAATCTCCCAGTGGCTCCGGGAAGCGATCAGAGAGCTGAAGCCACCCCCATCGGCCGCCGAATCGTTGAGCGGCAGGTAGGCTGCCGCCGCGATGAAAGCGGCGAGGTCCATCGAAAGCAGGCCGGAATATACAAAAATCCGTTGTTCAGTCAGTTTCATGAATTGCTAGAGCGTTCGCGAGCCGATCGGGGCATGATCACCCGCGAAGTCTAGTTGGACCCGTTGCAGAAACCAAGAAGTTCCGCTCAAAAGTCACGGTCTTTCTACAACGAGTAAAGTGAGTTACTTGGCTTTCTTCAAAACCCCGACTCTGCCAGCAGTTCCATGAGGCCTCTTTGCAGTCGGGGCAAATATATGTGTTCTCCACTGAGGCGCACGCCAGCGATCTGAATCCCGTGCCGGTGCTCACCAACAAGGCACTGATATGCTCTGGCCTCCTCGATAGTGTCGGTTTGCCGTCCGCACCCGAAAGACTTTGAGTAGTCGTGACAGGCAGAATTCCCGAAAAATGCGGTCTGCGGATCTTGTCATAAAGTTCCCTAAAGTAATGCGCGAGTGCTGGTAGGCAAGTGTTCGGTCCGCGTCGCGGCCAGACCGTTGACCTGCCGACCCAAGGCGGCGGCGGTGTGGAGCCCCTGGCATAACCTTGCCGGTATCCGGGTTATTCCCGCAGCAGCTCCAAGCAGCGCTCCGACCACCGCACCGCGATGGCAGTTGTCCCCGCCGAGGTTCGTATTGGCGACCAGGCCCGCCTCGAAGTCGTCCGCATACTTCCACGCGAGGTAGAGCGATGCGGGAAAGGCGTCGGCAATGTAACAGGCGGGACTGACCCGTTGGCCGATGACGACGTCATCCGGCTCGCGCGACCATTTCTCAGCGGTGCGCCGCGAAAGCCAATCGCTGCCCTGCGCGAAGATCGCCTCGCGCAGCCCGCCGCCGTCGAGCACTGCGGCAAGAATCCGAACCAGGCCGTCGGCGGCATTCAACACTTCCGGGGCACGATGAGTAAGTTCCACATGCTCGCGCACGACTCTCCGCGTCGCCTCAGCTCCACCGCCCAGGAACGCGCAGAGCACGCCGACATGGGCCAGGCCGCCAATGTGAATGTCGCTTCCGCCGCACTTCCGCGGGTCGCTGCCGCGGGCGTAAGCGGTGAAGAACTTCCGGTGACACTCCTCGGCGTAGGTATCGCGGTGGCGGCCCGGGGTGAGCATGAACTCGAGATACCGCCGAAGGTAATCCTCCGCGTCATAGCGACCGCGAGCAATGAGAGATTCGGTGAGCACACGGCCGAGTTGGAGATTGAGCGTGTTCTCGCCCGCGCGCAGGAATTGGTGATAGTGAATTCCGCGCTGACCCCAGTATTGCGCCTGCTCGTGCAGGATGTCGCCGCGCTGGTTGAGCGGCGTGTAGCTCAAGCGCCAGAGGATGCTGTCCGGGTGCGGATTCCTTGGGGTCACGTAATACCGCACCACGCCGTAGTCGCGGTGCAGCGCGGAGCGGTCGTACTACCAGTGCACCGGCATGGCGAGGGCGTCGCCGATCAAGGTGCCCCAAATCGCGCCCGCGCGCTTCTCATCACTCGCAGGATTCATGGTGGTCATAGTCTGTATCAATTGTCGGTTGTTGACGCCCTGATCACTTTTTTTTTTCATGGGTTGCCAGCTCAAAGCCGGGCATGCACCACTCTGCTATTGCTCCAGAAAGCAGAAATGGCGGTAACCGAATGTGTTTTAGACAAACAATTGACAACTCAACAAATCCTAGACACACTCTAAAAGATTTCAATGCTGTTTTGCGGCAAGTTGAAGGTGAAAACAAAACGTGAACATCGGAAGACAAACGCAAAAGTCGCCCAACGCCGGCTCATCGAATCTGCCTTCCATATTCTGCGGTCCACCACGGCGCGGATGATGAAGACCGGCGGCGGTTCGATTGTGTTTATGTCCTCCGCAGTCGCCCAGCGCGGCATGGTCAACCATGGAGCCATCGCCGCCGCCAAAGCCGGCGTCGCGGGCCTGGCGCTGTCGGCGGCGGCCACCTACGCGCGCTACAACATCCGCTTCAATTGTGTCGCGCCCGGCCTCACGCGCACACCGCTGACGCAGGCGCTCACGAAAAACGATGCCTCGCTCAAACTCTCCGCGTCCTTGCATCCGTTGGGGCGCATCGGCGAGCCCGATGAAGTGGCCAACGCCATTCGCTGGTTCTTTTCCCGGGAGAATAGCTGGGTCACGGGTCAGGTGCTCGCGGTGGACGGCGGACTGAGCACGGTGCAACCGCGAACCCAGCCCGCCTCGTGAGAAACCTAAACTGAAACTCCGTGACTCGAATCGCGCCGCAGTCACGGAAACCCAATAACGAAAACTCAGCCCATCGCCATCCCATGAAACGACCTTCGGAACTCCTCTGCCTGCTGTCCCTCTTTGCGACGATTGCTCACGCCGGCGAATCAGTCTGGCCCCAATGGCGCGGACCGGCGCGGGATGGCCAGTTCGCCGGACCAACCTGGCCCAACAAACTTGACACCAATCATCTTCAGGGTGTGTGGCGCGTCGAGTTGGGCCCGAGTTACTCCGGTCCGGTTGTCATCGCCGACCGTGTTTTCACCACGGAGTCTAGGGACAAGAAGTTTGAAGTCGTCACCGCCTTCGACCGCAAGACCGGGAAGGAGTTGTGGCGCACGCAGTGGGAAGGCGCGATGACCGTGCCGTTCTTCGCCAAGGCGAATGGCGATTGGATTCGCGCCACGCCGGCTTGTGATGGCGAAAGCCTGTATGTCGCCGGGATGCGCGACGTGCTGGTATGCCTTGACGCAAGGACCGGGAAGGAGCGATGGCGGTTTGACTTCGTGAAGAAGCTCGGGGCACCCGTTCCCGATTTCGGCTTCGTCTGTTCGCCGCTGGTCGAGGGCGAGTTCCTTTACGTGCAGGCCGGCGCGAGTTTTGTGAAGCTCAACAAGCGCACCGGTGAACGGATCTGGCGCATACTCGCCGACAAGGGCGGGATGTGGGGTAGTGTTTTCTCGTCGCCCATCTTCGCCGAGCTGGCCGGTCGGCGGCAGCTCGTGGTGCAGACGCGGGAGAAACTCGCTGGCGTCGATCCAGCGGATGGGAAGGTGTTGTGGGAGCAACCCGTCGAAGCTTTTCGCGGCATGAACATCCTCACCCCGGTCGCGTACAAGGACACGCTTTTCTCCAGTACCTACGGCGGCAAGACGATTGGATTCAAGGTCGCGCAAGCTGACGGCAAGTTCACCATCACCGAATCGTGGAAGCACAAGGCGCAAGGCTACATGAGCACGCCCGTCGTGATCAGCGGCGTGGCCTACACCCATCTCAAAAGCCAGCGCATGATGGCCGTCGAAGTCGAGACTGGCCGCGAGCTGTGGACAAGTGATCAATCCTTCGGCAAGTATATGAGTCTGGTCGCGCGCGCCGACCGAATCCTCGCGCTCGACCAGCGAGGACAGTTGTTTTTGTTCCACGCAAACCAGCAGAACTTCGACCTGCTCGACAAACGCAAGGTTTCCAATGACGAGACCTGGGCACACCTCGCGGTCGCGGGCGACGAACTCTTTGTTCGTGAGTTGAATGCGCTCTCCATGTTCCAGTGGTCAGGCGCGCCGATTACTCCTTGACCGTGATTGCCAACGCATCGATTCTGCGTGCACTACTGACAACCGATCACGAGCATATTAGACCACTCAGGATGAAAACCCTGCACGTCCCAATCGCCCTCGCCATCGCCGCGTTGGATCTTGTTTCGTGCGGACGCTTCCCGCAGGAGTCTGGCTCATCACCGGCAGAGCGCGATCGACCCGACCCAGCGCCCTAAATGCGCGCCGAAGGCGAAGATCCGGCGATGCTAACGGGGAACTGGCAGGGAGAATTGGAGTATCCTCATGAACTGGTATTGCTATTCCATCTATGGCGAGCGCGCCAAGCCGCTCTACTACGTGGCCTAACGGGAGGACGTGACCGAAATTGAAACGCTGCGCAAACCTTACGTGGCCACGGGCAAATACACCTTGGCACCGTCACGCCGCCATCGCCCATTTCCTGGTGCGATGATGGCGGTATTTGAACAGCAATTTCAGATACACCCTCACGCTCGTATTCATTTGAAACGGTCGGCCAGACTTCCCACGTAGCCCGTCAGTTCCAGGTAAGCAGATCCGACTTTCTCCGCCTTGTCATCCAGCACATGGCAGGCACCTTCCCAATAGGGAATGCCCCCCAGCCCGCCACTCAACTCCTGGTCCAAAAGGATCGGCTCCAGCGTGAAGGTCACGGGTTGTCCGCTGGCGGGATCGGTTGTGGCCAGCTTCACAGTCACTGGGTAAACGCCGCCCGTGGCGGGGCTTTTCCACGTCCGCACGGCTGACCACGTGAATTGCGTGCTGTTGAAATTCGTGACGACCCCCACCGCGTCCACCCAGGCCAGTCGGGAGAAAGGGTCGGTGCTGCCGTCCTGCTTGCGCAACCGATACGCCATGATTTCCCGGCCATCGTTGAGTTGCAGACTGGCCCAATCCCAACCTGCCTGATCTTCGTCCAGCTGGCTGCTGCTGATCTCGTGATCCATCCAGGCCGACCCGCGGACGGATTGCTTTCGGCCCGCCAGCGACAGCTCGCCTTCGACCGCCAGCCGCGAGAACGTCAGGTAGTGGCTTGACGCCGTCGACCCAGCGCCCTTGCGGGAAACGCCATTCTCACCAAAGACGACGAGGGGCTTGGTCGGGGTGAGCGCGAGCGAAAAGCTGGCCACACCGCGAATGGAACCCTGCAGGGCAAAATCGCTGCCGGCATTCGTGCCCAGGCGCAAAAACCAGTTGCCGTTGTGCACCGCCAGCGTATTCGTAATCGATCCGGCGTCCCAGCCCGCGCGGTTCAACCGTTCCTCGTGCATGAACCGTCCTCCCGGCACATCCAGAAGCGCCATGTGCGCAAGGTGCAACTCGTCGTTGCCAAAGGCGGCGGAAGTGGCCGGGATGGCGCTTTCATTCGTGAGTTGCGGCCCGGCGCGGCGGAAGAAGGTTGCTTGAAAACCGAAACGTCGATCCGATTCGCCGAGCAAATGTCCCGTCACGTACCACCACTCGATCTTGAACTCGGGATGGCTTCCGTGATCGCGCGGGAACTCAAAGCCCCGCCCCGGTTGGGGCACCGCGAAGCCATCTGTCGTTTTTAACGGTGGCTGAAATTCAGCGCCTGGCAACGGCAAGAGCAGACTTAAAACCGCCGCCGCCAGAATCGGCGCGCGGAAACCATGCGTCGGTACGCATCGCTGGAAGATTGGATTTGATCTCATGCTCTATTCCTCCTGATCCGCCGGTAGAGCCGCGCCCCAACGGCCAACGCCATAGGCCACGGCGGTGCCGACGCTTGTCACCAGGAACGCCAGTCCCGCGATTTGCCCCCACGGCACGTCGAAACCCAGCGTCCAGCCAAAGGTTTGTTTATTGATCACGAAAATCAACATCCAGCCGAGCGCCAGACTCACGGCCACGCCCACGGTGACTCCGGCCACGGCCAGGACCAGCCCTTCGCCAGCGGTGGCCTGGGCGATCTCGCCGCGATTCAGTCCCAAGGCGCGGAGCGTTGTCAGTTCCGCCCGCCGTTCCAGGAGCACACTCACCAGAGTCAGGCCCAATCCGATCACGGCCACCAGCACCCCGATGACTTCTAGGGCGTAAGTGATCGCGAAGGTCTGCCGGAAGATGCGGAGAATTTCCACGCGTAAATGGGCGTTGCTGAACACCCGCAGTCCGGGATAACGCGCCAGCCATTCCGCCCGCAGCGACTCCGCCGGGAAGCCATCCCGGAGAAAGACCATCAGGCCCGACACCTGTTCGTTTTGAAACCAAGCGGCGAAATGGCCCCGATCCACCTGAATCGAGCCGCGTTCGTTTCCGTAATCGGAGAAGACTCCGGCAATCGTGAGTTCCTTTTTGCCCTGCAGTGTCGGGAGCGTGAGTCGGTCACCCCGTCGCAGCGAAAAACGCTCGCTGAAGCTCTCGCTGACCAGTGCGAGCCCGGAATTTTTTTCGAAGGCGAAAACGTCGTCCGAAAGCGGGGGTTGCATCCAGGACACGGAGGTCCGCCGCTGCATCACCGCCAATTCCGCGCCGTTCAACATGGTTTTCCCTTCCGGGAGTTCCACATCGCACGTTTGCACCAGGTTCACGTCGGCGACGGCGGGGTGAGCGAGAATGCTTTTCCAGGTGTCACGCGAAATGCGGTTTTCCGTGGTGGCACTCTGCGCACCACTGCTGGAGATGTAGAGGTCCGCCTGGAAGGTCCGTTCGACCCAACCGCGCATGGTGGTATCGAAGCTCGCGACCAGAATCGTCATGCCCGCGGTCATGGCGATGGCGCAGACCAATCCGGCTACGGCGAGCCGATGCCGACCCGACGGTTGAATCAGGTGGCCTGCGGCGATCTTCACCGGAATCAACCAGCGCCCCAACGGCCGGACCAACCGTGCCAGAGTTCGCAACGTCGCACCGCTCAGGATGCCGCCGCCGATGATCCAGCACAGCCCCGCGAAATAGCCGGCCAGCGGAAAGCGCACTCCACCCGAAAAGCGCAGCGGCGGCAGCAGCACCAAAGCAAATCCCGCCAGGACCAGGAGTGCGCCCAGCGATTTCTTGCGCCAGAATTGCAGGCCCGGCGGCGCGAGTGCGTGGCGGACGAGAATTTGCGCCGGAGGCGTTCGCGCGGCGGCGCGCGCCGGAAGCCAGCCGGCCAGAAGACTGCTGGCCACCGCCAGGGAAAGCGCCGCCGCCAGTTCGCTCCATTCGAGTCGGGCGGCGTCAACGCTGGTTGAGTAATAAAGCGCGTTTACGGTGCGGCCCACCAGGCGCACCGAGAACTGCGCGCCGGCCCAGCCGAGGACCGCACCAAGCGCTCCACCCATCAGCCCCAACAGCGCCGCCTCCAGCAACCACACGCGTCGAATCAGATATTCCTCCACTCCCAGCGATCGCAGAATTCCGATCTCTTCCCGCCGCCGGACGACCGCCCCGTCCAGGGCCTGAAAGATGAGATAGAGTCCCACAAGCAAAGCGATCAGCGAAAGAATGGTCAGGTTGACCCGAAAGGCCCGGGTCATCGTGGCAGCGCTCGCCCGGCGATCGGCGGGCGAGGAGACGAGCCAGCGTTCCCCGCTCCAACTTTCGAGCTGTTCGCGCAGACGTGCGCGCTGCGCTTCGACCTCCGGGCCTTGTTCCACGACAAATTCGATGCGGCTAAGCGAGCCTGCCTGGCCGGTGAGATTCTGGAGCGCGGGCAGGTCCATGACCAGCAGCGTGGCCGGAGCGCGCGGGCCTTCTGCGGTTGTGGGGATGATGCCGGCGACTTCGAGCGTTACGAAGTTCTCGTTCACGACCAGCGTCAACGGGTCGCTCGGTTTCAGTTGGTCACGCGTCGCCAGCGCCGCGCTGATGAAGACCGCACGCGGGTTGCGAAAGACCTGCCAAAAACTTTCCGCGTTTCCTGCCCCTGCCGCAGAAGAGCTGGCCTGCCCAAACCATGAGAGATCCTGAACGCGTCGGGCCGCGATATTTTGCACCCCAATCAGGTCCACGCCGAGCAGTTGAAAAGTCTCGCGTGATCCGATGGCTTCGTCCGGATCGGTTTGGGGTCGCGCTGCCGTGGTTTCGAAGACGGGGATGATGTTGACGGGTTGCGGGTTCAGCCGTTCCCGCAATTCGGACAGCAGGGATTCCGATAACAGGCCCGCAGGGGCGCTGATGAGCCAATCGCTCTCCTGAGTGATCAGGTCGGTGAAGTTTTGAAAGCTGGCCAGCGCCGCGCGATTCGCCAGGCGGATGGAGAAGAAGACCGCGATGCCGAGCGCCAGAATCAGCACCAGCAAGGCGGACTGCCGGGGTTCGGCCCGCCAATGTCGCAGCGCGAACTTTCGCAGCAGTGTGGCCGTCAACCCGCTGGCAGGGGCAGCATCCATGCGGTCAGGAATGCACCGTCTCCGAGACCACCGCGCCGTCGCGTAAGCGAATCGTGCGATGGCAGATGCGGGTCGCTTCAAGGCTGTGCGTCACGAGCACCAGCGCCGTGTGCGTTTCTTCCGTGAGATCGTGCAGCAGCGCGAGGATGTTCTCGCCGTTGGCCGAATCCAGATTGCCGGTCGGCTCGTCGGCGAGGATGAGGTCGGGTTGATGGATGAGCGCCCGCGCGATGGCAACCCGCTGCATTTCACCGCCGGAAAGTTGCGCGGGAAACGCCCGGGCGCGCGCGGTGAGATTGACGCGTTCGAGCAACGATTCCACGCGCTGACGCCGCTGGTCCGGCGGCACTCCGATCAATTGCAGGGGGAACTCGACATTCTCAAACGCCGTCAGCGTCGGCAGCAGATGAAAGAATTGAAACACCGTGCCGACCCGTTGACGGCGAACCCGCGCGAGTTGATCGCTGGAAAGTTTTTCCAGCGCTTCGCCGTGCAAAACAATCGAGCCGGAGTCAGGACGATCCACCCCGCCCAGGCAATTGAGCAACGTGGTCTTGCCGCTACCCGAAGGGCCGGTGAGCGCCAGCCGCTGCCCGGCGTGAAGTCGAAACGACGCGTCCTGCAGCACCAGCCGGCCAGCATAGGATCTGGAAACGCCGCACACCTCCAACACCAGCCGGCCGTTTCCGGTTGGGCTCGAGCGTGGGTCGGATGGCGAAGACGTAATCATGCGGGCGACGGTTTGAATTGCTTGATTTCACCCTGGGGCGGCGATCCCGCAGAATCAAGCTCTGAATGAGCTTCCCTATTTGTCATTAACAACCGTTGCCTGGGAAAATGTCGGCCGGCTTTGGGCTTCATGCCCTGGATTTCAAAATGGCTTCGGCGGCCGCCCAACCCGAGAGCGCCGCACCCTCGACTTTCGGTCCGGCAAAGGCATCGCCGGCCAACACCAGCATGGGTGACTGACTCACGATCACGCAGGCTTGATCATGCACCCGCATCGGTTTGCTGTAACGCCTGCACGCCACCCGACGCACCTCTACTTCCAGGTAAATCTCAGTGTCGCCACAGGAAAGATCCCGAACACGGCGGACCTTCTTGTCGTAATAGCTCCCCTGCCAACAGCCACACACCCCACATGCCGTTTTTTTCGGCCACGCCCAAGCGCGAGCACGCGCGCTCTGGGGTCACCAAAAACACCAATTACCGTCGCACCTGGAACAAACCCCTCGAATCGATATGCGTCTCTAAGCTGACGCCGCCACGTTTTCTTTGCAGAATCAATACCAGGAAGTGACCCCTTGTCAGGGTTTGATGATGGCGCGAGTGTAGTCGCAAGCGCCGTAGAATCCAAGAAGTTCCGATCGAATACGAATTGATCATTCAGCGGCTGGCTGGTAATCCAGAAGGGAGAGAGAGGCGATTTGTGAACGATTCGAATTCAAGACTAAGCTGGGCCGTGGCGTGTATGATGGCCTTGTGCTGGGCAACGCCTCTGGGTGCGGCACCGACCCTCCCCGAATTCGCCGTTTATCTTTGGGGGGTGCCCGGAGTGGATGATCTGGACGATCGGGCTGCGGCGCTGGCGGCTGCGGGGATGACCGTGGTCGATTGGGAGCCGGACCAGCTCGAAGTGCTCGCCCGGCACGGTCTCAAGGCCATGATCCGGAAATCATCGGGCGAGGTGCCTCCGGGCCTCGGTGCCAGCCCGACCGTGTGGGGGTACCATCTGGCTGACGAGCCCTACCCTGAATCCGAGTTTCCGGCTCTGGCGGAGAGCATCGAGACGCTGCGGCGGGGGGCACCGGGAGGTATCGGATTTGTGAACATGCTCTCGACCACGGGGCCGTTTCTCAGGGAGTATATGCGTGTTGTTCGGCCGGATCTTCTCAGCTTTGACTATTATCAGTGGTGGTGGGGTGGTGACCGGTACTTTGAGAAACTCGAACAGTTTCGGGAACAGGCTCGGTTGGCGGGCATCCCGCTGGCCAGCTGCATTGAGGCGTCGGCGAACCCCGGGGTGGAGCGGGGCGACAGGAGCTATCTTCCTGACAACGCTCGGAAGCTCCGACAGAGTCTTTACACGAACCTGGCTTATGGTGTGAAGGTGGTGGAATGGTTTTCCAGCGATCTTCTGTTTGAAACCGGGAGCGCGCGGCTCACGCAATCCGGTCGGGACGTCGCCAGCCTGAATCGCGAGTTGAAGCGCCTTGGACCCCATTTGATCGGGCTCCGGTCGCTCGATGTCTTCCACACGCCGCCCCTCAGTCTGGGCACCCGCGCCGCGCCTCGGGAACACTGGGTGCAGCTGATTGGCGAGCCGAGCCGGGATGGTCTTGTGCTTGGGATGTTCGAGGATGACGGGGGCGGCGATTACGCCATGGTGGTCAACCGCGATTATCAGATGAGCCAGAGTGTGACGGTACGGCTTCAGTCGAGGTGGTTGGGAATCGCCCCGTGGCACAAACGAAAGGACTATCATTACGCGATCGAAAAGCTGAACAAACAAACGGCCGAATGGCAGTTGATTTCAAGCACGTCCTACGTGGGGTTTACTTTTGTATTGGGGGCCGGCGACGGCGAACTGTTTCGGATCAGGACACGGGTGGTTGACTAGCGGGGATTGCAGGGTTCCAGGGCCGGAGGCGATGCGAGGGCCCGGGTGATTGCGGCCTGCTTGCGGCCGTAGTAGAAGGCGAGTCCGCCCTGATAGCAACAGGAGGCAAGGATCAGACTTCCGTAAAATGCCCAGACGAGCATGTTGATGAGCCGGCGCAGCTCTTCCGGCGCGAGGTCGAGGCCTTGAATCGCTTCTTTCATCAGAGGCTCGAGCGTCGTCAGAATCTCGTTGGTGTCGAACGTCGCGATGCGGCCCACCGCATAGATGACGATCACGGCCAGGAGGAGCAGTTGCGCGCCGATGATCGACCTGGTTCCAGCGGGATCGTGCCGTTGCAGCATCCGGTTCCCCCGAATTTCGATCGTTCCGGAAACCAGGCCGAAGAGCGAGACCACAACCCCTGTCAGATCACCCAGGAGCAGGCTGATCCCCGCCGCGAATCCCGCGAACAAGGCCACGCTCCAGCCGTTGAGTCGTGAAACGAGGATCACCCGGCGCAGGGCCGGATCGGAGGAGGTTGGCGGTGGCATCGCTGCCTATGGGGTCGGGTGGTTTGCGCCCTTGTTGATCCGCGCAATTCCCCATCCGAAGCTGGCGAGAACAATCGCGATGACGGGGCAGAGAATGTTGAGAAAAGCGTAGGGCGCGTAGGCAAGGGCGGAGACCCCCAGAGTGCTGCTCATGAATGCGCCGCACGTGTTCCATCCGATGAGGGGCGAACTCAGGGTGCCGGCGTCTTCCAAGGTGCGGGACAGTAGTTTTGGATGCAGTCCGGCTTTTGCGTAAGCCGATCGGTACATCCGGCCCGGGATCACGATGGAAAGATATTGATCCGGAGCCAGGAGGTTCATGCCGAAGCAGGTTAATACCGTGGCTGCGACGAGGGATCCGGTTGTTTTGGCAAACCGAAGCACGGCAGCCGCCAGGGCCGTCAACTGACCGGTGGACTCCATCACCCCCCCGAAACTCAGCGCGGTGATGATGAGCGCGACCGTGTTCATCATGCTCATGAGTCCACCCCGCGACAGAAGTTCATCCACCGAGGTGTTTCCAGTTTTGGCAACGTATCCGTCGAAAGCCACTTCGATGACCGATTTCAGCGTTGCCTCCTGTTGCCAGAGCGCCAGGACGGTGCCTAGAAACGCTCCTCCCACGAGGGCGGGCAGGGCGGGCAGGCGTCGGACCACCGTGAGGATGATCAGGAGAGGCGGTGCCAGAAGGAGTGGATGCAGTTTAAAATTTGTGTCAATCGACGACCGGATTTGTTCGACGGTGTCGGCCGAGGCGGTGCCGCCCGAGTTCCGTCCGATCAACCAGTACAAACCGAGCGAAATCACGAGTGCCGGGATGGTGGTGTGCAGCATGTAGCGCACATGATCGAACAATTCGGATCCGGCGACGGCTGGAGCGAGGTTGGTGGTGTCGGACAGAGGAGACAGTTTGTCTCCGAAGTAGGCGCCCGAGATGATTGCTCCGGCCACCATCGGCAGGGTCAATCCCAAACCCTGACCCACCCCGATGAGTGCCACGCCGACGGTCCCGGCGGTGGTCCAGGAACTGCCCGTCGAGATGGAGACGATGCAGCAGATCACACACGCCGCCGGGAGGAAGATCCCGGGGGAGAGAAGGTTCAATCCATGATAGATCATCGTGGGCACCACGCCGCTCTGAATCCAGGTGGCAATCAGAATGCCGATCACCAGCAGGATGAGGATCGGCTTGAGACCGATGGCGATTCCGTCGATGAGTCCGGTCTCCACCGATTTCCAGGAATAGCCCATCCGCAGGCCGACCATGGACGCCACTGCGGTGGCAAGGATCAGGGCGATATGCGCAGAGGCTTCGTACTGAAGTACGCTGACAAATATCATTCCGATCAGGGACAGGACGGGGATCAGGGCTTCCCACAGCCGTGCCGGGCGCACAGCGGGATCCGGAAGGGGGGCTTGTTTCGGTTCGGCCATCGATTGTTCGCGAAGGGTTTGTTGAATCGCCCCGGGTGTCAAGCGCAGGTTGGGGAGCCGCGTTGCGATTCTGGTTGGGAGGGAGGTTGCCTCCGGAGTTCAAGGTGCGGGCGGTGTCTGCGGTTGGGGGCGGATGGTGCCCGGAGCGGCGAGGACGGCGGCCTCGATTTTTCGACAGGTCAGATCCAGGAGCGGGTAGCTACCGGTGTACCGGTTTTCGATGGCGCTTTCGCACACGGCCCAGGCTTGCGCCACGGTTCCGGCATGCCAAAGGCTTTCGGCCATTCTTGCCAGCACAATCCTGGGTGCGCTCTGATCCAGGGCGAAGGAGATTCGCCCCCCGAGAGCGATGTTCGGATCGAGTGCGGATTGGGCGAGTTCGAAACAGCGATTGTCGTCACCAAGATCCCAGGCGATTTCAGCGAGGTGCAGTTTGTAGATCCGCTGGTTCCGCGGGTTGGTTTCCAGCAGACGTTCCAGCAGCGTTTTGAGTTCGTCGGTTGGCGGTTGGTTGAACACCGAGCGGTGGTATCGGTACGTCTGCATGAGGTAGGAGGTGTACATCCGCAGGGGTTCGGGGTCCGTGGCCGCGCGCTCGACGAGGACATCGCGCAGGGGTGCCAGGCGCAGGGCCTCCAGTTCGGCGTTTAACGGAGGGGCCGTCACCTGGGCCATCATCTCCATGGGCAGGGTGGCCTCCGGCTGTTCCCGTTGCCAGCGCATCACGAGGGAACGGAAGAGCCCGGCCTCGGGAATCCGGTTGTCCAGGTAGAACCGGCCGAATGCCTTGTAGTCGGCATCGGTCAGGCCGTGGTCATCAAGGTACTGCTTCAGGAGGGTTCTGGGGCGTGTGAGTTGGTTCTCCTCGTATTGGATCCATCGGAGAGTCTCCCTTTTTACAAAAAACGCCTTTTCAGCGAGGCGTTCGAGCGAAGGAAAGAAATCGCTGTGCATGGCAGCGGTCGGGCCCGGTACGAAGCGGCCGTTCTCCTGGGAAACGATTTGGCAGGCCAGAAGGACGGGCACCGTCACGATGCCCACGCTCTCGAGATCCTGCTGCACGGCCGGCACGTGGAACCGTTGTACCAACTGATCCAGATCGGTCTCGTGACGTTCCAGGGTGCCGATCAACAGGAGGTCGCCCACGGCCGTTCTCCAAATGCTGGTGTGTGGGAACACTTCCGAGAAGGTCCGGATGACCATGTCCAGCATCTCTTCCGAGGATTCGTAAATCTGAACCCACTGCGCCATCAACCCTCCCGGTTTTAGCTTCTCCCGGCAGTTCTCGTAATATTCGAGCGAGAAAACACCGGCCACACCGGCCATCCATGGGTTGGACGGTTCACTGATGATGATGTCGTAACTGCGTTGGGTGAGCTTGAGGAATGATTTGGCATCCTCGACGGTGAGGTGCAGTTTTGGATTGTCGAGGACAGCGTCGTTGTAATCCTTGAAAAAACGGGCGGCCTCAACCACCTCCGGTGAGATTTCCACGACATCGACCCGTTCCACCGAGGGATGCCGGGCGACGCTGGCGCAGGTCATCCCGCTGCCGAGGCCGACCACCAGGGTGTCCCTGGATTCGGGGTGCAGAAGCATTGGAATATGGCCCAGGAGGCGCTGCGTGATGACATCCAGTTCGGTGCTGGCGTCGGGTTTGCCGTTGACTTTTAATCCGATCGACTCGTTCGCGGCGCTTCTCCATTGAATCACGGAGACCGTGGAACCCGCGCCGTCACGGTGGTAGATGAGGTTTTCATTGTTAATGATCGTACGGTAGGCAGCGAGGTCTTCCGGTGGGGAAAGACTGCGCCAGAGCCCGATGGAGAAGGCCCGTTTCCAGGTGTCGTCGAGAATGGTTCCGCTCAACCAGACAAACACGGCGGCAATTCCGAGGGCAGCGAAGGAGCGTTGATAGGTGAGGTCGGCACGTTTGAGAAGGGCCAGGCCGATGAGCGCATTGAAGGCGATGCCGATGGCGAAGGTCTGCGCGAGTCCGACGGCGGGAAGCAGCCAAAGCCCGGTGATGATGGTTCCGAGAACCGTTCCCACGGTATTGACGCAGAAGACGCGTCCGACGGAACTTCCGGTGAAGGCAAATTCGGAGGTGGCGATGCGGCTGGCCAGGGGGAGGGTGGCACCGAGGCAGACGGTGGGAACAAACATCACGCCGAAACAGACCATTGCTTGAAGGAACTGGAACGAAGCATAGCTGCCGGGCTTCCGGCTGAGCTGATCTGCCAGATGGGCGAACCAGTAGGGAAGGTATTCATACAGGAACAGGGAGACCAGCAATGAACCCGCCAGGGCAAGTTCGGCCCAGGCAAATGCGTCCAGGGTGTTGCGTGAGGATTTCCATCGGTAGACCAGCCACGATCCGAAGGCGATGCCGGTGATGAAAGTCACCAGCATCAGGGAAAACGCATGAGTGCTCGAACCGAGAGCCAGGGCCAACAGTCGGGTCCAGGCCACTTCGTACAGCATCGCGACAAACCCCGAGAGACCGATGGCCACGATCGCCAGGCGGAGTTCGTGGTTGGAAAACCCCTCCACGGAACCGGGGGTTGGAGCCGGCTCGATTTTGGGAGAGGGCCTGCCTTCCCGGACCCTGCTGCTGAGGTAGAGGGCGGCGATTCCGGCAACCAGGTTGAGTCCGGCAGCCGCGTAAACGGTCATTTCCAGGCCGATCGCCGGAACCCACCAGTATTGAGCGATGAAGACACCGATCACGGCTCCGGCGCTGTTGATGCTGTAAAGGGCCGCGACCCGCTCCCGAAGTTCGGAAAGGGATCGTGTGGCGAATCGGGTGAGCACGGGAAAGGTGGCCCCCATCATGATCGTGGGAAGCACGATGGTTAAGATGGAAAAAACAAACTTGAAGAGCAGGAGCGTGCCACTGCCGGGGGCAACGGATTTACCCAGGGCAAGGTAGGCGTCGTGGCACAGGGAGAAATAGTGGGGGAAGACAATGGCATAGAGCGTGATGCCGATCTCCAGCAACCCGTACAGCGCCAGGGGACGTTCGGCGCGATCGGCCAGCCGACCAAACCAGGCATTTCCGATCGCCAATCCTCCCATGAACGAGACCAGAACAGCCACGATGGCGTAGCTGGTATGCCCGAGGAACAGGGCCAGGTAACGGGACCAGACGATCTGATAGACCAACCCTGCCGCCCCGGAGACGAAAAAACAGAACAGGACGATCCCGAATACCAAACGTGCCGAGGGCTTCATTGCCAAAAAGGGTAACGACCGATGATTGCGGGGCAACCATATTCGGTTCGCCAATCGGTCAACCCGATGCCGAGATGTCTTTCAGGTCGGCTCGCACGGATTGATAGCTTGTCGAAAAAGCCAGGACATCGGGGTCGGGTTCTGTTTTCCAGAGGGAGCAGGCTTCGCGGTAAAGGTCGGGCCACCAGTTCCGGTGTTTGGTCAGTCCCTGTGCCCGCCAAGTCTCCCAGCCCATGAGGACTCGGGACCAGCAGGTGTCGCCATAAGCCACGCCCTCCTGGCTGTTGGTGAATTCTTTGAGATACCAGTCGCGTCCGATCCGCGCATGGAGCACCTCGTCGGCCCAGTCGAAATCCTGGAACAACGCCGCCAGCGGGTTGCCCGAAGCTTTGCCGACCTCCCACTCGTAGCGTTTGCCGGTTTTCGGCATCAAACCTTGTTCGATGAAATACAGGACCGCATGGCGTTCAATCGGCTTCAGCTGGGTATTCAAGGCCAGGGACCAGGTGAAGTTCACCATGACCGTGCGCCAGTCGATGCCCAGATGCACGAATCCGACTTCTCCCATCATGGCGTGCCGGGCCTCGTCCCAGAGTTGCCGGCTCATGTCCCGGTAATAATCCCAGGGTTTGTCCGGAGTCTCGACAATGATGCTGGCCATCATTTCGGGCACATCGATTTCCCGGAGCCGTTTGTAATACATCATCAGCGTTTTGGCGGATGCTGGAAATTTCGGTTCGTAGAGGAAGACCTCCGCATTCACGCCCATGTTGTAGGGGTCCGGAAACCGATCATCGCGCCGCGGGGTTGGATCGTAGCCGTAGGGAGTCAGGGAATGGTGGCGTGCCACCGTGCCCGAGTCCCGGGGATCGGTGCCGTGCAATCCCCCGGCGGCGGTGAGGCAGCGCTGGAGGAGGCCAAGCCAGTCGGTGGATACTTGATGGCAGCCTTCGGGTGCCAGGCACTCGCGTGCTTTGGCGCCGAAGATCAGAATGTCGTCCAAATCCATGAGCATGATCCGGCCCAGGCGCACGGTTGGTTGATCAACCAGAGGATTGGTTTCTCCGAGATACCGAACCGCCGCCTCTTTCAGGGCGGGAAATGCCATTTGGTACAGTCCCGCGACCAGCTCCTCCGTTGCCGGTGCGGCGAGGATTTCGTCGAAGAAAACCTCCAGGTTCGCATCCGGAATCGCATCGAGTCCGAGGGGCGGTTCGCGCATTTCGCCGACTCGTTTGCGAAGGGCGGTCACCTGCTCGGCGCAAAGATGCGCATGAAGGCTGAAGGCTGATTTTAATTCGTAGATCGGTTCGGCGGTCAGTCGCGCCGTGAGGATGTGATGCAGTCTCTTGAACGCGTAATGGAGCCGTTTGAGGCGGGCGACGCATTGATCGACCGGGAGTCCTGGTTTCATGGCCTCGGTCATCGGGCACAACCCCGCCAGCGCCGGCAAATTGCGATGGGACTTGTAGTGATTCATGTGAATGCTCACTCCAGTAAGCCCTGAGTTGGCTGCGATTTCCAGATTCTTTCGTTCCGGAAATCCGGGTGGCGTGATCGACAAAGGGCGCGATAGCGGCTTCACTTGTAAAAACGGGAAAGTAGATTATCTGATATTCATGCGAAACGAACGATTGACGATCAAGGCACAGGAGGTGATTCAGGCGGCGCAGGCTCTCGCCCGGGACCGCGCGCATCAGGAGTTGGACGCTGAACACCTGCTTTTGGCTCTGGTTCGGCAGGAGGAAAGCCTGATTCCATCGATCCTTCAAAAACTGGGGGTGGCGGTTTCCAAACTCGCCGAAGAGACGGAGCAGGAACTCGCTCGTCGCCCGAAGGTGCATGGCGAGGGGGCTCGTGAACTGTTTGCGAGCGCAGACCTGCGCAAGACATTCGACGCCGCCGAGGCGGAGGCTCGCAAGCTCAAGGATGAATATGTGAGCACGGAACATCTTCTTCTCGGCCTGATCGACGCGGGGGGGCGCTCCATAGCGCGAATCCTCGGTGCCCATGGGCTCAAGCGCGACATCGTGCTGAAGGCCCTGGCCGAGCTTCGGGGCAATCAGCGGGTGACGGACCCCAATCCGGAGGACAAATTTCAGGCCCTGGAAAAATACGGGCGGGATCTCACCGCCGCGGCGCGCGCTGGAAAGATCGATCCGGTGATCGGGCGGGACGAAGAAATACGCCGGGTGATGCAGGTGTTGACCCGCCGGACCAAGAACAACCCGGTGTTGATTGGTGAACCCGGGGTGGGAAAGACGGCGATTGCCGAGGGGTTGGCGCGGCGCATCGTTGGCGGTGACATCCCCGAATCCCTCAGGAACAAGCGCCTGGTTTCGATGGATCTTGGGGCCATGATCGCCGGGGCGAAATACAGGGGCGAATTTGAAGACCGGCTCAAGGCGTTTCTAAAGGAGGTCAGTTCGAGTGCGGGAAACGTGATTCTCTTCATCGACGAGCTGCACACGCTGGTGGGGGCGGGCGCTGCGGAAGGTTCGGCCGACGCCGCGAACATGCTCAAACCGCAGTTGGCGCGCGGCGAATTGCGGTGCATCGGAGCAACGACCCTGAATGAATACCGCAAGTACATCGAAAAGGATGCGGCGTTGGAGCGTCGGTTTCAGCCGGTCATGGTCAATGAACCGAGTGTGGAAGGTACCATTGCGATTCTCCGGGGATTGAAGGAGCGCTACGAAGTGCACCATGGAATTCGGATACAGGATGCGGCCCTGGTGGCGGCGGCGCGGCTTTCGCACCGGTACATCACGGATCGGTTTCTTCCCGACAAGGCGGTTGATCTCATGGACGAAGCGTCGTCCCGACTACGGATGGAACTGGATTCGATGCCGGTGGAGATTGATCAATTGGATCGGCAGGTGATGCAGCTGGAGATCGAGCAGACGGCTCTGCGAAAGGAGAAGGATGAGGTTTCCCGGGAACGTCTCAAGAAAATTGAGCGGGAGCTGGCGAATCTCAAGGAGCAATCGGCCCATTTGAAGGCACAGTGGCAGAATGAAAAGGATTCGATCAATTCGGTGAGCAAGATCAGCGGCGAGATTGAGGCGTTGAGGCAGGAACAGGAGAAGGCCCAGCGCAACGGGGATCTCAGCACCGCGGCGCAGATCCAGTACGGGCGCCTGCCCGAACTGCAGAAACAGTTTGCGGCGGCGCAGCAACTGCTTCATGAGCGACCGGCAGGTCAGCGGTTGCTCAATGAGGAGGTGACCGAGGACGACATTGCCAAGGTGGTTTCACTGTGGAGCGGAGTGCCGGTGAACCGGATGCTCGAAGGTGAACGTCAGAAGCTGGTGAAGATGGAGGAACGCCTCCAGAATCGTGTCGTGGGTCAGTCTGAAGCGATCAGGGCGGTTTCCAACGCAGTGCGTCGGGCCAGGAGCGGAATGCAGGATCCGGATCGACCGATGGGTTCGTTCATTTTTCTGGGCCCGACGGGTGTCGGAAAAACAGAGCTTGCCAGGGCATTGGCGGAATTCCTGTTTGATGACGAGGGGTCGATGATTCGTATCGACATGAGTGAATACATGGAGAAACACGCCGTTGCCCGGTTGATCGGGGCACCTCCAGGCTATGTGGGCTATGAGGAGGGCGGTCAGTTGAGCGAATCGGTGCGTCGGCATCCCTACTGCGTGGTGTTGTTTGATGAGATTGAGAAGGCGCACCACGATGTGTTCCATGTGTTGCTCCAGGTGCTGGATGACGGCAGGTTGACCGACGGACAGGGCCGCACCATCGATTTCAAGAACACGATTATCATCATGACCAGCAACATCGGATCGGCCATCATTCAGGAATACGCCGATCGCGGGGATCTCTCCGAGGAAGCGACGGCCCAGATGGAGGTCAGGGTCCGGGCCGAGATGAAGGGACAGTTTCGGCCGGAGTTTCTCAACCGGGTGGATGACAGCATTGTCTTTCACAATCTGACTCAGGAGGAGTTGGTAACGATCGTGGACATCCAGTTGGAGCGAGTTCGCAAGCGCCTGGCCGACCGGGAGCTTCGGCTCGAGTTGGATGAATCTGCAAAAGGTTACCTGGCCAGGGAAGGGTATGATCCCCATTTCGGAGCGCGTCCCCTCAAGCGGGCCATCCAGGAGCATCTTCTGGATCCGCTGGCATTGCGGTTGTTGGACGGAACTTTTGCGGCGGGAGATGAGATCCGGGTTTCGGCAGGGGACTCGGGATTGCAGTTGGAGAAATCCTGAGAAATCCTGATTCGTCGGGAATGACAGTCGTGATTGAGCTGGGCTTGCCGGGCGGTGACTGGCAACAAAAAGCCCGCATCGGGATCCGATGCGGGCTTGAGAGCGTACGGTGCAACTACACGATTTTCTTGAGCCACTCCGCGTTTCCGGGAATCGGAAGGTTGTAGGAGCCATCGGGATTGGGTTGCACCGGTGCGGGTGCGTCCCAGGCGAAGATCTTCGGCAGATGATCCACCTGTGAATTGAGGGCCTGGTCAAATGTGATTTCCTTGCCCGAATAAGTCGCCATGCGACCAAGGATCGCCGTGAGCGTGCTCATGGCGCCACGTTCGGCCTCGTTGTAGGGTTTGTCGTCCCGGATGGCCGCGAACAAATCGTCGTGTTCCTGCTGGTATGGGTTCTTGGTGGGGGTGCCACGCGGGAAACTCCAGGCGTTTTCGCCCTCGATCCGGTGTCCGCCGCGGTCGCCGCCGACATGGCAGCGGCCCTTGGTGCCGACGACGTGTTCGGAAACGCTGTTCCAGCACCCGGGTTGATGACGGCACATGCTGTGGAGGATCGATCCATCGGCGTATTCAAATTCGACCGAGTGATGGTCGAAGATTTCGCCGTAATCGTTGCCCTTGCGCACTTCGCATCCACCCATGCCACGGGCTTTGACGGGGTATCCGTTCTTCACCCAGTTGATCACGTCCAGATTGTGGATGTGTTGTTCGACGATGTGATCGCCGCAGAGCCAGACGAAGTAGTACCAGTTTTTCAACTGATATTCCATCTCGGTGAGGGGCCGTCCAAATTGTTTCGCGAGGGACTCCCGGGTGTGGACCCAGGGTGTGCTGCCGTTCCAGTAGCAGCGCATCGAGGTAATGTCACCGATGGCCCCGTTGTGAAGGCGTTTGATGGTCTCCAGATAGGGGGTCTCGTGGCGGCGCTGCAGGCCGACACCGATTTTGAGGTTCTTCTTCTTGGCTTCCTGGGCGGCTGCAATCACCCGCCGGATGCCCGGGCCGTCGACGGCGACCGGTTTTTCCATGAAGATGTTTTTTCCCTGGCGCACGGCCTCCTCGAAATGAATCGGGCGAATGCCCGGAGGCGTGGTGAGAATGACGAGATCGGCAAGGGCAATGGCGTCCTTGTAAGCGTCGAACCCGATGAACTGACGGTCCTTGGGCACGTCCACCTTATCCTTGGCCTCTTTCTGCAAAACTTCCAGTTTGCTCTGCAGGTGGCCGTCGAATACGTCGGCCATGGCGATCAGGCGCACGCTGCCTTCGGTGGAGAGGGCCTGGCTGGCCGCGCCGGTTCCCCGGCCGCCGCATCCGATCAGGGCCACCTTGATGGTGTCATCACTGGCGGCGTGTGCGCCCCGTTCGGCTGACAGACTGCCAATGACGGCACCGCCCACCGCGAGGGAGCTCGTTCTGAGGAAATCCCGCCGTGAGACATCACCGCTGGAATATTTTTTGTTTTCGTTGGTCATAGCGTTTTTTAGTTTTCCTACCGATGTCCGGAGTGTCCCGCGCTCACGACTGCCACGCAGAACGGGATGGGGCGGTTCTGCCGGGCGACGGTGCGGGATCGGGCATCAGGTTACTCATTTTCCACGCCACTTGTCCAATACTTAGATAGCACCTCTGCGGAGGGCACGACCAGGGGACGGATCACACGAAAGCCAATAAACTGGGCGTCGGTGAGGTACCAGATGCTCTTGGGAAGCTGGGGGTCCTGCTGTTTCCACGATTTGTCGGAGTACCGGCGGGCAGCGCTGCGGAGCGCCTCCGCGTCATCGTCCCAGGATCCACCCCGGACGGTGTGTGGGTAGGGTCTTGTGGCTTTGTTCCATGGTTCCCGGGCCAGAGTGTCCTTGAACTGGGCGTAATAATCCTCGGAGTATTGGTCCAGAGTCCATTCGGCCACGTTTCCGTGCATGTCGTACAACCCCCAGGGATTGGGTTTCTTGGTCCCGATTTTCTGGTATTTGTAGTCACTGTTGTCCGCGAACCACGCGTAGTCCTCCAGAGCCGATGGGTCGTTTCCGAACGAGTAAGCCGTGGTGGTTCCGGCACGGCAGGCGTATTCCCATTCGGCTTCGGTCGGGAGCCGGTAAAAATGCCCGGTCTTGGCACTGAGCCATTCACAGTATTTGTTGGCCGCATGCTGTGTCATGCTGATGGCCGGATAGCCGTCCTTGCCCATGCCAAAGCTCATTTCGACATAGGGGGATGTGGGGCGGCTGACCGCGTCTGCACCGGGGTAGAGATCCTCATTGTACTCGTGCTGTTGGCGGATCTTTTTCTCTTCCGTGGGATACATGAACATTTCGTACTCGCTCCAGGTGACCTCGTGGGTGCCCATCCAGAACGGTTCGATCGCCACCCTGTGTTGGGGGCCTTCGTCCGGTGCCCGACCGTCTTCATCCTGAGGGCTGCCCATGACGAATTCGCCACCGGGCAGCGGTACCATCCCAAACTCAACGCGGGTGCCTGGAATCAGTTCGGAGTATGGCTTCATCTCGGCCACAGTGCGCACATCGAGTTTGCTGATCAACTGGCCGTGGATCAAGGTGGCGGTTTTGAGTGCCTGTTCAACCGCGGCAGCGACTTTGCGGGGAAGCAGTTTCAGGTCCTTTGGCCAGACGGCACCCTGATTGATCCAGTCCCACAGCAAATCGGTTTGTTCGACGGGCAGGGGGCCGCCCTTTGATTTGGGCGGCATGAGATACTCGTGGTCGGAATCGAGCACGGTGGTCGTGTAGACCATGCTGGCGAGGGCTTTGCCGGGAATGATGGACGGTCCGCTCGATCCGCCGCGAAAGGCAAATTCCGCGTCGTCCAGACGGAGGTCGCCGTCCGCATGGCCTTCCCGGTGGCAGGACACGCACGAAAACTCGAGAATCGGCTGGATGTCCTTGACGAAATCGATTTTCCGGACACCGGTCAGGACGAGGTCTTCGGGCCAGATGGCACCCTGTTCAATCCAGTGGCGCAGCGCGTCGGTCTGCTGTTTGGAAAGAGGCTCGCCCTTGGGTGGCATGATGTCGTCATCGTCAGGCGGCAACACCGTGAGGGTGAAAAGGGAACTTTCTTCGGGTTTGCCAACCACGATGGACGGGCCGTTTTCGCCCCCGATCATCGCGTTTGCACGAGTGTCCAACCGAAGGTCGCCCTTGGGTTTTTCCGCGCCGTGACAGCTGAGGCACTGGAGTTCCAGAATTGGTTTGATTTCCTTCTCAAAATCGACCCGTTCAGCCGCCTGTGCGAGCGCTACGAAACATCCCGATGCGAGGAGAAAGCCTTTGTGTAAATAATTCGACTGTAATTTCATGGTGTATCCCGGAGGGACTTTCGGTACTGTTTCACAACGGGTCCCGGGATGTCAAAATCTATGTGCGGATTCATTGGAATCGGGCGGGGTGTTTTATAATCGCGGCGGAGGGGCTCCGGGTGTAAACGGGAAGCATGCAAGGCGCTGGTTTCTCAGGAGCTCTCAAGTGGATGACGGTCGTTCTGGCCTTCGGTGTGGGGGTTGCCATGGTGGTTTTGAACGGGGGGGCGGATCAATCGCCTCCCCCGGTTCCCAATGGTTACGAACGGTTTCTGGAGGCGGGCAATGCCCTGGTGGGGCAACTGCCCGATGAAATGAAGGGTTCCGGCGCGGAAACCCGGGAGTTTGTGCGGTCCAATCAGGAGGCTTTTCGGTTGATTCGCGAGGGTCTCATGTTGGAATCCATGGTGGTGTTTCCAACCGGTGTCGATGCGACGACCCACGCGACCCAACATCTTGCGGAGGTGAAAGCCTTCAAAATGCTGGGGCGGGGGCTGGTGGCCGAGGGATTGATTGCCGCATCGGAGGGACGCCCCGCGGACGCGGTGCGGCATCATCTGGAGTGCGTTCGGTTCGGGCAGGCCTGTTCGCGGGGCGGGTCGATGATGGATCGATTGGTTGGGTTTGCACTCGAACGAATCGGCTTAAACCACCTGGACGCCATGCAACCAGAGTTGGATGCATCCCAGACCCGGCACCTGGTCCGAGCCCTGGAGGAGGTGGAAGCGGACGCCGAGTCTGCGGAGGACACGCTCGGGAACGAACGACGGTATGTACGTCGCCTGTTTCCCTGGTGGCAGCGATTGGTGGCAAAACTCATGCCCCAGGCCATCAAACCCGTCCTGGACAATTTCCGGTCCAAGCAAGAGGTTCACACCCAGGTGTTCCGGTCTGTGATCCTGAAACTGGCGGTACACGCCCACACCCTGGAAACGGGGGCTCCACCTCGAACACTCCTGGATCTGGTGCCGGGGTATTTGGCCGGGGTACCGCTGGATCCGGTATCCGGAAAAAGTTTTCCTTATGATCCCGCGACAGGGGTCGTGACCGTTCCCGAGGGTGAATCCGGGCGGTCCGACCCGGGTAAAAGGAGCGAATGAGCCCCCGTTGATCCGGATTGGCGGGGATTGGGTCGGTCAGCGAGAAGGTTTGCGCCGGGATCCTGGATTCCTGCATGATTGTGGGCATGGCCAATTATCTTGTTTCACAGTTGGACACCATCGATCCGAAGCAATGTCCCTGCGGAATCACGCGGCGTGCCTTTGGAGGGGCGGACAACCCTCTGGCAACCGTGCATCGGGTCGAGATTCAGGAGGATGCCCGGACTCACTACCACAAGACGCTGACGGAAATCTATGTGGTGCTTGAGGGCGAGGGTTCGATGGAGTTGGACGGGGAGCTGATTCCGATTCGGCCGATGACCTCGATTCTGATCAAACCGGGATGTCGGCATCGGGCGGTCGGCCGAATGACGATCCTCAACGTTGTGATTCCGGCGTTTGATCCCGCGGACGAATGGTTTGATTAAACGTTCGGTGAGGGAGCCGGGAGGCCGGGAGCGAACCCCACGAGCCGGCGGGCCGGGGTCACCTGCAAAAGGACTCGAAGGCACCACCCAGGAGATTGTTTACATCGCGGGCGATTTCGTTCTGGGTGGGCTCCCAGCCGGTTGCCGCGAGTGCGTCGTATTTTTCAACCAGGACCTTGGTGATGATCTGCCTGGAATGGCTCCATTTGTAGATCAGTTGGTCCAGGACGCGTGCGTCGGAGTGCTGGGGAGTGAAGCTGAGCCCCAGGAGCTCGATGCGCATCCGGGTCATTTCCTCCACCACCCAGGGAATGTTCATGAACCACCAACAGCCAAAGATGTGCAGGTTGCCGAACTTGCGGGCGAGCACCGCCAGTTCATGCTGGTTTTCCCGGGAGAGAACGGTGGCCAGGAATTTGTTCTCGAGGGCACCGGCACAGAGATTGGCCAGGGCGGTCAGATCGCATCGGCCGGAACCGTCTCCGGCGAGCCTCAAACTTGGGTTCTGGGCCCGCTGCACCCCGATCATCAGGGCGAAGGGAAGGCCGTGTTCCCGGCAATGGGGGAGGATTGCTTTTTCGATGAGCACCGCTTCCGGGCCGGGACCGGGGAACATAAAATCAGGTGGCAACGACACCATGAGGTATTGGGCGTTGAACTTTCGTGTCCAGTCGGCCAGGAACCGTCGGATTTCTGAAATGGTTGTGTCGTTCAATCCGGGTTCAACCGAATACCCCCACCCGGCGAGTTGCCCCGAGGTTTTGGGCCATTCCAGGAGCAGGGGATCGATCCGAAGGGCTGCTGTGAACCGGTCGTCCCTGCCGAAGCCCTGTTCCCAAACCGCCCGTTCTTCCGGATCGAAGGGGGAATTGGTCATCGAGATCTTCCGGACGCCTCCGAGCTCCATGCAGCGGGTGACGTAATCGTCGAGTTTCCACTGGCTGAACCAGGCCCGTAATGCGGGGAGATCCCTGCGTCGGACGTCGAGTCCGAGGAGATTGAGAGTGGTCAAAACACCGCGGCACGCTTCCGAGATGGGAGAGTTTTGGATAAAAAGTTCGTTCCAGATCAGGTCGGCCTGCTGGGTCTTGGACAACTTCCAGAACGTCTCGGTTGGGAGGTCGGTGACTCGAAACACCTCGGCCACCAGATAGTGGTAAACCAGCAAATCATCGATTCCCCAAAGGAGCAGGTTCCCGAAGGCCGGATCGTAGAGATGGGTATGAATGTCGTAGGCGGTCGTGGAAGCCACGGCGGAGGTGACCTGCGATTCGATCAGGGCGCGAGGGATTCTCGGAATGGGTTCAGCCATGAGTTCAGTTCCAGTCAAGAGGGTTGCCGCCTGTTAAACCTCCCTGGCTTGCCTCCTGAGTGGGGGGCACGGGGGAGGTTGTGAGATCGAACTAACCGGTTCCGTACAGAGCGCTGATTTTCTCGAAGGCGGCTTTCGCCTTTTCGCAGAGCTCGTCAAATCTCTTCATGTCAAATCCCAGACGTTTGACGGCACCGGGTTCGACATCCGTTGTGGGTAGTTCGGTGTCAGATTCATTCGCGACCCGTTTGGCTACGGCATTGGCCAGATGAACCGCATCGCAGATCAGGTCGTCTCCATCGTCCGGATTGTGGTGGAACGTAATGCCCTTGACGATGTTTTCGGGCAGTTCCCAGTGTTGGGCGATCAAGCCGCCGAGTTCGCCATGATGTACCTGGAGGATTCTTGCCTCGGCTTCCAGCGGGGGGAGGTTGCCCTCGTCGCGAGCCTGCTCCAGAAGAAGCAGAATGTCCTCCGTAAGAAACCTCGCCATGACCAGTTTGCCGATGTCGTGCAGGAGCGCGGCGGTGTAGGCGGCCGGAGGCACGACGGATTTGCAGAATTTGGCCGATGTTTCGGCAGCGATCATTGAAATGACCGAGTGGCGCCAAAGGTCCCCTTCATTGAGTCCGTAGGCGGTCATTTCCGTGCGCATCATGGAGCGGGCATGGGAAGCCACAGCGAGAGAAAGGATGCGCTGGGTGCCGAGCCTGGAAACAGCCTCGCTGATGGTGCTGATCACCATGGCGGAACCTGCGAATGCGGAGTTTGCCGCGCGGAGCAATCGCACGGTCATTGCCGGGTCGAGGCTGATGATCTTGGTGATTTCATCCACATCGGCCTCACCGCTGTTGATGAGGGAGACCAGTTTTGTGGCGCTGGCGGGCAGCGGTTGGAGCTCGTCGGCTTTTGCGACGAGTTCGTTCAGGTCGATTAGTTGCATAGGGCCGCTGAGAAGTCCTGATTGATGCTTTGTTTGTGGGCGATCGGCGTCCAGGGCCGGGTCTTGCGTTTGCGGGATGTCGTCAGTCTCATGAAGGGAAGGGAGTTGCCCGGCAGGCGCTCCAGGTGTTCTCGGACGAGGTATTTGGGTTTGGGTGGCACGGGTTTGGGGCGCGAAAGGGATGTCGATGGTTCAGAATCCTCCGGTGGGTTGGAAGTAGACGGATTTCTCGGCAGGCACCATTTGAAAGCCGATGTCAGATTCTTCCAGCGTTTCGCGGGATCCCAGGAACAGGTATCCATCGGGTTTGATGATTCTTCTTACATTCTCAAGAATGAATTTTCTGCGTTCCGGGGTGAGGTGTTCCAGGACATTCCTCATGAAAATCATGTCGATCTTCTCCAATTCCGGCCAGTCCTGGCAGAGGTTGAGGGGTTCGAAGACCACCACCTTCTTCAGATCGTCGTTCAAGGCCCAGTTGTTTTCGTCTGAATGAAAAAATTCCTTGAGGTAATTGGAGGGCACGCCTCGATTGACCTCAATCTTGTTGTAGCTGCCGCGTTGCGCAATCTCGAGGGCTTCGGTAGAGATGTCCGTGCCGTATATCTCAATGTCCCATTTCAGGAGCTGGGAGAAATAGCGTCCGATCACCATGGCGATCGAATACGGTTCCTGGCCGCTTGAACAACCCGCGCACCAGATCCGGAGTCGGTTTTCGTGCGATCGACGCATCTCCAGATTGCGTATCAAGTGGGTGCGGAGCAGTTCGAACGGATGGGTGTCTCTGAAGAACGCCGTGTCCTTGGGCAGCAGGGCATCCAGCGCCAGGTCGTGCAAACCGTTGGGTTCGCCGTTCTGGAGGAGCCCGATGAACTCACTGACCGATCCGAGGCCGTTCTGTTTGGCCAGCGGGGTGAGTCGTGCCTCGGCCAGAAAACGTTCCTTCTCCTTCAGAACGACACCCGCACGGGAGCGCGTCAGCTCCCTCACGTATTCAAACTCGGGTTCGTTGATGGGCATTCGGTTTGCCGGTTTTTAGTATCTATCGGGCAACTTCGTTTCCGGTGGATTCGGGGTCAGAATGCCCCATACGAACGGGGCATCGGCTTTTACTCCCAAAAACGCTGTAACCACCTTGCGGTTATCTGGTATTGTGACTCGGATTGCAAGCCTCCATTCGTGTGCGCAGGCACTCGGGGATGGACAATCGAGCGGCGCCGATCAGGAACCGGGGGCGTTTGCTTCAGAATCGAATGGAAAGCAGGACGAAACCCTTTGGTTGTTCCGTGGCGGGGTCCCGATAGACTTGATCCGTTGGCGCAGCCGTCGGCGTATCCTCGGGCTGCCCAAGCACGGTTACCGGGTGGCGCAATTTGATCAGTTCCCCGATGACGCCTCCGGCCGATACCTTGGATCGTTTGGGTGTGAGATTGGGGGCAGTCTTGGAGCGTGGTTGCGCGAGCAACTCGGCACCTTTTTGGTTGGTCCTCGTTTGGAGTTCGGTTTTGGTGCGTGCGGTGTCCTGTGCTGCAGCCGGGATCGCCAACGAAAGGCCGAACAGTATATACAGGAGCTGGGTTCTCATTCTTCAACTCGATCATATTTCAGAATATTGTCAATGTACAGGTCCCCGCATCGAGGCACGGTCCCCGCATCGAGGCTTGACTTCGTACTTGGGGAGTTCGAATCTCGAATTGTTCCACAACCGTTGATCGAAAATGGCAGGATGCCTGCAAGTTTATGCGAACGTTTTTTGGACTTCAGCCTCAACCGGGTGAGCAGAGGGCAGGGGCGCCTTCGAAGACGCGCGGATTGAGAAGACCGCGGTTGGGCCCGCCGGGTGCCTGGTTGCTTGTGAGTTGGGTCATGTGCTGGATCCTTCCGCTGTCGTTGGGCGCAGTGGCGGATCAGGCAACCGACGTGGTTGAGCTTAGGATTCATTACAAGGACCTCGAAGCCTCCGATCCGTCAGAAGGGCTTCATCTCAGGGGCAGCGACGCCAGGCAGCAGATCCTGGTTTCCGCGATGCTGGTTTCGGGTGGTTTGCGGGATCTGACGCGATCGGTTGTTTTTCGGGTCGAACCGGAAGATCGGGTCCGGGTCGATGCCGGAGGCATGGTCACTCCAGTGGCGAACGGAAAAGCGCGGATTGTGGCAAGTGCGCCCGGCTTGGAGGCCTCAATCGAGGTGACCGTGGAGGACGTCGAATCGGTCACTCCGGTGAATTTCGCCAATCAGATTGTTCCTGTGTTTACCAAGGCGGGCTGCAACGGCGGCGGGTGCCATGGCAAATCCGGGGGGCAGAACGGGTTCAGACTCTCCCTTCTTGGATTCGAGCCCGCTGAAGACTTCGAACATCTGGTGAAGGAAGCGCGGGGACGACGCCTCTTTCCGGCCGCGCCGGAGAACAGCCTTTTGCTGCTCAAAGCGGTGGGCACCCTGCCTCACGGTGGTGGGAAACGCATTGAATCGGATTCGGACGATTACCGGTTGCTGGTACGCTGGATTCGGCAGGGCATGCCGTTCGGCAAAGCAAGCGACCCAACCGTGGTGGGGATTGACGTGGTGCCCAAGCAGCGGACCATGCCGATGGAAAGTCCTCAACAACTTGTGGTTACGGCGCTTTATTCGGATGGGTCGCGTGAAGACGTGACCCGCAGCGCATTGTATGAACCAAACGACAAGGAGATGGCCGAGGTGGATTCCCAGGGACATGTCCGGTTGTTTTCGCAGCCCGGGGACGTGGCGGTCATGGTGCGTTACCAGGCCAAGGTGGCGGTTTTTCGGGCAACGGTCCCCCTGGGTGCCGGGGTGGTGGATCTGCCTCCGGTTCGAAATTTCATCGATGAACTGGTCTTCGGGAAGCTCAAAACGGTCGGCATGCCGCCCTCCCCGGTGTGTGACGATGAAACCTTTCTCAGGCGTGTCACGCTGGATATCACCGGGCGGCTGCCGACGCCTGCGGAAACCGCCGAGTTTCTGGCGCAATCAGACGCATCCAGGAGGGATCGGTGCATTGACCGGTTGTTGCAGGACGGTGGGTATGCCGATTTTTTTGCCAACAAATGGAGCGCGCTCCTGAGGAACAAACGCTCGAATGACACCCACGCCCGCGGGACCTTCGCGTTTTATTCCTGGATCCGGGATGGGTTGTATGACAACAAACCGTTTGACCAGTTTGCACGGGAAATCGTGGCTGCCTCGGGTCAGATCGATCAAAACCCTCCGGTGGCCTGGTATCGGCAGACCCGTGACTCGACCGCGCAGTTGGAGGACACGGCGCAGCTGTTCCTGGGAACGCGGTTGAAATGTGCGCAGTGTCATCACCATCCGTATGAACGCTGGAGTCAGCAGGATTATTATGGCTTCGCGGCGTTTTTCAGCCAGGTGGGGCGCAAGGGTGGGATTGAACCCGGTGAAGAAATGATCTTTCACAGGCGGGGTGTGGCCGAAGCGGTGAACATCAAAACCAAGTCCAAGGTGCGCCCGGCAGGACTGGGCGCTGCGCCTTTCCAGTTGTCACCGGATGATGATCCACGGGGGGCGCTTGCCGATTGGATGTCCGATCCCGAGAACCCATTCTTCGCGCCGTCGTTGGTCAACCGGTATTGGAAACACTTTTTTAATCGTGGCCTGGTCGAGCCGGAGGACGACATGCGCGAGACCAACCCGGCGACCAATCCGGATCTGCTGAAAGCGCTGGCGAGGCATTTTGCCGAGAGTGGATTTGATCTGAAGGACCTGGTGCGGACCATCTGCCGTTCCAGTACCTATCAGTTGAGTGCCATTCCCAATGAACACAACGGCGTGGACCGTCAGAATTTCTCCCGATACTACCCCAAACGGTTGACGGCGGAGGTGTTGTTGGACTCGGTGAATCGTCTTGCCAACGCTCAGACCCCTTTTAAAGGGTTGCCGGACGGTACCCGGGCGGTGCAACTCCCGGACAACAGTTACAACGAGGGTTCCTATTTCCTGACGGTTTTTGGGCGGCCCGATATGTCGAGCGCCTGCGAATGCGAGCGTTCCCAGGATGCCAGCCTCGCGCAAAGCCTCCATCTGCTCAACGCCAAGGATATTCAGGAGAAACTTTCCAGCGATTCGGGGCGGCCCGCCCTGCTGGCAAAGGACACGGAGCGGAGCGACGAGCAGAAACTGCGCGAGCTGTATCTCCTGGCGTTTGCGCGGGAGCCCAAGGCAGAGGAGTATGTGCTGGCGAATGCGCATATCAGCCGAAAGATGGAGCGCGTGGGGCAGGAAGGGGATCCTCAGGCCGCCAAACGCGAGGCTTATGAGGATATTGTCTGGGCTTTGGTGAACACCAAGGAGTTCCTCTTTAATCACTGAGACCAAGAGTCCTGATGCCCGCAGAATTTCAAGTGTGCCCCTCCGGGAAAAGCACGCCCTCGCGCCGGTGTTCCGCCCTGTTTCTCGTTGCGCTTTGCCTGGGCTGGGCACTGCCCGGCATCACGCGTGCCGAATTGCCTCTGGCCCGGCTCAATTCGATTTTCCCACCGGGAGGAACCGTGGGAACGCAGATCGAGGTAACCGTCTCCGGAAATGACCTTGAGGAAGCTCAGGAACTTCGTTTTACGGATTCTGGCATCACGGCGGAACCGGTTCTCAGTTCCGGAAAGATCCTGGAGGGAAAGTTCCTGGTGACCGTCGGTGAAGCAACGCTTCCGGGAATTTACGATGTTCGGGTGGCAGGCCGGTTTGGTATTTCCAATGCCCGGGCATTTGAAGTGGGTGATCTGCCCGCGATGGTCGAGTCGGGGGATCATCACGAGGCGTCCAGTGCGATGGATATTCCGCTGGACACCGTGATCTCGGGACGAGCGGAGGAACGGCAGTCCGATTTTTTCATATTCAAGGTTGCGTCGGCACGGCGCCTGGTGATTCGTTGTGAGACGGCTCCCATCGATTCACGGATGACCGCGGTGGTGGTGGTCTTTGATTCGAAGGGACGAGAGGTTGCCCGCAATGGGACCGATTCGCTGATTGATTTCACGGCTCCGGACGCCGGAGAGTTTACGGTCCAGGTGCACGATCAGTTGTTCCGCGGCGGCGAGGCGTATGCCTATCGGCTGTGCGTCAGCACCGGACCCTGGATTGATTTTGTGGTGCCGGCAGCCGGTGCTCCGGGGTCAACCGCTCTGTACCAGATTCACGGGCGAAATCTTCCCGGCTCGATTCCCTCCGAATACACCGTGAACGGGAATCCGCTGGAGACGTTGGAGGTCGAGATCCGTTTGCCGCAGGAATCGGAACCGGGGCGGACCGGGAGGTTCCTTCGCGAGCCCGCGTCCCTGCCGTTGGTCGGGGTGCCCTATCGACATCGTTTTGGCGGTGAAACGGCGCGAATTTCGAATCCCGTGTTCATCGGGTTGGCGAGGGATCCGGTGGTGATCGAACAGGAACCCAACGACAACCCCGAGTCCGCCAATAGGGTTCCGGTGCCCTGCGAGGTGTCCGGCCGGTTGTTCCCGGCCAACGACCGGGATTGGGTCGGATTTGATGCAACGAAAGGGGAGGTGTTCTGGATTGAAATTCAATCCCACAGACTGGGGCGACCAACCAATCCCTTCGTGCTGGTGCAACGTGTGAAGCCCGGCGGGGAGGGCGGGAGCTCGTATGTGGATGTTCAGGAATTGTATCAATCGGATACGAATGCGGGGGGGCGCGAGTTCGACACCCGGAGCCGCGATCCGCAATGGCGGTTTCAGGTCGGCGAAGAGGGTTCCTATCGGGTGGAGGTGCGGGATCTCTTCCGGCATTCGGGAGCGGATGCACGGCTGGAATACCGTCTGGTGATCCGGAGGGAAAACCCCGGATTTGATCTTGTCGCGATGCCGGTTTCGCCCGGGCCGGCCGATCGCAAGGATGTCCCTCAATGGACACCCTTCATCCGCAAAGGTGGGAACCTTCCGGTCCGGGTGGTGGCGATGCGGAGGGATGGCTTTGATGGCGAAATCCTGGTGAACGCAGAGGGACTTCCCCCGGGTGTCAGTTGCCGGGAAGCAATTGTTCCCCCGGGTGAGACGAGCGCCACGCTGATGCTGAGCGCGGAGGAGGGCGCGTCGGGATACGCGGGACCGGTGCGTATTGTCGGACGGGGGCGTGTTGGCGATGTTGAACAGGTGAGGGAGGCTTCCGGGGCCGGAGTGATCTGGACGGTAGGGGATTATAATGCGGAATCCGTGAAGTCCCGATCGACACGGGAGGTGGTTCTTGGTGTCAGCGAAGTGGAAGCCGCGCCGATTGAGATTCGGGTGGAGCCCGCCACGCTTCGGGAAAGCTGGGTGGGCGGTGTTCTTGAAATTCCGGTCACTGTGATTCGGAGGGGAGACTTCAATGGGGAGATCAAAATGCTGGCGGGAGGCGATTCCAGGATTGCCAAGCTCAGGGAGTTTCAAGTCAAGGCGGGCGAAACCAATGCAATGACGCAGCTGAATCTGACCGATTTGAAAGTGCCGGTCGGAGAGTTCACATTCCATTTTTTTGGGCAGACCAATGGCAAATACCAGAGGGCCTCGGCGGATCGGGTGGCAACGCTTGAAGCGGCAGTAAAAACCGCTGAAGAAGCTGGGGACGAGGAAGCGACAAAGAAAGCACGGGAGGCATTGAAGGGCGTGCAGCCCAGCGAAACATCGGTGACCGCCTATTCTCCGTTGATCCGGTTGCGGGTTGCGCAACATCCGATCCGGATGGTTGTGCCGCCGGGTGCCGTGGAAATGCGGTCGGGAGGCAAACAGGGGGTGTCCGTCGCGGTGGAACGTCTTTTTGGGTTTTCGGAACCGGTCAAGCTGGAGTTGCGGTTTCCGGATGGGGTCACCGGGCTCAAGGCCGGGGAGGTGAGCCTGGCGGGAGATCAGGGTGCC
>JAIPJX010000197.1 GCA_021733945.1 Verrucomicrobiota bacterium | reverse complement strand
GGGGTCCGCCACGGATTCCGGTTCGGCCGGAGGGGGGGCTTCGGTTTCGGGGGGCGGGGTCCCAGGAGTCCTGGCGCTGTTGAGGACCCTGTCCGCCGCCTCCAGAAGGGCTTTGGGGTTGGCCTCTTCGAGGGTCAGAAATTCTGCTGCGTCCTGGAATCGGGATTCTCGGGTTGGGCTGGTTTTGTTATCCAGCGTATAGGCGATCACCGGCATTCGCCTGGAATTGTAACGTTCCTTGATCACCTTGAGGATCATGTTGGCCTGGTCGGCCGGGAGTGCGGCGTTGAGAACCACGAAACGGGGTGGGGAATCCTCCAGGATTCGGGCTGACTCGGCTCCTTCGGTGACATGCTTGGCACCGTATCCGGCGACAAGAAAAGCCCGTGAAAACACCATCCCGAGGGCGAGATTGGGTTCAACGATCAGAACGTGTTTCATAGGTTTCTGCATGGCACTGGAGGTATTGATTTCTTACCTTAAACGCTTGTCTACCTTGCTCCGAATAGAAGTGCTTTCCAAGAAAAAAACGTAAGCCTTTCGGTTCTCACATGAGGAAGAAAATGAGGTTGGACCTCGGCCTGGGCGGTTCCGGCGTCCCGTCGGGGGGGATTCGTTCGAGTGGCCCGATGAAGGAAACAACCGGCAGGCGGAGCCCGGGGGAGAAACGGCGCGGCTTTGTGTCGAAGCGCGTATTCGAAAAGCATTGCGGCTGCGAAGGGGGGCGGGTAGGTTTTGGCAACACACAGACATGAGGAAATGGCACGGGCGTGTCGTTCGTTCATGGTTTCACAAGGTATCGAGCAATGATTAACGTAACTGGGAACGGTTCGGTGACGAGCTGTGACGGAATCACGCGGCGGGACTTTCTCCAAGTGGGTACCCTGGGTGCGCTCGGGTTTTCGATGGCCCAGTATGCGCAGCTGCAGGCGAAAGGCGCCGTGGCTGCCGGTCGCGAGGAACGTTCGGCGATCATGATCTTCAATCTTGGCGCACCCAGCCAACTCGATACCTGGGATATGAAACCGGACGCGCCCCGGGAAGTGCGGGGTCCCTTCCAACCCATCCGGACCCGGTCCTCCGAGTTCGAGATCTCGGAGATTTTTCCCGAACACGCCAAGGTAGCCAATCATTTCTCGCTGGTGCGTTCGGTTTACCACACGGCTGCGGCGGTGCACGACACGGGGCATCAAATGATGCAGACGGGGCGGTTGTTCACAGGGGGAGTCAACACCCCGCATGCCGGGTGTGCTCTTGAGTTCCTGAAGGGCCGACGCAATGAACTTCCGGCCCATGTGATCCTCCCCGAACCGATGGGGCCCACCGGTGGCAATCTTCCGCACGGGCAGGACGCCGGGTTTCTGGGGAAACCATTCGATCCGTTTGTGCTCAACGGAGATCCGTCGCAGCCTGGCTTCCAGGTGCCGGACCTGCTGCCGCCGGAGCAGATTGGGGAAGCCCGACTCAGACGTCGCCAGTCCTTGCGCAAGGTTGTTGAGGATTCCATCCAAACATTTGAATCGAGTGATGCGGCCCGGTTGATGGAATCCAATTTTTCAGATGCCTACCGGCTGATGACGAGCCAGCGGGCCCGTGAAGCATTTGATTTGTCTCGTGAGCCTGACAAGGTCCGCGAACGCTACGGAATGACCCGGTTTGGGCAGAGTTGCCTGCTGGCGCGTCGGCTCGTGGAAGCCGGAGTCCGGTTTGTGACGATCAACACCTTCATCACCGTTTTTGACGAGATCACCTGGGACATTCACGGTTCCGCGCCGTTCACCTCGATTGCGGGGATGAAGGATATTGTGGCGCCAATGTATGACCGTGCCTACGGAGCCCTGATTTCGGACCTGCATGATCGGGGCATGCTGGGCAATACCCTCGTCTGCAATCTGGCCGAGTTCGGCCGCACGCCCAAGATCAACCCGGCGGGAGGCCGTGATCATTGGCCGCAATGCTGGACGGTGTATTTTGCCGGAGGCGGGGTTAGGGGAGGGCAGGTCGTTGGGAAGAGCGATGAAATCGGGGCCTATCCGGTGGAACGGCCGGTGACGCCGGGGGAAATCGTGGCGACCATCTACCAGAGTCTCGGCCTCGATCTCGAGACGCATTTGCCGGGGCCAAACTCCCGGCCCTTTCCGTTGGTGAACTTCGGCACCAAACCGATCACCGAGTTGTTTGGTTAAACCCGTTCGTATTCTTCCTTTTGAAGCCATGAGAATGTTTCATTTTCTATTGCTCCTTGCCCTGGGTTTGCCGGGTTCCGCCCGTCCGGAGTCCGGGTTGAGGATTCATCCGGAAGAAGTCCGGCTCTCGGGGGCGACCTCGCGCCAGAGCCTTCTGGTTGGCAGGATCGAGGATGGCCGATGGTTGGGGCGGCCCAGGACTCCCGCCCTCTGGCAGGCGCGGGACGCGGGGATTGTGGAGGTGCGGGACGGAGTGGCGGTTCCGATTGGAGACGGTGAGACACGGTTGACGGCTTCGGTGAATGGACACGCGGTATCCGTCCCGGTGCGTGTATCCGGGTACGACCGGCCGGTGGATTTCAGTTTTCGGAACAACGTGCAGCCGATCCTGGCCAAGGCAGGGTGCAGCTCGGGTGCGTGTCATGGTGCCGCAGCCGGAAAGAACGGTTTTATGCTCTCGCTGCGGGGCTATGATGATCACGGAGACTTTCTTGCCCTCACCCGTCAGGCATTTGGACGACGGATTGTTCCGAGTGATCCCGGGCGCAGTCTGTTGCTGACGAAGCCGACGGGTGCGCTGCCGCACAAGGGAGGCACACGGTTCGATGTGGATTCTCCGGAATACCGTGTGTTGTCCGGATGGATTGCAGCAGGAGCTCCGGGGCCTGCGGAGTCCGACCCGCGCATCGAACGGATTGAGGTGTTGCCGGGAAAGGTTACGCTCGCTCCGGGAGATCAGCAGCCCTTTCTGGTCCAGGCGTATTTTGATGATGGTCATGTTGAGGATGTGACCCGATGGGCGAAATATACGTCCGCCAACGAATCCGTTGCCCGGGTGAATGAAATGGGCGAGGTCGAGGTTTCGGGGTACGGGGAAGGCGCGATCACGGCGTGGTATCTGAGCCGGATTGCGATTGCCACGGTCACCGTGCCCTACGACAATCCGATTGACCCGGCTCAGTTCTCCAAGGCTCCACGGCGGAATTTCATCGATGAAATGACGCTTTCGAAACTGGAGGAACTGCGATTGCCTCCATCGCCGCGTTCTTCGGACAGTGAATTCCTGCGGCGCGTCTTCATTGACACCATCGGAACGCTTCCGACGGATGCGGACGCGAGACGGTTTCTGGAGTCGAATGAAGCGGGCAAGCGGGATGAACTGATTGATTCGCTGCTGGAGCGGGAGGAATTTGTCGACTACTGGAGTTATCGTTGGTCGGATCTTTTGTTGGTATCGAGCAAGAACCTCCCGCGAAGCGCGATGTGGTCCTACTACCGCTGGATTCGGGAGCAGGTCCGGAGCAACGTTCCATGGGATGCCCTCGTGCGGTCCATCGTGACCGCGCGCGGAAGCACCCTGAGGAATGGTGCGGGCAATTTTTTCATGCTCCATGACGAGCCGCGGTTGATGGCTGAGACGACGTCCCAGGCATTTCTGGGCATGTCGATCAATTGCGCCAAGTGCCACAATCATCCGATGGAGAAATGGACGAATACCCAGTATTATCAGATGGCGAATCTGTTTGCCCGGGTTCGCACGAAGTCCGGCAGCGCCGATGGCGAGAACATCATCTTCGCCGCCCCGCACGGCGAGTTGATTCAGCCGCTGACCGGCAAACCGCAACCGCCCGCGCCCCTGGATGGCGAGAGCCTTCCGTTTGAGTCCGGTGTGGACCGCCGCGAACACCTGGCGGATTGGTTGGTTTCCCCGGAAAACCCGTATTTTGGTCGGGCCATCGCGAATCGGATCTGGGCGAATTTCATGGGGATCGGATTGGTGGAGTCCGTGGATGACATGCGCGCAACCAATCCGGCGAGCAACGAGCCGTTGCTGCAGAGCCTGGCAGGATACCTCGCTGAAAGTTCGTATGATCTCAAGGCGCTCATGCGGGTGATCCTGCGTTCCGAGACTTATCAGCGCAGCAGCACCCCGCTGCCGGGCAATCGCGAGGATGGGCGGTTTTATTCCCGCTATTACCCTCGGCGACTGATGGCGGAAGTTTTGCTGGATGCATTCTCGCAGGTGACCGCAGTTCCGACCACGTTTCATGTGGACTTGCGGAATGAGAATCGAGGGCTGGGTGAGGCGTATCCGGCGGGGTTGCGGGCACTCCAGTTGCCGGATACCAAGATTGCCTCCTATTTTCTCAAGAGCTTCGGAAGCGCGGCACGGGAGCAGACCTGCACGTGCGAACGCACGGAGGATCCGAGTGTGGCCCAGGCGTTGCACCTGGCCAACGGCGACACGCTTAATTCGAAACTCACGGCAACCGGAGGGCTCATCGACCAACTGCTTGAGTCCGGAAAACCGGCGGGTGAGATTGTGGAGACCCTCTACCTGGCCAGTCTGGGGCGAATGCCTGGATCCGCGGAACAGGAACGGTTCACGTCGGTTCTGCAGCAGACTGATCCCGGACAGATCCGACTGGTTCTGGAGGATGCCTTTTGGGCGGTGCTGACAAGTCGGGAGTTCCTCTTTAATCACTGAAACGCTTCTGCGACTTGATGAGACCTTCATTAGATTCTTTTTCGGCCAGGCAGGTGGTGCAGCGAATCGAGCTGTTGCTGGTGATTCTCTGCATGGGTGTGTTTGGTGCTGGTTCACGGGTTCTGGCTCAATCCACTCCGGCTTATGCGGAGGTTGATTCGCTGTTCGCGGAGCATTGTCTGGATTGTCATGGCCACGAGGAACCGGAAGCGAAGCTCGTGCTGGAGACCCATGCCGGATTGACAGCGGGTGGCGAGAGCGGTGCGCTTCTGTCGGCCGATGCGGACGCCAGTCTGCTGGTGCGATATCTGGAGGGCAGGGTTGAGAAGGACGGCAAGGTCCGAATCATGCCTCCCGGAAAACGAAAGAAACTTGCTCCGGCGCAGATCGCTGTGATCAAGGATTGGATTCGAGGCGGGGCGGTGCCGCCGCCTGCGGGTTACGTGCGGATCCGGACCCTGGACGTGCCCAAGATCGTTCCCACGGCATCCACACCGCTTCCCGTGCATGCCCTGGCGTACGAACCATCGAGAAATCTGTTCGCGGTGGCCAGGCACGGAGTGGTGGATCTGGTGGACGCTGATTCGCGACAAATTCTTCGGACCTTGAAGGGGCACGCCGGAGCGGTGAACCGCGTGGTGTTTGCCGAGCAGGGCCGGCGTTTGTTCGCCGCATCGGGAGAGCCGGGAGTTTCTGGAGAAGTCCGCGAGTGGAATACTGATGACGCCACCCTGGTGCGTGTGTTGGTGGGTCACACCGATGCGATTTATGCCATGGCGATTTCACCGGATGGATCGAGACTGGCCACGGGCGGTTATGATCAGCGGATTTTGATGTGGAACCTGGGGACAGGAACGATGGAAAGAGCGTTGACTGGTCACAATGGAGCGATCTTCGGCCTGGCGTTCCGTCCGGACGGCAGGGTTCTTGCCAGCGCGAGCGCGGATCGCACGATTAAACTCTGGAATCCGGTCAGCGGTGAACGTCTGGACACACTGAGTCAACCGCTCAAGGAACAATATGCGGTGGCGTTCCGTCCCGATGGCCGGCGTCTTTATGCCGGAGGAGTCGACAATCGCATCCGGATCTATGAAATCAGTCCGGAGGCCCGGGAAACGACGAATCCGCTGTTGGAAGCGCGTTTCGTGCATGAGGGCGCGATCCTGGCGATTGCCGTTTCGGCCGATGGCGCATCGATCGCAACCTCTGCGGATGATCGCTCCGTCAAGCTCTGGAAAACCGAAGATTTCACGGAACGAGCCCTCCTGGAGCCGCAACCTGACTGGGCCCCGGCGCTTGTGTTTGGTCGGGATGGCAAGACGCTCCTGGCCGGCCGTCTGGACGGATCGCTTGGCTACTATCAGACATCCGATGGATCCGCGTCGAAACCGCCGCAACCCAAGCTGAGTCGCCTGGAACCACGCGGCGTGCAGCGGGGTGTGCGCACGCGGTTGCGTTTGGTGGGGGACCACCTTTCCGAACTGAAAGGCGTGAAGTCCGGCGATCCCCGAATCAAAGTGGAACTGTTGCCTGCCGCGGCGGCGGGGGCTCGATTGCGCGAGTTGAATGTTTTTGTTCCGGCGGACATGCCGCGAGGGGCCTACGAATTCAGCGGGACGGATGCCGATGCGAAGCAGGCGAAGGTCACGCTGCACGTTGATGCCCTTCCGCAGATGGCGGTGGGTGATCTTGGACCTGAGAACGCACTGCGCACCGGGCAGATGCCGGTTGATGTCTGGGGTGTGTTCGATCCCGGGCCAGGGTTTCACACGATTGTATTCGAAGGAAGAACAGGCGAGACGCTTGTGTTTGATTTGCGCGCACGGGAGTTGGGTTCCAAAGCGTCCGTGCACCTGACGCTGACCGATTCGGGCGGGCACCCGCTGGGCTCGGCTGCATCGTTCGACGGAAAACCGGACCCGCTTCTGTCGCATCGATTCGATGCCGACGGACAATACCGGATTGAGTTGCGCGAAGAAACCATGGCTGGTTCGGAGGAACATTTTTATCGGTTGACGCTCGGGGCCTTGCCCTTTGTGACCGATGTTTATCCACTCGTGGTGAGGGATCAGGAAAGCGTGCAGCTGGTTGGCTACAATCTGGGGGCGGAGGCGGCCGTGTCCGTCCCGTCAGGCACCGGCCGGCGACGGGAGATCACGGTGGATCCCGAACAATACTGGAGCCGGAGGAAGTTTCCGATCGTTGTGGAATCCTGGGCCGTGACCCGCGAGCAGGAACCGAATGATGAGCCAGGAACCGCGCTCGGAACCCCGGTGCCAGGCTCGGTGGCGGGGCGTGTCGATTCGGACGGGCCGATGGACACCGACCTTGTGACGTTCGAAGCGATGCAGGGGAAAACGTATATCGTCGAGACGGAAGCCTCCGCCTTGGGATCCCCGATCGACACCCGGATTGACCTGTTGAACGATCGCGCAGAACCCGTGCGACGGGTTCGATTGCAGTCCGTGCGGGATTCTTCGATTACCTTCCGAGCCATCAGTTCAGGGGCCGGAGGGGCGCGACTGGTGAATACGGACGAGATGCAGTTGAACGATCTGCTCTACATGAACGGCGAGGTGGTGAAGCTCTTCCTGGCACCACGAGGGCCGGATTCCCAGTGGGATTTCTACACACTGAACGGTGGGCGTCGCAATTACTACGACACATCCGCCACGTCCCATGCCCTGGCCGAAGATTGCTACATCGTGCGTCCCCTGGCGCCCGGCGAGAATCCGGCGCCGAACGGATTGCCTGTCTTCCCGCTGTATTATGAAAACGATGACGATTCCGAGAATTCAAAGGGCTCGGATTCCAGGGTCACCTTCACGGCACCCGAAACCGGGAAGTACCTGGTCCGGATCAGCGACACCCGGGGGTGGCAGGGACCGCGGTTCTCCTATGCGCTGACCGTTCGAGAGGCTCGTCCCGACTTCAATGTCCGGATTTCCCCGGATTCCCTGACGGTCCGGCCGGGCACGGGGCAATCGTTCACGGTCACACGCGAACGAACCGATGGGTTTGAGGGTGAAATCGAGGTTGTGATCGAGAACCTTCCGGAAGGATGGATCGTGTCTTCGCCCCTGATCATTGAAGCCGGACACGAACGTGCCACAGGCATCTTGTTCGCAACGGACGGGTCGGTGGAACCGGATGAAGAAGCCTGGAAATCGGTAAGGGTCAGAGCTTCGGCACAGGTGGGGGATCAAAGGGTCGTGAAGGAGATTGGAAGCCTGGGACGAATTCATCTGGGCAAACCGCCGGAGCTGGCCCTCGAGCTGGTGCCGACGGTTTTCACCTCCACGGAAATCTCAGCGGAACCATCGGGTGTACGTGTGATCACCGTTCATCCGGGCGAAACCGTTCCGGCATGGATCCGGGTAACCCGACAGGGGCACAAGGATCTTGTGACGTTTTCCGTCGAGAATCTGCCGCATGGGGTGATCGTCGATAACATCGGATTGAACGGCGTTTTGTTGCCCGCCGGAGAGACGGAACGCGAAGTGTTTTTGACCTGTGACAAATGGGTCGCTCCGATGACCCGCCTGTGTTTTGCGCGTGCCAATCAGGCGGGGCAACCCACGTCGCAGCCGGTTTTATTGCGAGTCCTGGCCAGGGAATAATCGCGGTTCCCGAGACACGGGTGCGGGCGATGCCGAGCCCTGTAGGGAGGAGGACGCCGGGGCGCTGAGATTGCGTTGCCTTCGGACCTTCCGTTCATTCATTTCAGGACGGAACGGCCCTCTGCAAACCCGCCGCGCCTTCCGGAACGAATCGTCCCACCTGTTTGATCTGAGTCAAGGATCGGTCTGTTCCGGCCCGTAGACTCGCTTCAAAAGTTTCCGACTTCAACCGTCCGTACCAAAAGGAACCAAGAGTGAATAATGATCCTCAGAATTCCGGGAGTGTTCCCGGGCAGAACATTGGGACAGGGCCCCGAGGTCCGCGCGAGGGATGGTCGTCGATGGTGGCGCGACTGGCGATGGGGGTTCTGGCATTTGAGGCGATCTCGGGATTGGCGATTCGTTTCCTGCCATTTCACGGTGCGGTGGAATGGAGTGTGATTGTGCATACGGTGGTGGGACTTTTGGCGGTATTGCCGGTCGTCTGGTATCTTGCCCGGCATTGGACAGACTACCGTCGGTACGCACTGTCGCAAGCGGTGTTGCTGGGTGGGGCGGGTTTGCTGAGTCTGGTGGTTTGTGGGTTGTCGGGATTGGTCGTGACCTGGCAGGGCGTGTTTGGTGTGAAGACTTCCGGGCTCTGGAGAGATGTGCACCTCTATTCGACATTCTTCGCACTGGCAACCGTAGTGCCGCATGTCGGGGTTGCATTTCTCCGTGCCTGGAAAGATCGCCCGCAGGGGGCGCAACGGGGGTACGTCACACAATCGATCCTTGCCGTCGTTGCGGGTGGGGTGCTGATTCTCGGACTCCAGGCGCTTTCCGGAGGCCATGGCTATAAGAACCAGTTTCCCGAGGACTACAGTTACGTATACGGCACGAACCGGCCGTTTGCACCGAGTCTGGCCACCACGGACACCGGGGGTGCCTTTGATGCTGCTTCCCTGGCTGGATCCCAATCGTGTGGGACATCCGGATGCCACAGTCAGATCCTCGAGGAATGGGAGCCCAGCGCCCACCGGTATGCCGCCATGGATCCTGCTTTTCAGGGCATTCAGGACATGATGGCCAAACAGAACGGTGCTGAATCCACCCGGTACTGCGGGGGGTGTCATGATCCGATCTCCCTTTTTTCCGG
>JAIPJX010000196.1 GCA_021733945.1 Verrucomicrobiota bacterium | reverse complement strand
GTGGGCTTCCCCTGCATCTTAATCCGTGGTCCTCCGTGAAATCCGTGGTTAAATCCCCCTTCCCTGCAACCCGGCTCGCCGGGACGGTTCGCGCTACCCAAAAGCGGTAGAGGACCACCGCCGTCCAAGACGCTTCGCCTTGGTGGGGGGGGCGCACTAAACTTCGTTCGTCATCGACGAAGAATTCTGTCATGCACCCGCGCCCTAACAGACCGATAAAAACTCCAGATCTTGTAGGAGACGAGGTCACGAGACTCTGATTTCTTAGGTGTCTTTAGGGTTTGCAGAGCCTCCTGACGTCGGCTCCTACTTTTTTAACGGGCTGCTAATCCAAGTCCGAGGTTACGGGGCTTCTCCCAGCAGCTGATCGAGTCTGTCCCGATGGGACCGGCTAAGGTTGAGGGTTGTGCCATCCAGCAGTTTGACGGAGTAATCCCCGTGAAACAGAGGTTCCAGCTCTGAGACTCGATCCACGTTGACGATGATTGATCGGCTGATTCGGATGAAGCGGGCGGGGGAGAGGCGCTTTTCCAGGGAAGAGAGAGTTTCGCGGTGCAGGTGGGATGTCTTTCCTGTGTGCAGGGTGACGTAGTTGCCGGAGGACTCGATCCAGTCTATCTGCTCCGCGCGAACGATGACAATGCGGCCGGAGGATTTGACGGCGATCTTTTCAAGCCCGGCGTCCGGTCGCTGCAATTGAGCGAGAAGCGATGCGATGCGCGGATCGGAATCTCCGGGCCGACGGTGACCCAGTTGGTGCCGTGTTCGTTTCAGAGCCTCCCTGAGTCGCGAACGATCAAATGGCTTGAGCAGATAATCGATCGCGTTGACTTCGAACGCGCGAAGGGCGAACTGGTCGTGCGCGGTGACAAAGATCACCGCGGGCATCGCGTCCTTGGATATCTGTTGCAGAACCCCGAATCCGTCCAGGCCTGGCATTTGCACGTCGAGCAGAACGATGTCGGGTGCCTCCTGTTGGATCATGGCCACGGCGCTCGGGCCGTCCACCGCTTCGCCGACGATTTCGAGATCCTCGTCGACCAGGAGGGCGCGCAGTTTTTCCCGCGCGAGCGGTTCATCATCCACGATCAGTATGCGAACGGACATGGTTGAGAAGTCTATCGGTTGGCTTGAGTCGGGGCAACCCTGCGGCAGGGCAGCGTCAGTCGGACCTCCAATCCGGAGTCCGCGCTCTTTTCGATGGTGAAGGTGTGATCGTGCGGGTGGAGTTGTTCGAGTCGCTCCGTGGTATTGGTCAGGCCGACTCCTTTACGGAACGGAAGGTGATCGGCTCCGGGACCCGAGTCGCGAGTGATCAGGGTGAGCCTGTCGCCGGTGCGCGTGGCGCGGACGAGGATCGAACCGGGACCTGGATGGCGTTCGATGCCGTGGCGGATGGAGTTTTCGACGATGGGTTGAAGGATGAGGGTGGGAACGAGGAGGTCCTCGGTGTCGGGTTCGATTTCGAAGCGTGTCTGCAACCGATCCCCAAAACGGGTTTGCTCGATCTTGAGGTAGTTCTTGAGGAACGCGAGTTCCTGCTGGAGGGGGACTTCCTGTTGGGACGTTGAAGCGAGGGCGTATCGCAGCAGGTCGCTGAGTTGGGAGATCATCCGGTCGGCCGCCTCGACGTCCCGGTACATGAGCGCGGAGATGGCGTGCAGGGTGTTGTAGAGGAAGTGTGGATTGAGCTGCATCTGCAGTGCCTGGAGTCGGGCTTCGGTCAGGCTTTTTTCCAATTGCAGGGAGCGGTTGTGGCGTTCCTGGTATTTGCCGTAGAAATCGAGGGCATGGTAGGCGGTCAGAATGACCCAGTAGATCAACATGTTGAAATGCCAGGTCTTGAAGAGCAGCGGGCGGAAGGTGCCGACAAAGGAGTTGGGAGGGGGCAGTCCGGCCAGGATCATGGCCGCCAGGGTCCGAACGGTAACATAGGCGAGGCTGAAGAGCAGGCTGGCCCCGGCATGCAGGAGGATGTGACGCCACCAGCTTCGTTCTCCAAACCCATAGCGCCTTCCCAGAAAAATGGGCAGGATCGAGAGCAGGGCGAAGACATACCAATCGGCGAGGGAATGAGAAAGGGCTTGCTGCCATGAGACCGGCCGGTTTAGTTGGGAACTGGCAATGAAGAATTGCCCGGCAAAGGACAATCCGAGAAAGGTCCAGAACGCAAAGATGAACAGACCTTGGACAGATCGTTTTCGTAATCGTTGGATCAAGTCAGCCACGCTCGGCGCAGTCTGCCTGCTCCCCGCCCGCTCTGACGAGCTTCGAATGAGGGCGGAGCGGCGTCTTGCATCAATGCCAAATCCCTTCCTGAGTTGAAACCTCCCCCCGAACAGGATCCGCAGCTTTCGCCCGGCGAACAAATGACGCGGGACCGCGCCCTGTTCCGGGCTGTGATGACACTCTCTGTCCTTGCAGCCGTCGTTCTGGGTATTTTCTTTTGGCAGAGCGGCCGGGGTGGGGATGGATCGCCGGGCTCAATCGACGGAACCTCCGGTATAGGGGGGGTGCCTTCCGTGCCGTTTCAGGACGTCACCCTGGCCGCCGGCGTCGATTTTATCCACTTCAACGGCGCTTGTGGCGAGAAATTGCTCCCTGAAACGATGGGGGGCGGGGTGGCTCTTTTCGATCACGACAACGATGGCGACCCGGACCTGCTGTTCGTTAATGGAACCGCATGGCCCGACTGTCCGACTCCCGGTCAGTCTGTCCCATCCCTGGTTCTTTATCGCAACGAGACTTCGCCGTCGGGGGAGATTCGTTTTCGCGACGTGACCCGGGGGAGTGGATTGGAGGGGGCTCTCTACGGGATGGGGGTGGCGGCGGGTGACTACGACAACGACGGCCGAGTCGATCTTTATGTGACCGCGGTCGGCACCAACCGACTCTATCGCAATCTTGGGGAGGGCAGGTTTTTGGATGTGACCGCCGCGTCCGGGGTGGGGGGGGCGACTGATCATTGGAGCACGAGCGCCGCCTGGTTTGACGCCGACCGGGACGGGGATCTCGATCTGTTTGTCTGCAATTATGTGCAGTGGAGCCGCGAGGAGGACCGGGCGGTGGATTATCATCTGGCTGGGCTGGGTCGCGCCTACGGTCCGCCATTTGAATTCGCGGGCACATTTCCCTATTTCTTTCGCAACGACGGTCCGGAGGGTTTTGTGGACGTCACGGCTGCAAGCGGTCTCCAGTTGACCAACCGGGCCACCGGCCTGCCTTCGGCCAAGGCATTGGGGGTTACTCCGGTGGACGTGGACGGCGATGGCTGGCTCGACCTGGTGGTGGCCAATGATACCGTGCAGAACTTCGTCTTTCACAACCAGGGTGACTTGACATTCACGGAGATCGCCGCGACGACCGGCATTGCTTTCGACAGTTATGGCGGCACCCGCGGTGCGATGGGGATCGATACGGCGCACAGTGGTGGGGAGAACGAGTTGTCGATTGCGATCGGCAATTTCGCCAACGAAACGACGGCGCTGTATGTCTCGCAGCCGTCGCTCGTGAATCAATCGGCCTCGGGAGTTCTTCAGTTTGCCGATCAGGCCATTGTCCAGGGCATCGGGCCCGTCAGTCGGTCCTCCCTGACTTTCGGAGTCTTCTTCTTCGACTATGACCTCGATGGCTGGGAGGATCTTCTGACGGTCAACGGGCACATCGAGCCGGAGATCAGTCGGTTCGATTCCAACCAGGTCTATCGGCAATCCGCCCAGCTTTTCTGGAACGCGCATGATCGATCCAACGGGTTTGTGCTGGTTTCGGAAGCCCAGTCTGGTCCCGACTTGTTCAAACCGACGGCGGGGCGCGGTTCCGCATTCGGGGATCTGGACGGAGACGGAGATCTGGATGTGGTCATCAGCCAGGTCGGCGGTCCTGCCAGGGTGCTGCGCAATGACCAGGAACTGGCACATCGTTGGCTGCGCCTGAAGCTCGTGGGTTCGCGATCCAACCGCGATGCCATCGGTGCCCGGGTCCGGGTCGAGAGCGGGGGGCGGGTGCGGTGGCGGCGTGTGATTCCCACACGCGGCTACCTGAGCCAGTCCGAACTGCCCGTCACCATCGGCCTTGGGCGGGAAGGAACCGTTTCCTCGCTTCAAATCGAGTGGCCGAGCGGCGGCATCCAGACCGTGGCCGCTCCCGAACCGGGAACGCTCATGGTAATCCGGGAGGAGCCCTGACGGCAACCATGGCAATTTGTTCGAGCTGAGCGGGAGCAGGCAGTACGGCTTCGAATGACCCGTGCCGGCACCTGGAACGGAGGGGGCGCTTCTGGCCGAACCGCACCCGTTTCCCTGGGCAAGAAAACGCCTCCCCGATTTGATGGATACGTTCCATCGCCCCTGGGCCCAGGCTCGATTCCTAGAAGCTCTTGCTCACGCTGAACATAAAAACAAGATCGGCGAAGGCGGCGTCCCCGTGCTGATAGGTCCCCGTGGTTTCGGTGAACTGCTTGTCGGGCACACTCTGGACTCGATTGCGGTAGATCGCCACCGGCATGTAGGCGTTGAAGGACCAGGTGTCGATCATGGCGCTGACGCCGGGCTCAATCGAGACGGCATATCCGGGACGCCGGAAACCATCGCTGTCGCCGATCACATCCCGGGCTGGTACCCCGTCGATGCGTCCGGCCAGGCTCAACGTCAGTCCATGCTTCGGCCAAAGTGCATACTCCAATCCGGCCCGACCCAGGTAACTGTCGCCGATCGACATCTCCGCTTCGAAGGGATTGCGGCCTCGATAGGTGGGGACGCCACTGGTGACTTCGGGGGTCACTGTGTAGGAGCCGTTGATGAATCCGTTCAGGCGCGGCTGGATTTGCCAGTAGCTGTAGAGGTCGAGCGCCAGCCCCCAACCGCCGTCACCGGGTTGGATCGACTGGTCGACGGTTCGTTCCTCGCCCAGGATCTGGCCGCTGCCGGAGTCAAACACCTGGAACGTGTCCCGAACGTCCTTCTCGCCGGTTGGAATGTCGACTCCGACTCCGAAGAGAACGTTGGCTTTCCGGGGTTGAACCGGGTCCAGCAGCCAGGTATTGCCCATCAGCCGGACATCCGCGAGGCCGGAGGACTGGGTGTCATAGCGGCCGAGGATGTTTCGAGCCGGGTCGCGCACGACCTGGGATCGATTGTGCACGACGAAAGGGACTGTCAGCGAGACGCTGTAGCGAGGGTTGAATGCGTAGGTGATTCCCAGATCGATGAAATTGGAGTTGTTGATCACCTGGCTCCCTTCCTCCTGACGGTTTGCCTCCTCGTGATCGCCCCTGAAGTGGCGATCCGATTGGAAGTAACGATAGGCCGCGCTGACTTGGAAGCCGGATTCGGGGGGCAGATCTTCGCCAAGATGCAGGCCCGTGTGCACCAAGCACATGCCGGTTCCGCGCGAGGCGATGCAGCCCTGGCCCGGGGATTTGAGTGTCGTGCAGGTCAGGATGACCAGTGCGGTTGCGATGATGCTTCCATGACGGCCCCTGCGTCCTGTGTTTTTGAGTCTGAACATAGCGTTGCACATTAATACGGTGGTTTTGATGCCTGTTATGGCCGGAATCTGGGGCGTGGCGGGCGGAATGGCTACGTTTCTGGGACCAAATGCCGGATTGGAGGGATGAATGAGTCTTGGACGGGGGTGGGATTGGCCTCCTGTCCTGGAGTTGCTGCCCCTGCGGAGCGCTCAAATCGGATGCTCAGTGCGCCCTGACTATGATTCCTGATCTTCCGAAAGTCTGCGCCGACACGTCATCGATGTAGAAAAATCCTCAACGGGATTGCCCTCGCACCCGATCACGCTCAAACTCGAGGTTGAATCTGAAGAAGTTTGTCGCAACCCCTGCCATGCCGAAACGAAATGCAGTCTTGTCCGAACTTGGGCGCCGGACGGGTGAACCGCCCATCGCGTGGCTGATGAAGCTGGCGTTGGATCGGCCCAAACTGATCTCCCTGGCCGCCGGTTTCACCGACAATCCGTCGCTCCCTGTGGAGGCGACACGTGAACTGTTGGAGAAAATTCTTGGATCCCCGAAGCGCGGGCAAAGCGCGCTGCAATATGGAGCCGGAGCGGGTGACGCTGATCTGCGCGGTTTGACCGTGAAACGAATTGTGGAGCAGGACGGGGCAAACCCGCGATCCGGTGCGTACGCGGCGGAGCGACTGGTGGTGACGCATGGATCGCAGCAGTTTCTTTACATGGTCAGCGAAGCCTTGTTCGATCCGGGCGACATCGTGATGGTCGAGGACCCGACCTATTTTGTTTATCTCGGCATTGCCCAGAGCCGTGGCATGCAGTGTCGGGGCGTGCGCATGGAGGCCGACGGCATTGACCTCGCGAATCTCCATCGGCGATTGGAGGAGTTGAAGAAGGCGGGCGACCTGCCAAGGCTCAAGGCCTTGTACCTGGTATCGTATCATCAGAATCCCACCGGCACGACGACGAGTCTTGCGAAGAAGCAAGAGGCGTTGGGACTGTTGCGGCGGTACGAGAACGCCGCCGGTCATCCGATCTATCTGCTCGAGGACGCGGCGTATCGGGAGTTGCGTTTTGCCGGGGAGGACCCGCCTTCGGCCCTGACACTGCCCGGTGCGGAGGAGCGGGTGATCTATTCCGGCACCTACAGCAAACCCTTTGCGACTGGCATTCGAGTGGGATTTGGTCTGGCTCCGGAAGATCTGTTCCCGGCCATCATGCGCATCAAGGGGAATCACGATTTCGGCACGTCCAACCTGCCTCAGCAGATCCTTCGCGAGGCGCTCGCGTCCGGTGTGTATGAATCCCATGTGCAGGCGTTGCGGGCGCGATACGGAATCAAGGCGCGGGCAATGCTTGGAGCGTTGCGACTCCATTGCGCAGACGTCGCTGAGTGGACGGAGCCTCGTGGCGGGTTGAATGTGTGGGCGAAATTTCCGCGTCGGGTGGCGACGGGGCTCAAGTCAAAACTATTTGCAGGGACACTCGAACGCGACGTTCTGTACGTGCCGGGGCAGCTTTGCTACGCAGATGATTCGTCGCGGCGAAAGCCGAATTGCGAGATGCGGTTGAGCTTCGGCGCTGCGAGCGAATCGCGGATTCGCGAGGGCATCCAGCGTTTGGGTGAGGCGGCGCGGGCGATTTAGTCGGGGTCGGGTTTCGGCCGCCGTCCGCCAAACGATCGGTTCGGAAGGAGCTGGCGAATACGTCGCGACTGTTGGCGTGTCGTTCGGCATTTGGCTTCAGAGCCTGTCTGAAAACTCTATTCCCATCGTAGGCGCCGAGGTGACGAGGCTCCAAATGCCCTGGAAAGCCCGGTTTGGCAGTTGAAGAAGTGACCGTCTTACGTCGGCTCCTACTTTTCAGACACGCTCTCAGACGGGTGCGCGGGAAACCAACGCCAGCCTTGCCTTGAGCGCCCTTTCGGCGGCTTCGGCGGGCGAATCCGCCAGGACCGTCAAATGCCCCATCTTCCTGCCGACACGAGCCTCGCGCTTTCCATACAGGTGGAGTTTGACCCCGTCCATCGCCAATGCTTCGGACCAATTGGGATCGCCCTTCTGCCAGAGATCACCCAGGAGGTTCACCATGGCCGCAGGGCGCAGCTGCGTTGCAGCGCCGAGAGGCATGCCGCAGACCGCGCGTACCTGTTGTTCGAACTGGCAGGTCGTGTGGGCATCAATGGTCAGGTGCCCGGAGTTGTGTGGTCGCGGAGCCAATTCGTTGACGAGCAGCCTGCCACCGGTTGTCAGGAAGAACTCAACACACAGCACGCCGATCACTTCCAATTTGGCGAGGATCGTGCGGGCGATCTCGATGGCTTCCTTCGCGATGCCGGGCGGGAGTGCGGAGGGCGTCACCGACAGGTCCAGGATGTGATTGCGGTGCGTGTTGGCGATCGGCCCGTAGAACGCAACGGCTCCGTCGTGACCGCGGGCGGCGACAATGGACAGTTCGCAGTCGAAGTCGACAAAACGCTCCAGCACGGCTTCATTGCAGTTCAGTGCGGCCCACGCTGGCTCCAACTCACCGGGCGACTGAATCTTGGCCTGGCCCTTGCCGTCGTATCCCCAGGCAGCCGTCTTCAGGACGGCGGGGAATTCGTCATTCCGCACCGACTTCAATTCGTCCAGGGAAGAGATCGCACGAAACGGCGTCACTGGAATTCCGGCAGATTGAAGAAAAGATTTTTCGCGAATGCGTTGTTGGGTTGTGTGCAGAACGTGGCCTGCCGGATGAATGCATGTGAAACGATCGACAGCGTTAATCGTCTGAACAGGCACGTTTTCAAACTCGAAGGTGACTACTTGAACCTGCTGCGCAAACTTTGCGACCGCGTCCAGGTCGTCGTAGGACGCCTGGATTTCCACATCGGCAACCTGGCCCGTTGGCGTGTCGTCGTCCGGCGAGAACACATGCACCCGGTATCCAAGTCTCCGGGCCGCAATCGTGAACATTCGACCCAACTGACCACTTCCCAATACACCAATCGTCGATCCTGGAAGAACGGCACGACTCATAGTTCGCAATCCTCCATTACCTTCTTTTCCTGTTCGTTCATAAACTCCTTCAGGAGGGTTCGCAGGGCGGGCCGTTCATTGGCCAGCATGCGCACGGCAAGCAACGCGGCGTTCTTCGCCCCGGCATCTCCAATCGCAAGCGTGCCGACGGGGACTCCGCCCGGCATTTGTACAATCGACAACAGCGAATCGAGTCCGGACAAGGCCCGCGACTGGATTGGCACGCCCAGCACCGGCAGCGTCGTCATCGAAGCAACCATGCCCGGCAGATGAGCCGCGCCACCGGCCCCGGCGATAATGGCCTTTAATCCCCGTTGTTCTGCATCCCGTGCGTATCGGATCATCCACTCCGGCGTCCGATGGGCGGACACCACACGGCTCTCATGGGGCACGTTGAATTGAGTGAGGATTTCCGAGGCGTGCTGCATGGTCGGCCAATCCGATTTGCTCCCCATGATGATGCCGACAAGCGGTCCTGTGGTCTCGACCATTCTGTGGTTCTCCATTGTATCGGTTCAGTTCATTCGCCCGTTGTCAGTTTAGCAGGTGGCCATTCGGCGGGCCTCAATCGGATGATGCAGTGGTTGGTCCCTCGGGATTCGATAGCGTTTTTCCTTCCCACTCGTTCCCGTTTAACAAACCCGGTTTCCCAGTTTCATCTTCATCCCGGCATTTCTTTCGGAAAAGCCTGATCCCGTGATTGAGATCGGAATCCCGTTCCGATCAGAGATTCACTCTGGTCTGGCAATAGAGAAAGCGTAAAAGACGACCAGAGAATAGCGATACAAAAAGCAGCGGAAACCTGTCCCGGGGTGCATGACAGAATTCTTCGTCGATGACGAACGAAGTTGAGTGCGCGCCCCCCACCAAGGCGAAGGGTCTTGGACGGCGGTAGTCCTCTACCGCTTTTGGGTAGCGCGAACCGTTCCGGCGAGCCGGGTTGCAGGGAAGGGGGATTTAACCACGGATTTCACGGAGGACCACGGATTAAGATGCAGGGGAAGCTCACCGGGACGGTTCGCGCCACCTTTCCCCGTCCCCTGGGCGGTAGGGCGAAGCGTCTCGCTGAGCCGTGGGCCACCCGAGGTCCAGATCCCTGACCGCTCACCGGGACGGTTCGCGCGAATGGCAGTGCGGTTCGTGCCACCTTTTCAGATCTTCAAC
>JAIPJX010000195.1 GCA_021733945.1 Verrucomicrobiota bacterium | reverse complement strand
GGCAGCCGTAGATGAGGTAGACATAGGCGTGACCGGGGGGACCCCACATGGCGCGGTTTCTCGGGGTTGGACCGGAGAATGCGTGGCAGGCCGGATCGTCGGAGAGATAAGCCTCGGTTTCGACGATGAGGCCACCGCACGGTCCCCGGGGTGTGTTGCGGACGATCCAGCGTCCGAGAAGTTGGCGGGCGACTTCCCGGGCCGATCCCATGTAAAACGCATGGGACAACGGTTCCGGGGCGTCCGGAGAGGCCGGGAAACCCGGGTGTGAATCTGTTTGAAAATGTGAGCCCGATGGGTGAGGCTCTCGAAGAAGCGTGGTTGGACGGTTAAGGCTCAAAACGCGGAAGGCAGTGAATGAATAAATCGAGTGTTATGTCAAGAGTGTTGGATCAACGCGACGAGCGGTTGCGGGGTGGGACTTGTGGAGCGGGTTGCGCAGCGGGTGCGACACCGGGAATGACCATGTTTCGCCGTGTCCCCGGAGGGCGATGCGCTCTGGCGATGATTGCCGCGGCGGCGGTCTTCCTCGCGGGATGCCAGACCGCGGTGGTTCCGGATGTGGCGACCCACATTGATCCCTCCACCCATATCCGCACCGACCTGATCCCGGAAAATCTTCTCGAGACCAGCGGGTCGACCCGGGAGCTCCTCTGGTTGAATGCTTCGAGGGTCTTCAAGGACTACCAGAATTTTGACTATTATCTGGAGGTTCACTATGAGGCGATGGAGGAGACGGGCCTCTTGAAGATCAACCCGGGTTCCTCTTTGACGGTGATTGCGAATGGCCAGGAGGTGAAATTCAGGGGCAGTGGCGGGATGAACCCCAGGAGTTCACGGCGCGGTATTGTGAGCGAGGATGCGATCTACCCTGTGTCCGGCGAGGATCTGAGGTTAATCGCCTACAGCGATACCCTGACTGTGCGGGTATCCGGTGCCAATGGCGTTTTGACTCGGGAATTCCAGGAGGTGAATTTTGACCGGTTCCGGAAGTTCGTGGCGCAGTTTGTGGAGACAGTCGAGTGATTCGAGGTCTTTCACGGGCGTGCACAAACCGGCAACGCGGCTTTGAATGTGCCTGGAGATGATGTGCCTGGAGATGACGTGCCTGGAGATGACGTGCCTGGAGATGCAATGCTCGCGGATACTCCGGGAAGGAGAATCATTTCCTTCCGATGCGGATCTCAATCAGGTCCACTGCAGGCCGCGATGAATCGACAGGGGGCACGCTTCGCGTCCCCAAAAAGCATTCGGGAACGAAGGTCGGGTGTTTGGCCTCGGACGGGATTCCAGATCCCGTCTAAAGCAGGAAATGGGCGGCGAGAGCCAGGGCGGTCATGACCAGGAGCATGCCTCCGGGCATGAATTTTCTCTTTTTCGAAAAGCGCATTCCGAAGACCAGCAGGAGGACTGCCAGGATAATGTCCGCGACATAGGCTGGGCCGAGTTTGCCCAGAGCGCACAGGGCAAGCAGGACGGAGAAGATCGAGGAGGTGATGATCGAGGCTTTGCTTCCCGCCTTGAGGAAACCCACGAGCCCGCCCGCGAGCAGGAGGACGATGTAGATCCAGAGAATGGATGCCGGATTAATGGTCATTAGTATGTTCATACGATCCCGAGTCAGCTGCCAACAACCGAGAGTTCAATCAGGAGTCCCGGTTCGCAAACGGCCATCACATCGATTGGCCGGCAGCAAACCTCGCAATCGGTTGAAAACCGTTGCGAGCACTCCGTCGTGTCGATGATCAGATCCATTGGTTGGCCGCAATAAGGGCAATGGATTTGTTCGGATACCTGCAACACGGGCGCAGACTACCGACCGGAGTGCCGGCGGGCGAGGAGAATTTCCCGGGATTCTGAAGACGATTCAGATTGAAGCCCGGCGGTACTGTTTGTAAGGTAGGCGCTCGACCTTGAACTGATGGAATACGGCGTTATGCCGGATCCTTGGAATGGTGCCAACTGAAAAAACGTCTGAGTCTCTATTATGAAAAGAATTGCCTTCCTGCTCTCCGGAGCGGCGGTTGCCCTGCTGGGAACATCCCAGGCCGACGAAACCAAAGTTGACTTTAACAAGGACATCCAGCCGATTCTTGAGCGGAGTTGCATTAGTTGCCACGGGCCCAAGAAAGTGAAGGGCAAACTCCGTCTGGATACGAAGGAGTTGGCTTTCAAGGAAAGAGACATGCCCGCCATCGTCCCCGGAAAGGCTGATGAGAGCGAGTTGCTTCACCGAATTTCGCTTCCGGCCGGTGACGATGATATCATGCCCGCCGACGGCGATCCTTTGACCAAGGAACAGATTGAAGTGGTCCGCAACTGGATTCTCCAGGGGGCCGTCTGGCCCGATGGGGTGGTTCTGGGCAAGGACGCTGCGACGATCGCGGCGGAGGCGCTGCCGGAGGCCCCAAAAGCGACCCCCGATGAAACCAAGGCGTTGCAGTCGCTTGAGGACCTCGGAGTGGCCGCAAGACCCATCGCCATGAATGTTGGCTGGCGGGAGGCGAATTTCTACCTGCTCGGCACCAACGTGACCGACGAATCGCTCAAGCCGTTGAAGGACATCGCAACGCTCATGCATCTGAACCTGGCCAATACTGCGATCACCGACGCCGGGCTGGGGCAGGTGAAAGGACTGGTGAACCTTCGCCGGTTGCACCTTGAGAAGACCGGCATCACCGACGCTGGTCTGGCCCATCTGAAGGGTTTGGTGAATCTGAACTACCTGAATTTGTACGGCACCGGTGTGTCCGATGCCGGGCTGAAACATCTGGAAGGGCTTCGTAACCTCAAGAGTCTCTACCTGTGGCAGACGCAGGTGACCGACGAAGGAGTTGCCGCACTCAAGAAAGCATTGCCGGAGTTGGAAATTGTGCGAGGCTGGGATTTGACGGCCGAAGTGAAGAAAGAGGGGGATGAATCCGCCGATGACAAGAAGGAAGAGAAGAAGGACTAACTTTTATTTATGATCTTAGAGAAGGGGGAAAAGTTACACGTGATTCATCGGCGTCACTTTCAGGAAGAGGCGCGCCGTCATTTTATCGGGACTGTCGATCATTACGAATCGGGTGTGGCCAGGGTAACGGGTTACGTCTATTCGGTGGATCGGGCCAAGTTCACGTTTGTAAAGCGGCCTGAGCGAAGGACTCGGTTTGTGTCGCTCGTCTCGGGGGATCTGTTTATCAACGTGATTCCGCCGCAGGTCGACCTCGAAAAGGTGGTTTACAAGCAGGAGGACCGAGTGGTGCGCGTGACCGATGGAACGGACTGGCACCTGGACCTGAGCGAGGTCGCCTGGATGTAGGCCGGCGGGTGGGCCGGACTCACATCTGGCTGGAGGGTTCGGACTCGATCCAGCGAACTGCGAAACGAATGAGGTCCGGGGCGGTTTTCATGTTGAGCTTCTGCTTGATGTTAACCCGGTGAACCTCAACCGTCTTGGTGCTCAGGTGAAGTTGTTCGGCAATCAGGCGTGTGCTGGTTCCCTGACCGATGAGTCGAAACACCTCGAATTCGCGGTCGGTGAGGGTGTCGACCGGTGAGTTGCCACTGGCCGCTTTTCGGCCCGAGAGTCCTTCGAGGATTTTGGCGGACATTTTTGCACTCACGTAGATCTGACCGGAGAGAACCTGACGGATTGCTTCCATCAAACGTTTGCCCCCCTCCTGCTTCATGATGTAACCGCGCCCGCCGGCCCGGAGCACACGTTCGGCATACATCGATTCGTCGTGCATGGAGATGACGAGCAGCAAGGTTTCCGGAAGCACGGCGTGGATATCCTTGATCAACTCAAGGCCGTTCTTGTCCGGAAGGGTAATGTCGATCAATACCAGATCCGGTTTGAGCCGGATGGCTTGATCGAGAGCCTGCCGTGAGGTTTCGGCCTCCCCGCAGACCGCAAGGTCGCCTTCCGATTTCACCAATTGCGACAGGCCCTGGCGCATCATCGGATGATCATCCACGATAAGAATTTGTTTTTTGGCTGCGGCCTTCGAGGTGCGTTGCGTTTTGGGTGCCATGGTGCTTTGGTTGGTTGCCGCAGGGTATTGGGTGGATCTTTGTAGGTTTTAGCGTGGCCCCGGTGCCTGGGCGGCACTTCGAAGTTTCGTGGTGCAGGTAATGGTGGTTCCCTGTTTCGGGTCGGTCTTCAGTGTGATGGTGCCTCCGATCATCGAAGCCCGATACTGCATGATTCGCAGGCCCATGCCTCCCGTGTCCGTTGCCTCGGAAGGGAATCCCCGTCCGTTGTCCTTGATCGATAAGTGGATGTTTTCCCGGGTGGCGCTGAGTCGAATTTCGATCCGCCTGGATTTGCCGTGTTTGACACTGTTGGTGACGGCCTCCTGAGCGATTCGGTAAAGGTGGGTGGCTGCATCATTGTCCTCGAAAAGCACGGGGATCCCGCACTGAAACCGGCAGCGGACGTTGAACAGACGCTCGGTCTTGGAGCAAAGCTCTTCCAGTGCGAACATCAGACCCTGAGATTCGAGCACGACGGGAGAGAGTCCGCGGGCCAGGAGTCGCGCCTGGGCGATCGCGTCGCGCACGTATTCGGAGATTTTCGCCGCCTGCGCGGAGGCGGGCTTTGAAATCTTCAGGAGCTTTTGTTCGAGCACCTGGCTCATCAACTCGATCCCGGCCAGGTGCTGGCCCAGTCCGTCGTGCAGGTCCTGGCCGATGCGCCTTTGTTCCCTGGCACTGATCTCGAGGATTTCGGTTTCGAGCCGTTTGCGTTCGGCAATGTCTTTCTGAAGCGTGGCATTCGCGTCGGCCAGTTCGACGGTGCGCTGGTGCACCCTCTTTTCCAGGTCGGCATGGGCTCGGCGCAGTGCCTTTTCCGCACGTTTACGTTCGGTGATCTCGTTTTTCAGCTCCGCATTCGCCCTTGCCAGGTCGGCCGTCCGTTCCTCGATTCGTTTCTCCAGGTCGGCATGGGCCCGGTGCAATTCCTTTTCCGCCCTCTCCAGTTTGGCGTCGCGGTCGATCTGTGTCAGTGCGCGCTCGACGATTGCGGGTAGGAACTCCTGGAACCGGATGTCCTTGACCAAGTAATCGAGCGCCCCGCGTTTCATCATCTCAACCGCCACCCGCTCGTCTCCCTGGCCGGTGATGACCACGAAGGGAATTGAATGGCGGAGCCCGGCCAATTCCGTGACCAGATCCCTGCCGTCGATGTCGGGCAGCTTGAGGTCCAGGAGCAACAGGTCGAACAAGCCGTTCCTGAGGATTTCGATTGCCGCGCTTCCCGAAGAAGCGCTGGTGGTCACGAATCCTTTTCGGACGAGCGATTTTTCGATCAGTCGCACCACCCCCGGATCGTCGTCCACAACCAGAATCGAACGGGCTTTGGGTGCGGGATCAGTTGCGGCCGGCATTGGCTTCGTGGGTTCGGGAGTTCAGTCGGCGGACTGGCGGGAGGTGACGCTCTGAATCTGGGGAACCTTGAGGAGCGTGATGAAGAAGCCGAGCTGTTTGATGGCGTCGGCGAATTTCTCGTAGTCGACCGGTTTGACGATGTAGCTGTTGCACCCGAGTTCATGGCAGCGCTGGACCTCCCGGGGATCATCGGTCGTTGTGAGCATGCAGACCGGGATCGTTTTCAATTCCGGATTGCTTTTGAGTTTCCGGAGAACCTCGACTCCGTCCAGTTGCGGCATCCGGATGTCCAGTAGGAGAAGGTAGGGGGTGTCGGGAGTCCGGTGGCGGCCGGAGCCCGTGCAAAATAGAAAATCGGAAATCTCCTGCCCGTTCTCGAACCGCTCGATCCGGTTGTTCAACCCGGTTCGTGCCAGGTTTTTTTCGATGAGTCGCACATGCCCCGCGTCGTCGTCTGCGATCAGGATGACTACTTCATTGCTCATAAAGGCACTCTTTTGCGTTATTCCAGGCCGGGCAGCGATACCAGGAAATTACAGCCCTGTCCCGGAGCGGATTCTACGTGAATCCGGCCATGCTGCCGATCCAAAATTCGCTGTGCGATGGCCAACCCAAGACCTTCTCCCTCTCCCCGGTTGGGATTCAGTCGGTGGAAGATTTCGAAAGCCTTTCCCTGGTGCTCCGGGGCAATGCCGATTCCGTTGTCGCGCACCGAGAAGATGGCCTGACCCTGCTCGATCCGGCCCGAGATGCGGATGGTGCCGGGGCGATCCGGAGACCGGTATTTCACGGCATTGTCGATCAGATTGGTGAACACCTGGTTGATCTGGACCGGATCGCCCATGCATGCCGGCAGGGGGGCGACCTCCAGTGTGATTCCGAATTGTTTGATCTGGTAGTCCATGGTTTGGGTAACCGCCGCAATCAGTTCGTTCATGTCGAGCGGTTGGATCGAAAGGGAAACCCTTCCGAGACGGGAGAATCGCAGAAAGCCTGAAAGCAGGGCGTCCATCTTGGCCACCCCGGCCTGGATGAATCCGATGGCTTCGGGCACGTCTTCAGACACCAGGTCGTTCAGGTCCTTTTTTGACAGCGTGTCGCCCGGAGTTTCGACGATTCGTTTGTGGATGAATTCACAGGCCTGCGCCAGTTCCCGGCTGAAGCCCTGAATGTTGACCAGGGGTGATCGCAGGTCGTGCGAGGCGATGTAGACGATGGTTTCCAATTCCTTGTTTTTTTCCGCAAGGGATCGGGACAGGGCGGCCGATTCACTGGCCGCCTGCTTCCTCTCCGTGATGTCGCGAACGAATCCGGTGAACATTCGCGCGTTGGCCAGACGAACCTCGCTGACCGAGAGATCCATCGGAAAAACAGTCCCGTTTTTTCTCAAGCCCAGGACTTCCCGTCCGATCCCGATGATTCGCGCCTTTCCGGACCGGATGTAGTTTCGAAGATACGCATCGTGTTCCTCCCGAAACGGGGATGGCATGAGGTTGGAGACATTCCGACCGATCAACTCGGAGGCCTTGTACCCGAAGATGCGTTCGGCTGCCGGGTTGACGGATTCGACCAGTCCCTGTTCGTCGATGGTGATGATCCCTTCGACGGCGGTCTCGAGAATGGCACGAATGCGTCGTTCATGGTCGATGGTGGCGGAGTCTGAGCAGGGTGGGGCGGCGATTTTTGCGGCGGGTGGTGCGTGGCCTTCGGTTTCGCGCAGGCGCGCAATCAACTGCGCTTTGGTCATCCGACGATAGTCGGGTGCTGGGGGGGCGCTGTTTTCTGGCGTGTGTCGGTTCGGTTCTGTGGTTTGGTCCATGGAATGAAATGCAGCAGGATTTCAGGGGCGCTCAGCACGGGAGGGTTTTCAGGATTCGGCGCACGGCGCGGGCGATCATCTGTTCTTCGTCCGTTCGGATCACACGGATGCGGACCGGAGTTCCGGGTTTCGAAATAATCGCGGAGTTCCCTTCGTTCAGCGCAGGATCCAGTTCGATGCCGAGGTGGCTGAGGCCCCGGCAGACCCTGTCGCGAACGATGATGCAGTTCTCCCCAATCCCACCCGTGAAGACGAGGGAATCGAGTCCTCCCAGGATGGCGGTGAAGGCCCCGATCCATTTCTTGATCTGGTAGCAGAAAAGTTCGACCGCTTGCGCAGTCCGTGGATCGGTTGCCTCGGAGGCCAGCAAATCGCGAAGGTCGGAGCTGGTTCCGGACACTCCGAGCAGGCCCGATTCCCGGTTCACCATCGTGTGAAAGGCCTGGGGGGACATTCCTTCCCGCTGATGCAAGTAAAGGAACAGGCCCGGATCCAGATCGCCCGATCGTGTGCTCATCGGTATCCCGGCCGTGGGGGTGAATCCCATGCTTGTGTCGATGGAACGTCCGTCCCGCACTGCGGCCAGGCTGGCTCCGTTTCCCAGGTGTGCCAGAATCAGGCGCCGCCGCGCGGCGTTTTCTCCGTCCAGGCGGATCAGTTCCTCCATGATGAATTCGTAGGATAAACCGTGAAATCCGTAGCGTCGCACACCCTCCGCGTGGTACCGGTGGGGAATTGCCAGTGTCTGTGCCACCATTGGCATCGCCGCGTGAAAAGTCGTGTCGAAGCAGGCAACCTGGGGTGTTTCTGGAAAACGGCTGCTCACGCCCTGGATCAGCTGCAATTGGGCGGGCAGATGTTCCGGATTGAACGGGCGCAGTCGTTCCAGCTCGTCGAGCAGTTCTGGGGTGATCCGTCGCGGGGTGGTGTTGTTGGGACCGCCATGCACGATGCGATGCCCGACCCCCAGCAATTCGGGGGCTGCTCCTTCGTTTTGAATCAATCCTTCCAGAAGCTCCAGCGCCTCGGAATGACTGGCCGCCGCAACGGGAGCTTTGTTGACGCCCTTTCCTCCGGATCTGCTCCAGGACAATGTCGGGTTGGCAAGACCGATGCGTTCGATTTTTCCTGAAAGCGTGCGGTGCGGCGCATACAATGCGAACTTCAGGCTTGAGGAACCGCCATTGATGGCGAGCACGGCTGCCGGGCAGTCTGGCTGGGATAAGTCGGGCTCCGGAGCTTGAATCATGCTCCGTTGGTCTTACCTGTTTTCCCGGGATGCACAAGCCGGGAGTGGGCGGGAGTGGCCGGGTCCGTGCCCTCGGGTCAGGTTCCTGGAAACTGATTCCGATAATGGGTGGGGGACTGGCCCAGGATCTTTTTGAACACGCGATTAAAATGAGTCAGCGACTGGAAGCCCACTTCATAGGCGATTTCGCTGACCCGCAGATTCGGGTTGAGCAGGAGATTCTTGGCTCGTTCCACGCGCACACGGGAGACGTAATCGGTGAAGTTGAGCCCGGTCACCTTCTTGAACATTTTGCAGAAATAGAAGGTGCTGACATTGACCGCCTTGGCTACCTGACCCAGCGAAAGTTCTTCGGAATAACGTTCGCGGATGTATTCCTTGGCGCGGGTGATGACCGGCGGTTCCGCGTTGTTGTTGCTGACGGCGATCTGATTGCTGACCATGGCGAGGTGCTGGGCGAAGATGGCGAGCAACTTGAGGATGGATTCATGTTCCCGGGTTGTGACCACCCGACCCGCCTGATACGCTTGTTCCAGTTCCTTGCGATCGACTTCCAGTCCCCATTCCGCGACCAGTTTCGCCGTGCGGTTAAACTGGGCAGGGCTGGGTTTTTTCCTGAAGACCTGTCCCGTCTGAAGGTACCCGATCAACTGGTCCCCCAGGCGGACGGGTACCGCCATGTCTGTAAGCCCCGACGGGCAGGTGATTGATTGCGGTTCCTGTTCCGCGGACTCCGAAAGTTTCTGCAGGACCTGGAGACAACAGGCGCAGGCCCGGCTTTTCTGCGCAATCAGGGCGCAGTAGGGGTTCTCCTTGCGTTTGCCATGCAACGGGAGTTGCCAGGACTCGACGGGGCGCAGTGTGATCGGCAGACCGGTGGCGTCGGTGAACGCCCGTTCATAGTCCTGATAGATCTTGGAATGGACCAATGCGTCAAACAAGGTGCGGTGATTGCGGGACGCAAATGCGGGTTCTTCGGCCCGTCCTTGAGCCGGGACCAGGATTTCATCGCGGTTGAACCGTTGGATGGATTCAACTGCGGCAGGCTGTTGCCAGGGGGCGGCCGATCGGGGAGGGCACGCTTTGGGGGCTTCTTCGGGTTTCGCAATTGTTGTCTGCATGTTCACAAAATAGAGGAAGCGACAGGATCTGACAATTGGGCCGTATCCGATTCGTCTTTATGGAATGGCCCTAGGGCTCCTAGGGAAATTCCTTAGCTGTGCGATTGTTCGGAAATCCGGGCGGCTGGAGCCCGGCAGCCCGGGGGGGGCGGGGGG
>JAIPJX010000194.1 GCA_021733945.1 Verrucomicrobiota bacterium | reverse complement strand
TGCCATGTATATGGATAGGATATGAAAATCATCGAAGAAGTCAACGAAAAAGAAAATGCTCCACGAATGCGAAATTGCTCAACCCCTTGAAAACATTACCTACTCAGCCAATTTATAAGATCGATTGCGGAACCGCTGATTCCGGAGGATGGTTGCCCTTCGTCCCCAGGGGGCTTGATCAACAAAACGAAAAATGCGCCAGTCCAAGCGAACTGGCGCACTCTCGCAGATGAGCGGGGAGGCTAATCGCCACCATCCTTGAGAAACTCCCGGTTACTCCGTGGGTGATCGGGAGAACACCCAGAACGGAACATTTAAACGGAACATTTATTTTGTTGTCCTGTGTGCCGATTGCACGCGGCTCACAAGAGGTTGGACGGCGGGTTTTGGAAATTGTTCAATTTTCAGATGGGATCCGTTCGTTTCTTTCAGACGAATTGACTTGTCCTGATCGAATCATTAACCTCTGGCATGCTGAAAAAGGATTAGCCAATGCTTGAGGTAATTGAAAAACTGCTCATTCTTCAGGACCGCGACAAGAAGATTGCCCGGGTGCAAGCCGAATTGGCGAGCATGGGCCCCGAGCGTCAAGCTCTCGAAAACCGCCTCAACGCCTCTGATTCCCATCTCGAAGCCACCAAAATGAAGGGCAGGAAGATCGAAACCGAGCGTAAAGAACTCGAGCTCGAAGTGGATGCCAAGAAATTGCAGATCGAAAAATATTCGATCCAGCAGTTTCAGACGAAGAAAAACGAGGAATACCGTGCGCTGGGGCACGAAATCGAGGGGTGCAAGGCCGCGATCGCGAAACTTGAGGATTCGCAGCTCGAATTGATGGAGCAGGCTGAGAAGGTGACGGGGGAAATCGCCGAAGCCGCCAAGTCCGCCAAGGAGGCGACCGATGCGGTGCGGTCTCAAATGGCTGCCCTGGGCGATCGCGAAAAAAGTCTCAAGGCGCACCTGACCGAATTGGAAACCAACTACGACGATCTCAAATCCGCTGTGGACGAATCGACCCTGGTCCGTTATCAGCGGCTTCGCAAACAAAAGGGCGAATCCAGTGTCGTGGGAGTCGATCGCAGTGTCTGCGGCGGGTGTCACATGAAACTGCCTGCGCAGGTGGTTCTTTCCTGCCAGCAGCAACAGGAAATTGTCTGCTGCCCGAACTGTGGCCGTATTCTTTATTACGCCAACCACATGGATCTGGCGGCGGTGGACTAGGAATCGCGGGATTTCTCCTCACTTGCTATTCCGATTTGCCAACCATAGGATGACTCCGGTTCTGGAAGGGCGGGGGGTCGCTTTTGGTGAAAACTGGAAGAGGAAAGTCCGAACTCCATAGGGCAAGATGCCGCGTAACCCGGGACTTTGAGCCTGGGATACACGTGGGAAGCGGTGTCGTGAGACCCGCTGACGGAAAGTGCCACAGAAAATAAAACCGCTCCGGCGCTGGCCACAAGCCGTGCCGGAGTAAGGGTGAAAAGGTGGGGTAAGAGCCCACCGCCCCGAGAGTAATCGAGGGGGCACGGAAAACCCCATCTGGTGCAAGGCCAAATAGGAAACCGCGGGGTTGCCCGCTCCACACCGGTGGACCGTCGTTCGCGATGGTTGCTGGTCGGTTTCGGGTACTGGCCGCTAAGACAAATGATCCCCTCCCCTGGCGTTCATTCGCCCGGGCAGACAGAATTCGGCTTACAGCCCTTTCAGAACCCTTCTTTTCTCCCGGCAACCCTTCGCCGGTCAAAGAATCCTGTTTTGCTACTTGCAGCACTCGATTCGTTGACTAACCTGACAGGGTGAGTTGGATCACAGACCGGACATTCTTTCTGTTCGCCGTGGCCTTTTACGGAGTCAGCACCATTTACTCGGTGTTTCTCTGGCGTAAAGGCTTCCGGCAGGACAACCGCGTCTGTTACTGCCTCCTGGCGGCTGGGTTTGGATCGCACACCCTGGCCATGATCGGCCGCGGATTCTCGCTGTCCCGATGTCCGGTCAACAATCTGTATGAAGCGACCATTTTTCTCGAATGGACCATCGTCGGTGCCTATCTCGTACTCGGAGCCTGGTCCCGACTGCGGTTTCTCGGTGCGTTTGCTTCTCCCCTGCTCTTTGGCATCGGTGTGTTCGCCCTCATGCCCAGTCTGGATCCGCCGCACGGGGGAACTCCCCATTTTGAGGGAGGCTGGGCCAGCATGCACGCAGCCTCCGTCCTGCTGGCGTATGGAGCTTTCGGCCTGAGCTCGGTGGCAGGCTTGATGTATCTCACACAGGAGCGCGACCTCAAGGTGCGCAAGCTCCGCGCGGTGTTTTCGATGTTCCCACCCATTCAGAGACTCGAGCTCATCATTGGCCGGCTCTCGGCCGGAGGCCTGATCCTGCTGACCATTGGGCTGGCCATGGGGGCCCGTTACCTCAAGGAAACCGATGGTGTTTACTGGACCAAGGACGCCAAGATTCTCTGGTCCGTGATCGTCTGGCTCATGTATTCGGGATTGCTTCTGATGCGCTGGAAGTTCGCACTGCGGGGGCGCCGGTTTGTGCTTGGGGCGGTCGGAGGGTTTACCTTCGTGTTGTTGACCTTTTGGGGGACCAACCTCCTTTCCGCAATCCACCAGAATTAAGATGATGGTCCAGGGGACATTCAGGGCTCACGACGTTATGGGAGACCGCCGCATTCGGGCGACGGTTCGGGGCCATGCACTCCAGATTCAAAGGGTATGCCGATAGTCGTTGTTGGATTGAGCCATCACACCGCCCCCGTCACGGTTCGAGAGCGATTCTCATTTCCGGAAGCGGCGATTCCGCAGGCTCTGCAAAAGCTTCGGGACACGGGGGCTGTGCATGAAGCCGTCATCCTGTCGACCTGCAACCGGGTCGAGCTCTACGCCGTGACGGATCTGGATGACACGGGGAGCTTTTCGGTGCTGCGCGACTTTTTGTACGGTTACCATGGAATGGAGGACAGTCGGGACGACTCCGTTTATTCGTTCTCCGAACCCTCCAGTCTGGAACATTTGTTCAAGGTCGCCAGCGGGCTGGATTCGATGGTGCTGGGTGAGACCGAGATTCTCGGTCAGCTGAAGAAGGCCTATCAGCTGGCACTCGAGCACAAGCAGACCGGTGGACGCCTGAACAAGACGTTCCAAAAAGCCTTCAACGTCGCCAAACAGCTGCGCACCGACACCAGCATCCAGCGAGGCAGCGTCTCGGTCAGCTCGGTCGCCGTTGAGCTTTCCGAAAAAATCTTCAACACCCTGTCCGATCGCACCGTCCTGGTGATCGGAGCAGGGGATACCAGCGAAAAAGCAGCCCGCGCCCTCGTGAGTCGGGGTGTCACGGATATCGTGGTGACCAACCGCTCGTTCGAGCGGTCCGAAGCCCTGGCAAAGGTCCTGGGAGGTCGCGCGCTGCCCTTCGATCAGTGGGATACCGAGTTCGATCGGATCGACATTGCCATCAGCAGTACGTCGGCTCCCCACTACCTGCTGGATCGCAACAAACTGCTCCCGATGATGAAGCGCCGCCGCAACCGGCCGCTCCTCTTGATCGACATTGCCGTGCCCCGGGACATCGATCCGGAGGTCAATTTCATGGACAACGTGTATCTGTACAATGTCGATGACCTCCAGACCATCGCCAACGGCTACATAAAACAACGGGAGGAAGAATCGGCCCGCTGTGAGGCGATCATCCGTGAAAAAGCGCGAGGTCTGTTGGCCGCGTTCCCCAGGATTCCCACTCCGCATCGTTAACCTGACACGACCCCACCCGCCGCGTATGTCTGACCGCCCGATCACCCTCGTTACCCGGGGCAGCGCCCTTGCGTTGACTCAGACCCGAACCATTCTTGCCCAATGCCAGGCAGCCTTTCCGGAACTTGGATTCGAGATTCAGATCGTCAAGACCACCGGCGACCGACTGCAGCGGAGTGCGCCCGATCCCGCTCTGCCCCCGCCGGCAAAGGGTTTGTTCACCAAGGAACTTGAGCACGAGCTCCTGGAGAACCGCGCAGACCTGGCGATTCACAGCCTCAAAGATCTGCCCACCGAACTTCCCGACGGCCTCATCCTCGGCGCGGTCTCCCAACGGGTGGATGTCCGTGATGTATTAATCTACCGGGACGCGACCTTCAAACCCTCCAACCCCGCGGAAACCTGGGGTCGCGGATTAGCTCCGCATGTCACCGTTGCGGATTTTCCCGAGAACGCCCAGATCGGCACGGGGAGCACCCGACGCCAGGCGCAACTGTCTTCAATTCGCCCGGACTTTCGGTTTTCACCCATCCGCGGAAATGTCGGCACCCGGCTTTCGAAGCTGGCTTCGATGGGGGAACTGGACGGGATCGTGCTCGCGGCGGCTGGGCTGAACCGTTTGCATTTTCATATCCAGCCTGATGGCCGGTTGGTGCACTCCCTTCCCGATTCGGCGGAGCCGGCGGGTGCCCCCCTCGAAGCGCCCGACGGCCTGCTTGCCATCCATCTTCCGGTCGAATCCATGATTCCGTGTGTTGGGCAGGCCGCGATCGGGATTGAGATTCGCAGGGGCGACCCCCGGGTGCAGGCCATCTGCGACCGGCTCAACGATCCGGGCACTCTCCAGTGTGTCCTGGCAGAACGTTTCTTCCTCGCTGCCATGGGTGGGGGATGCCTCAGCCCGATCGGCGCCCATGCGCAGATGGTTGATGGGGAACTTTGCCTCAACGCCGTTTCGTTTATCGACGGGGAGCGCCGGCAAGGTCAGGTCAAGGGCGAACCGTCTCAAGCCGAGGCGTTGGCTCAGGATCTCGCCACGAAACTCAGGGCCTGATGCTCCGAAACGATGCTCACGGGATCGCTTGGATCCGGTAGAACTGCACTTCCCGGCGCGACCCGCTGTCTGTGAATTCCGTGGATGACGCCTGCGCGGTCACAGGATCCCCGACGGGTTCCCATGCGCTCCCGGCGACGGTCGATCTGCGTTCAACCTGATAACGTTCGCCGATCCCGCTCTGCCATCGCACGACGGTGCCCGCGGCTGTGAGCGTCACGCTTTCAATGCGGAACTTGACCGAGAGGGGATCGGTGGGGTCGGAATCGGTTGCGTGCTCATGGCGATTGTCAAATCCGTCACCGTCCGGATCGGCGTCCGGCGCTGCGTCCGGCGTCGTGAATACCGGGAAAAAACGGCGCTGGAACCGGTCGTCCAACCCGTCGAAGTTGAAATCCGGAATTGTGGGCAGGACTTCCAGATAACCGTTCGCGTAAGCCACATCCGCGCCGCGGCGCACCACGAGACTGCGCAGACCCGGGGTGGCATCGGCCAGGACGCGGATTGGCACCACGATTGCGTGACGTCCTCCGTCCAGGCGATTCGGCTTGAATATGGGATCACCCAAAACCAATCCGTTGCCCGTGACGGTGAGTGTAGCGCCCCCGGTCGGCAGGGATCGCGAAACCACGCCCACGTAGAGATCGGATTGTCCCGGGCGAATCGTCGCCGCCCAACGATTGGCCGTCACGACCGCCTCCAGATCGTTCGGCATGCTGATGGCGCTGATGCGAATGGCGGGTTCTCCGGCTGTCACCGAAATGTCGAGTTGTGCCGGGGTGTTCGCGGTCAGGAGAACACTGTGTTCTGCGCTCGGCAGGAACCGGGTGTCAACGTTTTCGTAATCGAAGGCAATGTCGGTTCCGCGAATCAGGGCGGACGGATCGGCCGCATCCGCGGGATCAAACGGCGTTGCCCGGACCTGGTATCGTCCGGGAGGAATGGCCGGGATGAGATACGCTCCGGTTGGCGCGGAGACGGTGCCCGACACCACGTTGCCGGCTTCGGACTCCACGATGACCATGGCACCGAATACAGGATTTCCGTTCATGGTAACCCTCCCGGAAAGAGTCGCCTGCAGGCTCGAATCTGGAGGATAAAGGTAGCGGGCGGCCGCGGTCTCGTCACTCGACAAGCCGAGTTCGGCGCTCAGGCCCAAACCTCCCAGGGCCAGGGTGGCGCCTCCCACGGGGGAGTGATCCAGCCCGATGAAATGTCCGATTTCATGGAGCAGCGAAGCTTCCACAAAAGGTTGATGGGTGACCTGGTCTTCGAGGTCTGTCAGCCATTCGAACTCGAAGCCGTTGAGCACAATGTCCGCCTCCAGGAGGGTGTTGTCCGCGCTGAACGCTACCACGGTCAGACCTCGCAGCCCTCGGATGTCGTCCCGCTCTCCATTCACGAGTGTGTTGTCCCGCACCCAAAACACGGCGTTTGTATGATCCGAGACATTGATGTCCACCCTGCCTGGCAACAATCCGCCCTCTTCCATGCGGAGTGTTGTTCCCGGCAGGGACTCCCATTGGCCGAAACAGGCGCGAACCGCGTTCAGTTCGGCAGCCCGGTTCCCTGAAGAGTAGGCATTCGCACCGATCCAGTAGCGGACGGCTCGTGTTTGGCGGTTCACGACGTTGGTGTGCACGAAACCGGGTGGATTCGCCAGGGCCCATTTCAGAGGATTGCCGTTTTGATTCAGATAGGCCACGAATCCGTGCGCGGAACAGCATCCGATCGCCAGCAGGAGCAGGAGGTTTCGAATCATTACTTCTCCAGGTTCTGAACAAGGGTTCGGAGTTTTGCCAGCGGCAGCGGTGGGGCGGTCTCCGGTTGGGGGCCGGATTTGTCTTTCCGGGGAACGGTTCCGTGAAACGGATTTTTGACCAGCCATTCCCCGTCGATCGCACTCTGGAAGACCTCGAATTTTCCCTGGGACATGGCCAGTGTCACGGCCTCTCCCCGGGAATTGAAGACGAGAAACAACACAGCCTCGTCCCCGATTCGGTAATCAACCTGGCCGGGCACGAGCACCCGTTCTTCGCCGAGCGTTCCTCCGCCGTGCACCACCGTCAGGCGGCCCGGTCCCCGATTGCCCTTCCAAATCTCAGCCGCGTCGAGTTCCACCCGGGTGTAGATGCGTCCTTCGGAATCCTTCTCGCAACTCTTGGAGAGCACCGTGGCGCGAACGATGAGTTCGGCAGGGTGGATGAGTTCCGGGATCGCCAACGGTTGGATCTGGTTTGCCTGCAGGGGGACTCCCGCCAGCAGGCAGGTGAACCAGAGGGCTGCAGAGATTAGTCCGCGGACGAGGCGAATCGCGGACGGGTGACGTCCATGGACTTTCGTGCCGAAGTTCAGCTCAGGGTAACTCCTCAAGGGTGATCTCCTTGTAGGAAGCCTCGGCGGGGCCCCCTCCGTGAATCTGCAGTCCGATCAGGCCGTGCTGTGGAATGGAACTGTCCGGTTCCGTGTAATCGACGGTCTGGTGACCGTTCAGCGAAATCCGGATCCGCCTGCCTTCGCATCGGATTTCGTAATCGTTCCAGTCGTCGCGCTTGAGTATCTCCTCGATCAGCTTCGGGTCGGCCTTCACCAGAACCTTGTTCCGGCGGGATTCGTCATACAGCGATCCCCACCATCCATCCCCCATGTCCGCCTGATACCCGCTCATTTCATAGGGTGGATTTGAAATGCGTTTGCTTCGCACCTGCACACCGCCGTTGTTGAAATCGCCGCTCCCGACCAGTTTGAACTTCAGGCGAAGTACAAAATTGGTGTAGCTGCGTTCCGTGCAAATAAATTCGTTGTGCGGAACCTTCCCGGTCAGAGACCCGCCCACAAACGCGCCATCCTGGATTCGCCAGGTTGTTTTGAGATCGCCTTCCCATCCGTGAAAAGTTTTACCGTCTGAAAGCGACACGGCAGCGCCATGGGATGTTGTGATCGCGAACCAGGCCAGACCCAAAAAAATCAATTGTTTCACGTAGTTCCTTTCCGTTTGTGGTTGAGTGTCCACGAGCGATAAGAGCAGGTCACCCTGAAAATGCAAAATCAATTCGACCGGGGTGGTCGCAGGCGCCAGACCGCGGCCAGGAAACTCCCGATCACCGAATGAAACGTTGCCGACAGCGCGCAGGGCACGGCCGTCAGTGGATCTGAAAAATTGTTCCGGGCGAGCACGGTGCCCAGTCCGGAGTTTTGCATTCCCACCTCGATGGAAACCGTCCGGCAGATGATCTCCTCGTAGTTGAGCAATCGGGCGAAGAGGTATCCGAGCCCGAAGCCGAAGCTGTGAAGCAGAAAAACCGCCGTGAGCAGAATGCCCGCGGACTGCCTGATTGCGGGGGCGCTGCTTCCGATGATGCTGGCGCAAATCAGGGCGATCGTCACCACGGACACCAGCGGGGAGATGGGCAGTACCGCTTTGACCGTTTTGGGAAAGAAATGATTGAGTCCGATCCCGCACAGGACGGGCAGCAACACGACTTGAACCGTGTCCAGAAACAGTTTCCACGCATCCACCGGGACCAGGGTTCCCGCGAGGAATTTCGTCAGCAACGGAGTCAGGAGGATTGCCGCAAAGGTCGAGCACATGGTGAGGAGCACGGACAACGCAACATGCGCCCTGGCGATGTACGCGACCACATTCGATGCGGTGCCTCCCGGACAACACGACACCAGGATCAATCCGACCGCGAACGGTGTGGGCAAACCCAAAACCCGGCCAATGGCCCATCCCAGAAACGGCATGATGCAGAACTGGGCCATCAACCCGGCCGCCACGGATTTGGGCATCAGCAGGACGCGTTTAAAATCCTCCAAGCTGAGCGTGATCCCCATTCCCAACATGATGACCGCCAGTCCCCAAACGATCAACGGTCCCTTGAACCAGGTGAACAGCGGAGGGTGGATCAGAGCAAGGATTCCGCCTGCCACAACCCAGACCGGGAACAGATTGGTGAAGAGGGTCAGCCAGCGTGTCATGGTGAATGGATCGAGTGTTTGCCCGTCGACTGGCCCGTTGGTGATCCATTTTCTCCTCAGTTCCGCCGGGGGATTGAGGAGATCATTCGGACGGTGAAGTTTGACCGGGGGTGGTTTCTGGAAGTTCGGTGGGCACCGGTTGCCAGCGCGCGGACAGCTGGGTTGCGCGTCGGATTGCCTCGGCCATGTCGGTGGGGGAGATTTTGAGGGACAGTTCCAGCCGTTCCCGGTCCGCATCGGGGTCTCCGCGTTCGGATGCGAGCAGGTACCATTTGTAGGCTTCCACCAGATCCGTCTCCACGGCTTTTCCTTCAACGTAGTACCGGGCCAGATTGTATTGGGCTGAGGGATATCCCTGTTCGGCGGCTTGCCGAAACCATTTAAACGCTTCCTTAAAATCCTGGGTCACTCCCTGGCCCCGTGCGTAGAGCACTCCGAGATTGGACTGTGCCGTGCCTTTCCCGCTCTCGGCAGCGACGCGAAACCAGCGGGCCGCTTCCTTGGGATCCTCGGTCACGCCCCTGCCTTCCACCAGAAACGTTGCAAGATTGTAGGCAGCTTCGATGTGTCCCTGATCCGCGGCCTTTCGCAGCCAGACGGCTGCTTCGGCGAAATCGTTGGTGGTGCCCAGTCCCGCTGCGAGTAAGCCTGCCAGCTTAAACTGCGCTTCGGACACCCCGTGTTCGCTCGCTTTCCGAATCCACTGCGCGGCTTTGACGCTGTCCCGGGCAATGCCCGTCCCGGTCAGGTAGAGGATTCCCAGATTATGTTCCGCCTGCGGATCACCGAGTTCGGCGGCTTGGGAGAACAGCTGGAATGCCTTGGGAGCATCGACAGGCACACCGTCGCCGCGCAGCAGACGCACGCCTTCGTTGTAAATTCGAAGTGCCTCCGCTCTGGAGACAATGGTGGCTGGAGGCGGTGCCGACGGTTGGAGGGGTGGCTGCGCCGGAGCCAGTGCGGCCGCCGGTTCTGGAGGGGGGGAGACGGGTTCCGGTGGCG
>JAIPJX010000193.1 GCA_021733945.1 Verrucomicrobiota bacterium | reverse complement strand
ACGTGCGCAACTCGCAGGAAGCCGCCTGTTATCGGTTGCCGCTGGCTGGCCCGCCCAAAGTTGCGGCATCCAGCCAGTAGATCCGGTTCGGCCGAAATCGTCGAGCAATCGCCGCTCTAATTCTTCGAGTCCTCCGGTGGAGGCGCGCGATTGAGAAGCCGGTTTGCCCAGGTGATGCAGGGCTTCATGTTTGAGCGATCTTCGTGTCCGCCGTCATGCTGCCGCCAGGCCAGTTCGCCATCAGCAACCCCGTGTTGACCGGTGGCATTTCTGCAACCCGATAATCCTTGGTGTCGCCGATGCCCCTGGCTCGCGGGAGTCGGAACGCGGGTTCCGCCGCGACGGTGGCCATTTAGCTGCCCTGTTGGTCCAGCCAGTTGGCATCGCCGCGCTCCGGTGCGCTCGACATGGCGAGGGGTTTTGGCGAGGGGATTCGTGCCTGCAATAGCGATGAATTCCAAGGCATGCCGCCCGAAGAACGACGATGTTTTGGAGTGCGCGCGGCAGAGCGCAGTCCAGCACCCGCGCTCGGCGTCGCTTGCACCGCTGGACGCGGCACCTGTCTGTCGCAGCGCGACAGACTCTGCCCTCCTCCAGGCGCCACCCCCACCAAGGTCCACCCTGCTCGGCAGCTGCCGCCGCCGAGATCGTTCACAGGGGCAGTCCGTTTGGAGCGGATGTCTGCCCCGGCAGCAGCGGCGGTTACGGAATCGGGAGCGGTGTTCATGTTGTCTTGAAATGTGTTTCTATTTTGCGGAATGGGATTCAAAAAACGTTCCAACAATATGTATCTTAAGAGTGTCCGGTTATGTTTTTTAGAAACAAAATAAAGACCTCAACTCGGGGTGTTTTCTGTTTGAAACAGGAACAAAATATTAAGGATTTTCTGTAAGCATAAGAAAATAAGCTTGGTATGGTGATGCTGAGAGCTTCAAAAAGGATTTGGCATGAAAGCGGCTTTTCGGTCTCTTGTGAATTGTTGTGAGACAAACGTGTTGAGACGGCTATGAGGCAAACGCTTTTAGTGAGTGCCGTTGACCCCGTCGGATCGGGAAGCACGGCGAAGGCTGCTGCGGTTGGGTCTTTTGCCGCGGCGAAGCTTCTCTCCCCGGGTGATATGAAGGTGATCGAGCCGGTGGCAAAGGGGCGTGCATCGGGGCGGGCTTCCCGAGTGTCGGATCGGCAGGGTGCGACGGCCAGTGCAGGGTTGAACTTGGCTGAGTCGCGCGCGGTTGCGAAACGCTCTGCGATTGAGGTCAAAGAGAACAATTCGTCGAAAGCCCTGAGGACCATTGTGCAAAACCAGAGGTTTCTGGCGGATCTTCGGGCTCGAACCTCTCTGGGGAGCACGGCCATGGCGGATTTCGGCAAGGCGTTTTCAGCAAAAGGTGGATTTGGTGTCAGAAACTTTTGAGTGTTTGTGTGTTTCTTTACGTGTCCAAAAACTGTCTCCAAACTGTCTCTTGGAGACGGTTTTCTCTTTGTCTGAGTTTCCCGTTCGGCATCGGATCGGAATGATTAAATTTTATGGGTATTCGCAAATCGTTGGTTATAAAATCAATAGGTTTGTTTTGGTGTTTAATGGAAAGTTCGGCATGATTCCTGCTTAAGTATGTTTTGTGACTTGCTGCGAGACATGTTCGCCTGAGTCGAGAATTGGATCATCGACGATGAGAGCTGTCAGGATTAACGAAGACTACAATGATTACCGACCTTGACGAATTGATTCAGCATTTGAAGCGGACGTTGCCGCAGCCCAAATCGATCCTTCAGATCAAGCCGAGCGAGGAGGGCAAGTACGTCACGTTTGTATGGAACGGCAGGACCTTTCTGGTTCGTCAGAATCTCCAAGTGTTTGAGGTGAAGGGCACCAAGGTGTTTATTACCGGAGCTTCGTCTTTGATGCAGTCGGCTCTGGTGGTAAAGAATTACCATCAAAAAACCATTGAGGGCATGATGGAAACCCTGGGCGAGGTCGAGGGAATGGTTGGGAGTGTCTATCAGCGTGAGCGTGGCATGCAGATGTTGGAGACGGTTAAGAAGACGATCGCAAAAATGGCTGGTATCGATATCAAAAAGGCCCAGGCCAAACAAGCGTCCCTGACCGCCGTCGCCCATTAGTGCCGATTCGTGCGTGCATCAATTCTCGCTGCGGATTAGGGTCCGAGAAAGTCTGTTCCATGGCGACATTTTCGCGCTCGACACCGGGTGACTGTGACAAGATCATGGAATCGGAGCGAAGATAAGGTGGACCCCATGGCCAATCCGTGGAATTATGGAGTCGATGCCCGGTTTTCAATCCCTCGTTCATTAACGATTGGCCCTATGAATTTCAAAGCCGACGACGCCCCGACCATTGCCGGGCACCGTGTTCCGAATCGGTTGCCAGGGGGCGGTCCCGGTGACCGAAAATCGCCTCCCGTCACCTCTGCGGGAGGGGCGATGGATCCGTCTTCCCTGTTTGGCGCCTCCTGCGTGCTGCCGCCGTTGCCGGAGGTTGTGATGAAGATCGAGCGGTTGAAAAACGATCCAAACGCCGGCATGGAAGAAATAGCCGAACTTGTCCGTGCGGATCCTGCCTTGTTGGCTCAGGTCCTCAAGATCGCAAATTCGGCCTATTATGGGTTGCCCCGGAAGGTTTCTGACGCCCGGTTTGCAGCCGCGTTCCTGGGTTTGGATGAAATCAGTCGTTTGGTGCTTTCGCTTTCCGTGATCAATACTCTGGGCGTTCGTGACCAGGAGGAGCTGAGTCAATTTTGGGCGCATTCGTTTTACACGGCGGTGTGCACGAAATACCTTGCGAGAAAATACGATCCATTGTTGGCCTTGGAGGAGCTGTGGTCGGCCTCCATGCTCCATGACATTGGCAAATTGGTGTATTTGAAGTTTTTTCCGGAGCAGTATTTGGCGTTGCGAACCCATTGCGATTCAGAGGAGTGCCTGTTCAGCGAGGCGGAGCAGGCGCTGGATTTGCCCGCAAGTTCGGGGTTGGGTGCACGGCTTTCGATCCATTGGGCGCTTCCTGATTCAGTGAGAAACGCCTGTCTCATGCATACGCTTGGAGATCTGCAGCGGGGACAGCAATGGGTCGATCAGCATGCGATTGCCCGGATGGTCTGCTTGGGAAACCTGTTTGCCGTGCTGACCACCGACCCTCTGAGCGAGCCCAGAAAACAGGCGATTTCCGACGCCATCCAAACCGAACTGAAGCAGACCGGCGACGAGTTTCTCCTCATGACCGGAGAAATGTATGAGCTTCGGCAGGAAGTAGATAAATTTGTTCAAGGACTTCTCGCCTAGACTGTTCGATCATCGATCGAGGTTCTCCGGCTTTCTGGCGGGGCGCGCCATGCCGCAGACGGGTAACGGCTCGAGGCGGGTGGCTTTTTTCTTATGGGTCCTGCTTTCCCTGCAACTCGCGGGGTCTGTTCGATCCGAGCAGGACTACGATGAGATCGGGAAGCAACCCCACAATTATTACGGCCGAACCCCTGCGGACCGGGTTACGAATCTCAAAACGGCGCTTGAATCCGGTTCCATTCCTCTGGATCGCACTGGAGAACGCGCTTTTGTCCTGAGTCTGCTCAAGGCCCTCGGGGTGCCTGCTTCCTCCCAGATGCTGGTATTCTCCACAACCAGCCTGCAGCTCCGGCTGATATCTCCGCGCAACCCCCGGGCGCTCTATTTCAGTGAGGACGTCTATTTGGGTTTTATTCCTGGCGGCCAGATCGAGGTCATCGCGCTGGATCCAGAATTGGGCGCCGTTTTTTACATATTTGACATCCCGAAAAAGGATCAGCCGCTGGTGATGCAGCGCTCAAACCGGTGCATGAACTGTCATGCTGCCGAGGAGACCAACTATGTACCCGGCCTGGTGGTCAAATCCGTGGTGCCGGGCCCCACCGGAGGCAGCCTGATCGCGTTCCGGAAAAATCAGACCGGTCACGCCGTTCCGTTCGAGGACCGATTCGGGGGATGGTATGTCACGGGGGACCGCGACATCGGTGGGCATTGGGGAAATCTGATCGGGTCCCTCGCTTCGGGTGAATTGACCCGGACACCGATCGAGCCGGGGGCCCTCTTCGACTTCCAGCAATATCCGGTGGCTACCAGCGATGTGCTCCCGCAGTTGGTACACGAACATCAGCTTGGGTTCGTGAACCGGGCCGTGGAAGCTTCCTACCGGGTGCGCACCCACCTGCACCTGGATGACGGGAAACTGACGGCTGCGCATGGAAAAATCTTGGAAGAGCAGGCGAAGGAGCTGGCCCGGTATCTTCTTTTCGTCGATGAAGCGTCACTCCCGGAAGTGGGAATCGGTGGAGATCCAGCTTTCAAACACGACTTTCTGGATGGGAAACGGACCGATTCGCAGGGGCGATCGCTCAAGGACTTCGAGTTGCGTGCCCGTTTGTTCCGGTACCGGTGCAGTTACATGATCTACAGTCCCCTTTTCCAGGGGCTTCCCGTCCTGTTGAAAGCTCAGGTTTACGAGTATTTGGATGAAGCCCTCTCCGGCCGCGCACCCGGATTCGAGCACATCCCGCTGGCGGAACGGACTGCCATTCGATCGATTCTTGAGCAAACGCTGCCGGATCTGGCGGATGGGTGGTCGCAGGCCGCCCGGGCTGGAGGTCACTCAGGCAGCGCGAAGCAGTAAAAGGCGTCCCCGCGGCGGGTCCCGGGTTTGCCCCCGCCTCCCGCGGCGATCACCACATACTGGCGTCCTTCCCACTCATACGTGGATGGCGTCGCATAACCTCCGGCTTCCATCTGGTATTCCCAGAGAAGCTGACCGGTTTGTTTGTCGTAGGCGTGAAACCGTTCGTCCATGGCGGCTCCGATGAATACCAGTCCGCCCCGGGTCACAACCGGACCGCCGATGTTGAAGGTTCCGGTGGGAGGTTCCCCGCGTTTTTCCAGCTGCGGATAGGTGCCCAGGGGCACCTGCCAGACCCGTTTGCCGTGGGTGAGGTCGACGGCATTGAGCGTGCCCCAGGGGCGTTTGTTGACGGGAAACCCCTCGGGATCCCGCCAGTCGTGATGTCCCGTGGATACCACCGGAATGTCTTCAGCCCAACTGATCTTGAGATCCCTGGTTTGCAGCATTTCCCCCTGACCCTCGTCATACAGAAACGCAATCACGGCCCGTGTTTCCAGGTCGGTGAACTGGCTGAAGGAGGGCATTTGACCCCTGCCGGTTTGCATCAGGGCCCGAATGTCCTGCCTGGATAAGCGGGTGCGCACATCCTTCAGGGAGGGGGATGCCGGGTTGACCGGCGTAGCCAGGCCGTGGCAGAACGAACATACGCTCCGGTAAATATGTTGTCCCAGCGCGTTTAAAGTAATGTTCTCCGGTGGACGTGCGGGCACCATTGACGTGAACTCGGCCTCGTTGCTCACATTCACGATCACCCAGTTGGATTCCGGGTCAAACGCCGCACCGCCCCATTCGCAACCGCCGTTGAACTGGGGGAGGGCGACCGAACTCCGATACCCGGGAGGGGTGAAAACATCACCCGTGACCATGTCCTTGAGGTCCTTCAGCACTTTGGCGCGGGCATTGTCGTTCAGGTCGGTCACCTCCGCTTCGGTCAGGCGATTCTGGGCGAGCCTGAACTCCGGGGGAGGGAAGGGCTGAGTGGGCCAGCTTGCTTCTCCGGGCATTTCCGATTTCGGCACCGGCAGCTCCTCCACCGGATAGAGAGGTTCGCCCGTGGTGCGATCCAGCACAAACAAATGGCCCATCTTCGTCGGTTGCACCACGGCGTCGATCATCCGGCCGTCCCGTTCCAGGCGGGCCAGGACCGGAGGGGTTGGCAGATCGTAGTCCCACAAATCGTGATGCACCGCCTGGAAATGCCAGAGGCGCTCCCCGGTGTCCGCGTTCAGGGCGACCGTTGAATTGGCAAAAAGATTCTGTCCGATCCGGTTGCCTCCCCAGGAATCGTAAGCCGCCGAGCCGGTTCCGAAAAAGACCAGGCCGCGCTCGGCGTCCAGCGTAAACCCGCCCCAGGAATTGGCACTGCCGACTTTTTTCCAGGAATCCGGCGACCAGGTCTCGTGGCCGAACTCAGTCGGATGCGGGATGGTGTGAAAGATCCAGCGCCGTTTGCCGGTGCGCACATCAAAGGCCCGAATGTGCCCGGGTGCCGTCTGGTTGGGGCCTTCTCCCGTTGTGGATCCCAGGATGATCAGATCCTTCCATACGATGCCGGGCGTATTGTTGCCGACTCCAAGAAAGAACACATCGGTGTCGAAACCCTCCCGGTGGCTGATTTTCCCGCCCGATCCAAACGAGGCAACCGGGCGGCCGGTCTCCGCGTTGAGCGCATAAAGGAAATCACCGGCGGAAAGAAAGATCCGGCGGTCATTCGCGCCGTCGGACCAATAACTCACCCCTCGGTTCACTCCGCCGCGTCGCCGTCCGTCCCAGGGGTCAAACCGCCAGAGTGGCGTCCCCTTTTTCGCATCCAACGCCACGCAATTGAGGGAAGGTGTTGTCACGTAGATCACGCCGTCGACGATGATCGGGTTGCATTCGATCGTGTCCCCGGAGTCCCCTGAATGCCAGATCCAGGCCAGTTCGAGCTGTTGGACGTTGGAACGATTGATCTGGTCGAGCTCCGAATAGTGGGAACCGCCGTAGTCACCATGGTAGATTTGCCAGTCACGGTGGCTGGATTTGCGGTCGGCTGCCGCAGAGGAGTTGACCAGTGGATCGATTAAAAGCAGGCAGACCAGGAGGCAGTGTGTGTGTGTTTGCATGGCGATGCCCCTTTGTGTAGCGTTGGCAACCAGTTAAGTCAAAGCGGCAATATGCGGGGTTTTTGCCACTTTACTAAATCGAACCGCTGGCTTAGTTTCGCTCAAACGACAATCAGGCGCCTATGAATCAAGAAATGTTTGCGATGTTGAACGGTTGGGAAATCCTCCTGATCCTGCTGGGGATTTTGATCCTGTTCGGCGCCAAAAAGCTTCCCGAACTGGCCCGCGGACTTGGGCAGGGAATACGCGAGTTCAAGAAATCCACCCGTGAGATTCAGGATGATTTGGAATCCGCCCTCGATCTCGATGCTCCGCCGCCCCCTACGCAATCCAGAAAAATTCCAACGGTGCCACGGTCTCAACCCCGCTCTGAAGAGGCTGAATCGAAGGAAAACGAGCCCCCCGGATCCAAGGTCTAGGCGGGTTCAATTCGATCTGTTTGTTCCATGGCTAACGAAAGGGACGAGCCGTTTCCCAAAGGCAACGATAATTTGGACGGGTCGATCCAGTCGGATGATGCTTCCCACGTTCCCGAATCCGGTCCGGTCCAGCCTGCTGCTGAGGGGACCTCTCCTGAGTCTGGAAATACGACCGGGGCATCCGATTCCAACGAACCGGCAGAGATGCCTCCCGGAATGGACCCCGGGGCGGCTTCGCAGAACTACGGCGCCGATTCAGGCGTTGAGCAGACTTCCCACGATCCGGCGGGGAACGGAGGGTTCGATCACCACTCGAACGACGAATCCATCAACCTCGGACCCTATCATTACGACGCCCACCACGGGGCACCGGATGAAGATCCGTACGCAGTGAAGGAAGAGCAGACCGAGCCAGCTTCCACCCTCGCGGCGGTGTCCGGTCCGCCGGCACCACCCCGGCGTGCGCTCCCCGTTGCTGTCGGTGAATTTGAACCCGATGAAGAGGAAGAGGAGGGGGGCGGTCCCGTCAAGTCCTTCCTCGAGCATTTGGAGGATCTTCGTTGGACGATCATCAAGAGCGGTGCATCGCTGGTGGTTGGCATGATCATTTGCCTCATCGCCGCCCCATACATTACGGAGCTTCTCAAGTATCCTCTGCAGGTTTCCGGAATTCAGACGAACCTCGAGTTGTTCGATCCCTTGGGTGGATTCATGATCTCGCTCAAACTGGCTTTCTACTCGGGGTTGGTCATTTCTTTGCCGTTTATTCTCCTCTTTATCGGCCAGTTCATTGTGCCGGCTTTGAAACGCAGGGAGAAAAAATACTTCTTCATCGCGTTCACCGTCGGAACCGGGTTTTTCATGACGGGCATTGTGCTGTGTTACCTCTACCTGCTCCCGTTTTCCCTGGGAGCTCTGGTGCAGTATAACAAATATCTCGGGTTTGACGCTGAAACCTGGAGGGGAGAAGCTTATTTTGAGTTTGTCTCGAAGTTCCTCCTGGGAGTCGGGCTCATGTTTGAAATGCCGGTGGTGATCCTTTCGCTCATTCGATTGGAGATCATTCCGCACGCCATGCTCGTCAAGGGGCGGCGTTACATGTTTGTGGTGAACTTCGCGATCTGCGCCCTGCTGACACCCGCGGACATCATCACCACCATGGCCATGACAGTCGCGCTTCAGGTGGTTTACGAGATCTGTATCCTGATTTCCACCTACTGGGATCGCCAGAGGAAACGAAAACTCGGGGAAACCGCCTAGCAGTGCTGGCAGTCTCCTTGGGGTCGGCAAGGTTCCAGCCTCCTGGATTCTGATAAGCGATTGGGCCGAAGGGAGGTGGGTCGGGTCCGACCCGGCAGGTGCAGGCAGTGGGTCACCGACAAGACCGGTTCACCGGAGGTTTTCCCCACCCTCTCGAGGGCTTACGGGATGTCAGCGAACGCCGCTTCAAAGGAACCATCCTGGCGCTTCGCGGATCAGGTGATTGTTTTGGTTTTTGGAACCATTCGTTCCAACGTTTTCTTGACGGATTGCAGCAGGCTCAGTCCCTGCTCGCGTTTGTAGGTGCTTTTCATCATTTCCTCGGACTGATGCAGCGTCTCGATCACCGTCTGCAGAACCTTTTCGTTCTTGTTCCTGGAAAGCAGGGCCGACTGCATCAGCCTTGAGGATCCTGTGATGAACAGCTTTGAGCTCTTGAGTTCCATGACCTCCATGTTCAGTTTTACAAGAAACTCCCTTGAGTTCCATTTGTAGGTCACGAATTTTCCTTTCTCATGGGGTTTGAGATCTATCAGCGCCTTGGGCTGTGGAATGGATGCCTTGATGTGCAGGACCAGTTCTTCGAGTGTTTCGGCCATAACTTGATTGCGATTCCAATTAAAACAATTCTCAGATAAACAAAGGCTTATCCTGGAGTGGTCCTGACAAGATTTCCTCCCTTGCGGGACGAAAAACGCCAATGTTTGCGGTCTCAGATATGCGAAACGGTCTGAGCAGCACAAAGCAGGCCATGGCGCTCCTGAATTAAGCCCGACCGAACTTCCTGCCGCCTGTTCGATTGCCGCTCTTGAATTCAGGAGCATCCGGGATTGGATCCTCGATTGCAGGAGGCGGAGCGGACTTCCGTCAGAAATCTTCACTGCAACATTTCTTAGTGTCCAGAACCTGGATTGTGATGTCCATAAATGGGACGTTCGGCTGTAAAATCAGAATGCCTCCTCGTGTGGGGATGGCGTGAAGAAGGCCGGGGCCTGAGCTGGTGCCGCATGGTTGTGCCTGGAGATGTAAATCCCTTCGGTAATGCGGCAGGTGCGCTCCCTCTGGATCACCCGCGGGGAGTGGGGAATCCACAACGAGGGCCTCTCCGCAGAATTGCCAAATGACGACGGATCCCGCGTGGCATGATGGGGAAAAAAATCGAATCTGAATTTGCGAAAAGGCCAGTAAAAGCGGGGTAAATTCGGGACAGGAAAGATTTTTTTAAAAAGACCGTTGACACTCGGTTTGAATTTGTTAAAGATGTGGGCAGTTCGAAACTAGATATCTGAGATGTCGTAGATCAAGCGGCACTCAGGTTTTTTGTCCCCTGGAAGGGGAGGATTTCTGGAGCTGGGTAGCTCTGAATGTTCATTGACATTTGAATTGTGCGATAAGTTAGAGCCCTCAG